>NZ_JBFRBC010000006.1:0-155565 GCF_040932045.1 Microbulbifer sp. TYP-18
GAGTGATGGCAGCTTATTACAACGAGATTGATCCATTTGCGGCCCAGTGGTTAAGAGAACTGATTTCAGCCGGTCACATAGCGCCAGGCGATGTCGACGAGAGGAGCATTGAGGATGTTCGACCAAATGAGCTTGTGGGATACACACAATGCCACTTCTTCGCCGGAATTGGGGTCTGGAGCTACGCACTCAGAGAGGCAGGCTGGCCCGATAACAAACCAGGATGGACCGGGAGCTGCCCATGCCAACCTTACAGCCCGGCAGGCAAGGGAGAAGGGGAAGCTGACGAGCGGCACCTATGGCCCGCGTGGTTCCATCTCATTGAGCAGTGCCGCCCTGGAACAATCTTTGGCGAGCAGTCTTCGAGTAAATCTGCGCTCGGTTGGCTCGACCTTGTACAGGCTGACCTGGAAGGAGCGAACTACACCAGCGGGGCGCTCGATTTATGCGCTGCGGGCGTCGGTGCTCCGAACATCCGGCAGCGCCTCTACTTCGTTGCTCAAGAGCGGATGGATAACTCCTACAAGTCGAGACCACAAGGGCGACCCTACCACACCTCGAGCGAGAGGACGTCAGCTGCCATATCAGGCGACATTAGCGGGTTGGCCAACTCCCATTGCCTCGGATTCAAGCAAAGGGGGTCGGGTCAGTCCTCGATCTGTAGGAATGGCTTTACCGGAGACGGTTGCCTTGCTGAGAGATCCAGCGGGCCCGGTCCGACTGGCGGCTTCTGGCGAAACCCTGACTGGCTCGGCTGCAAAGATGGAAAGTTCAGGCCAGTTGAACCCGGCACATTCCCGCTGGCTGATGGGGCTCCCGCAAGAGTGGGACGATTGCGCGGTTATGGCAATGCAATCAATGCGAAGTTAGCTGCTGCATTTATTAGTACGTATATGCAGTCCAAAAGTGCGGCATGAGATACGGCAGCGTATGCAGTGGTATCGAAGCGGCCATAGGACTGACAGTACTTTGAAACAGGAAGCTAAGCAATAGCCGCAATAGTGAAAGAAACCTGTAGCCAATGTAGGGGCCCTGTTATTGGAAAGGTCCTGGCGGTTTGAGTTGGATTAAGGAGAAAGCGCGTGCGCCTATTAACCATTGAGGAAATCCGAGAGCTAACGGATTACCGGCACCCGGATAAGCAGTGCAAGGCCCTGGTTGCCATGGGTGTTCGTTTCCTTCGTTGCCCGCGGACAGGGCGGCCGAAAGTACTTTATGAGGATCTGCGCCCGGAAGTCCGACTGAATCAAAATAAGACGGAACCAAAATGGGAACTGGCAAACTGACCAAAAAGCCCTTTGCTAAAGGTGTGCGCTGGAAAAACGGAGCTTGGCGTTATCGAGTGCCCCGCTGGCTTGACGCTACCACTCGTCATCGACTCTTCGATGGCAAGGCGGAATATACGCTCGGCTACACCATAGCCGACGCGGCTCAACGATATTCCGAGATAATGCAGGAGTTAGACAGCGAAACATCCAATATCAGTATTATGAGTGAGCTGATGGATCGCTACATTTCGGAAGTGGCACCTCTAAAAGCGCCAGCAACACGGCGTAACAATCTCATCAGTTTGAAGCGATTACGTGCCGTATTTGGACATATGCCCCCTAGTGAAATAGAGAGCCACCAAATTTTCAAGTATCGCGACTTACGTCGAGAAACCCCTACATCTGCCAATCGTGATTTAGAGGTACTCTCACACTTATTTAGCAAAGCAATTGAATGGGGGGTACTGCGTAATAATCAACACCCCATGCGCGGTCTCCGTATAAAAAATCCAGGGCGCGTCCGCAAGCGATATGTCACCGACGAGGAACTGCATGCTGCTTTGTCCTATGCCAGTAACTTCCTTCAAGCTTATGTAGGGCTGAAAATGACACTAGGAGCACGCAAAGCCGACATGCTTCGCCTTGAGCTGCGGACTAAGACCAATGAGGGAATTAAGGTGCAACCGGCTAAGACAGCCGATTCATCAGGGAAAGTAACTGTGTACAAACTTACACCAGAGCGTGAGGCTGCCTGGGCAGCTGCTCTTGCGGCACGTCCGCAGCGCGTATCCAGTACCAACTACCTCTTTTGCACCCGCAAGGGTGACCCATACATTGATGAGGAAGGCAATACCAGTGGCTTCGATAGCATCTTTCGGCGCTGGATAGACAAAGCGCTCAAGATGGGAGCAATTCAAGAGCGGTTTACCGAAAATGACCTACGAGCCAAAGTCGCTTCTGACAGTGAAGATATGGAACAGGCGAGGCGCCGGTTGTCTCACACGAGCGCCTCAACGACTAGGCGGCATTATCATCGCAAGCCTGAAGAAGCTGACTAAATAAAAGTGATCTTGTGGGACAATTGGCTCTTTGTGGGACAGAGTGGAGGTAGCGAATGCTCTACAGGCCCCGGAATATGGTGGGTCGTGCTGGATTCGAACCAGCGACCAATTGGTTAAAAGCCAACTGCTCTACCAACTGAGCTAACGACCCTTCGATGCCTCAACGTGAGGAGTTGCGTATCTTACGGATCTATTTCCGAAAAACAATACCTGATGGTAAAAAATCTTAAAGATTTGAAGAGCTTAGAGCCAAAGTCCGGCTCACACATCAAGTGCTGGCATAGGGCGTGGGGTCGGCCAGGCCCGCTTCGGCAAATCCTGCGGCACGCAGGCGGCAGCTATCACAGCGACCGCAGGCGATACCGTCTGTATCCGCCTGATAGCAGGATACGGTCAGGCTGTAATCGACGCCCAATGCGCTGCCGCGGCGGACTATGTCCGCTTTGCCCATCTGCATCAGCGGCGCCCGAATACGCAACCCACAGCCTTCGACTCCGGCTCGGGTGGCCAGATTCGCCATACGCTCAAACGCCTCGATATAGTCGGGGCGGCAGTCCGGGTAGCCGGAATAGTCCACTGCATTCACGCCGACAAAAATATCCCGCGCACCCAGTACCTCCGCCCAACCGAGGGCGATTGATAGAAACACAGTGTTTCGCGCCGGCACATAGGTAACCGGGATACCATCGGTCTCGGTTTCCGGCACCTGAATACTGTCGTCCGTGAGTGCGGAACCGCCGATAGTGCGCAGGTCCAGCCTTACTACCTTGTATTGGCGGGCGCCAAGGCTTGTCGCGACCCTCTGAGCGGCGCGCAACTCAGCCTGGTGGCGCTGGCCATAATCAAACCCCAGGGCGTAACACAGGTAACCCTCTGCACGGGCCATGGCCAGCACGGTGGCGGAATCCAGCCCTCCGCTTAGCAGGACCACAGCTCTTCTTTCAGTCATTTATACTCCCGGGACGTCGCCCCACAGCAATTTATGCAACTGGATCTGCATGCGCACCGGTACTCCGGTTTCCAGTATCCACTCGGCCAGTTGGCGGGGTGCGAGCTGATCATGACTCGGGGAAAACAGTACTTCGCCGACCCGCTCGGACAGGCGGTAGCTGTCCAGGGTAAAGATCGCCCAATCGAAGTCTGTCCGGTCACAGATAACGAATTTTACCTGGTCGCGTTGATTGAGCAGGGCGATGTTTTCCATCCGGTTGCGATGCTGCTCTCCAGAGGCCGGGGTCTTCAGATCGACCACCCGCGACACGCGCCTGTCCACCTCTTCGACAGACAGGGCCCCGCTGGTTTCAAGCGACACCTGGTAGCCGGCATCACACAGGGCAGTGAGAAGCGGCAGGCAGTTTGGCTGGGCCAGCGGTTCACCACCGGTCACACACAGGTTGCGCGCCGGGTAGCTGCGCACTCTCCCCAGTATTTCGGCCAGCGACAAGCGCTCGCCGCCGTAAAAGGCATATTCGGAATCGCAGTAGGTGCAGCGCAGCGGGCAGCCTGTGAGGCGCACGAATGTCGTCGGCAGCCCCGAGTCCCGCGCCTCCCCCTGCAGGGAGTAAAAGATCTCACTGATACGCAGTGTTTCCCTGTGCAAACTCTGCGACCCAGTATGCAATTCGGTCATAGTCACCAGACAAAGTAAAACGCCCGGGCGGCCGATGCCGTCCGGGCGCGAAATCATAGTGGCATTGCGGTTAAAAAACCAGCGACGGGCATCGACCGCTTGGTCGCAAAACTGGGATTTATTGCTGCAGATTCTCCTGCAGATACTGCTTGGCGAGGCCAGCGGCGCGGGCATCACTGGCGGCCACCTGCTCCAGCAACTCGCGGGCGCGGCTGTCGTCACCCAACTGATGATAGACAGTACCCAGCTTGTAACGCCCGTCCCACACTTTGGTGGAGTTGGGATAACCGTCCAGTAAGGCCACAAACCACTGGCGGGCTCCTTCGAGATCGCCCTGGACCAATGCTATCTCACCCAGCCAATAGTTGGCGTTGGGGGCATATTTGCCGTTGGGAAAGTCGGCCAACAGGCGTTTGAATGCGGTACTGGCGCCCACATAGTCGCCTTCACGGGCCATACCAAAACTGGCCTGATAGCGCTCGCGCTCGTCACCGCCCTGGGCACCAGGTACGGACTGGGGGGCTTCACTGGCATCGCCACCCGGGTCAGCGGGGGCATCACCGCCGTCTTCGGGGAGGGGCGATGGCTGCTCACCCGAAAGCCGGGAGATGCGCCGGTCCAGGTCCATATAGTCATCGGTGCGCTGCTGCTTGAGGCGTTTTATCTCATGTCGCAGCTCTTCCACAACGCCGCGCAATTCCCGCACTTCCTGCTGCAGCACCTGCATCTGGTAGTAGGCTTCCGCCTGTGGGTTGGTCTGGGCACGGGGCTGCTGCGCAGCCACCGGCACAGCGCTGGAATAACGGGATTCCCCGGCAGAGCCGTCACCATAGACGGGGACCGGCCGGGAATCCCGGTTCTCGGACAGGTCCACCACCGGGGCCTGCGCGAGAACCGAGGATACCGCAGCCAGTGTGACTACGGTGACTGCGGCTTGTCTTATCAAGAGTGCCATGGGCAGCCTGTTGGGTTACTCGACGATTACGACGCGGCGGTTCATGGCGCGGGCGCTTTCGCTGTCACCAGGAACAGCCGGACGCTCTTCACCATAGCTGATAACTTCGAGGCTGCCGGAGTCGACGCCCTGCAGGACCAGGAAATCGCGAACCGCATTGGCGCGGCGCTCACCCAGGGCCAGGTTGTACTCCCGGGTGCCCAGCTCGTCAGCATGGCCTTCCAGGCGCACGCTGAGCGCGGAACCGCGCAGGCGGTCGGCGTGCTGTATCAGCAGTTCGCGGGTTTCCGGCTTCAACAGGGATTTGTCGAAGTCAAAGTAAACCGTATTGTCCAACGGCACTACGGTTTCCTCGACCGGGGTCTCAACAACCGGTGGAGGGGTAGTAGTGCCCACCACCTGCGCCTCCTGGCCACCATCCACTGTATCGGTAGTAGAACAACCGGCCAATACCGCAAATACAGCAGCCAGACCCAGGCCAGTTTTTACTGATTTAAACATAAGCTACTCCGCTTTTTGTGTTATCGAAAACTCTATTCTGTAAGATTCTTACTAAGATACTTGTATTGTTTGCTGAAACCTCGGCCCGCTATTCAACAGGCATCCCCAATTCAGTCAAAGTAAGGCGACCATGCCGGTTCGCGAACATCCCCCCGCTGGGAGGGCAGGTTGTACTTCACTCCCGCATCCAGCGAAACCGCCGCCAGAATACCCTTGCCCCCCCGCTTGGTGGCATACATCAACATGGCTCCGTTGGGGGCGATACTGGGGGATTCGTCCAGCGACGTCTCCGTGAGCACACGCATTCGGCCGGAATTGATATCCATTGTCGCAATGGTGAAAACCCCCCTGCTGCGATGGACCATTACCAGCGTCTTGCCATCCGGTGACACCCGCGGCCTAGCGTTATAGTCACCATCGAAGGTTAAGCGGTCTACTTGACCGGTGGCAAGCGTCAATTGATAAATTTGTGGCTTACCTCCCCTATCGGAGGTGAAAATCAGCGATTTGCCGTCAGGCATCCAGTTCGGCTCGGTATCGATGGAGAAGTGACGGGTCATGCGCGTAAAGCGTCCGGAATTCAAATCCAACACATAGATCTCCGGATTGCCGTCCTTGGAGAGCACCATGGCCAGTTTGGTTCCGTCCGGGGACCAGGCCGGTGAACTGTTCAGCCCCTTGAAGTTGGTCAGCTGCCGGCGTGCACCGGTATTCAGGTTTTCGACAAAGATAGCCGGGCGCCCGGTTTCAAAGGATACGTAGGCCACCTGCTGCCCGTTCGGCGACCAGCTGGGTGACATCACCGGCGCGCTGAAACGGCGGATCTCCCGCGGTCGCGCGCCGTCGATATCCGCCCGCATCAGTACATAGCTGGGGCGACCGCCACGGGTCTGTTCCAACACGTAAACCATCTGGGTGGAGAAGGCCCCGCGGATACCGGTGATGGCCTGAAAGATCTCGTCCGCCGCGCGGTGGGCGATATCCCGCAATTGATCGCGCCCCCCACTCACCTGCCGGGTGAACATTTTCTGCTGGCCAAAAATATTCACCAGGTCAAAGGTCAGCAGATAGCCATCTGCCTGGGGCTCAATACGGCCTGTCACCACATATTCAGCGCCGAGGATGCGCCAGTCCCGGAACACTATTTCGTCCGGGGATTTTGGGAAAGACAACATATCTTCTTTGGGCACCGGGGCAAACAGGCCACTGCGACGCAGGTCGGCGGCGACGATCCCGGACACATCCTCCGGCAGCACGCCGGTACCGGACCAGCCAAACGGTGACACTGCGATCGGCGTGGGGTCGTCTATGCCACTGGTGATATCCACCACCAGTTGGGCCCGGGCAATCCCGCTCACCGACAGGGTAATGGCAAGGGAAACGAGTATGGCGAGTTTTCTGATCATTGGCGCAGGTCTTCGACTCTAAAGTTCAACAGGGTTGTGCGCACTTCGCGCTCGAACAGGGCGGGCTCCCGGCGGGCCAGCTCCGCCACTTCGGGAAACACCTCCACTTTGCGAATGGCGGTGAGCACTGAGCGATCCAATGCGGCATTGCCACTGCCCTCGACAATATTGGCTGCCACCACGCGGCCGGTGGGTACAAAGTTGATTTGTGCCACCGTAAGCATGCCGTTGCGGGCACTGGGAGGGCGGCTCCAGACGGATTCGATGCGCGTCCGGATAGCCTGGGCCACGGACATGACTGCCTGCGTGTCCTCGCTGGCATCCAACAGCTCCTCCTCTTCCTCCAGCGCCTCCTCGAAGGCGCTCTGGCGTTCGCGGTCCAATTGTTCCTGGCGTTCTTTCTCCGCGCGCGCCTGGTCTTCCTGTTTCTTAAGCTCGTCCTCGGTCTTCTTCGCCTCGTCACGCTCGGGCTTTTTTTCTACCGCACGGGGTTTTTTCACCTCCTGCGCGCGGCGCTGACGGTCCAGCTCGCGCTGGCGACGCTTCTGCTCAAGGTCCACCTTGGGGGGAGGCGTCTTCTTTTTGGTCACCTTGGGCTCAAGGGTTACCAGTTTCGCCTGCACCACTTGCGGCATTGGTTTCAGCTCCCGCTCACTGGTCGCCTCCCAGCCGTAGACCAGCAGGACAATCAGCGCCCCGTGCAGCAAAAGGCTGACGGCGATCGCCAGTGGGTAGGAGCCACGCATAGCCTACGCTACTCCTGCGGGGGTTCAGTGACCAGTCCGACGCTCGGGGCACCGGCCTGTTGTAACTGGGTCATGGCGCCCACAATGAGGCCGTAGCGGGCCTCGGTGTCACCCCACACCAGCACCGGGGTGGCGGGCTTCTGCCGCAGTACCTTGGCCACTGTTGCGCTAATTTCCTCAAGGGGCTTGGCCACTTTTTCGTCCTTGCCGAGATTTAGGTAATAGGTGCCGTCGGCGCGCACCGAAACGATCAGTGGTTCGTCATCGGTGTTGTCGATGGGTGCCGAGGGGGCGTCGGGCAGGTCCACCTTGACCCCCTGCATCAGCAGCGGCGCCGTCACCATGAAAACCACCAGCAGTACCAACATTACGTCGATGTAGGGTACGACGTTGATCTCCGAGACCAGTTTCTTTTTGGGTGCCTTGCGGGAAATGCTCATAGATGCATCCGGTTCAGCTGGAGTGCACCTTGCGGTGCAGTATGGAGGAGAACTCCTCGGCAAAAGTCTCGTAGCTGGACAACAGCCATTCCGCCCTGGCGGCGTAGCGGTTGTAGGCCAGCACAGCGGGAATAGCAGCGAACAACCCCATTGCAGTGGCCACCAGGGCCTCACTGATGCCCGGCGCCACCGTGGCGATAGTGGCCTGGTGCATTGTGGCCAGACCGCGGAAGGAGTTCATGATGCCCCACACGGTGCCGAACAGGCCGATATAGGGGCTCACGGAGCCCACGCTGGCGAGAAACGGCAGATTCATTTCCAAGCGTTCCTGCTCCCGGTTGAGGGCCACGCGCATGGCGCGCTCCACCCCTTCCATCACCGCTTCGGGACTGCTGTGGCCCTGCTGACGCAGGCGGGTGAACTCCGTCAGGCCGGCGCGAAAAATGGATTCCAGACCGTGCACCCGCCCCTTCTCGGCGCGGGTGTTGCCTTCGCGGAACAGCTGATTGAGGTCCGCCCCCGACCAGAAGCGGCGCTCAAAGCCGGACAGGGCACTCTTGGCGCGGGACAGATAGAGTCCACGCTGCACAATCATGACCCATGAAGTCACCGAGGCTATCAACAACAGCAACATAACCAGTTGTACCAGCAGACTGGCACTCTGTATCAGACTCCAGAGGGAGATTTGTTCACCGGCGTTCATTCTTTACAAGCTGCCTTCAATGCTGAGTAAATGGATGCGGGTAGCGCACAGGGCTTGCGATTATTCTCTGCAACGCAGGCGACTTTGACCACGCCCTGGCAAATTATTTCACCGTCGCGCCAGATTTTTTGCTCGAAGGTGATCCCCGCGCGCCCCAGTTTGCCAATCGCCGCGGTTGCCCGCAACGTATCGTCTAGGCGAGCGGAACGACGGTACTGTATTTGCGCCGAATGCACCACCAGCAACAGGCCCTCGCGAGGCATAGCTGGCTTATCATAGCCGAGTGAGCGGACCAATTCTGTGCGCGCGCGCTCCATATACTTCAAATAATTAACGTAATAGACAATCCCGCCCGCGTCCGTATCCTCTATATAGACACGCATCGGAATACTGAAAGGCTCGCTCACCACTGCTCCTCTTGGCTGCCCCGTTTTGGTTGCTTGTGGAGTCGCGGCACCGGAGCCGCTAGCTGCCGCCGGGGTGCGGCAGGCCAAAGTGTTCATAGGCGATGGCGGTTACCACCCGGCCGCGCGGTGTGCGCGTGATATAGCCCTGCTGAATCAGATAGGGTTCCAGCACATCCTCAATGGTGCCCCGCTCTTCACTCACCGCCGCGGCGAGGCTGTCCACCCCCACCGGACCACCGTCGAACTTCTCGATCATCGCCAGCAGCATGCGCCGGTCCAACTGGTCAAAGCCCCGCGCGTCCACGTTGAGCATATTCAGCGCGGCATCCGCGGTGTCGGTATCCACGCTGCCGTCCCCCCGCACGTCGGCGAAGTCCCTCACGCGGCGCAACAGCCGGTTGGCGATGCGGGGGGTACCGCGAGCGCGCCGGGCCACTTCCACCGCGCCACCCGCGTCCATCTCCACTCCCATCAGGCCCGCGGAGCGGCGCACTATGCTGGTCAAGTCCTCCACGCTGTAAAACTCCAGGCGCTGGACTATCCCGAAACGGTCCCGCAGGGGCGAGGTCAGCAGACCTGCGCGGGTGGTGGCCCCCACCAGAGTAAACGGCGGCAGGTCCAGTTTGATGGAACGCGCGGCCGGGCCCTCGCCGATCATGATATCCAGCTGGTAGTCCTCCATGGCCGGATAGAGGACCTCTTCCACATGGGGACTCAGGCGGTGGATCTCATCGATGAAAAGCACATCGCCCGGCTCCAAATTTGTCATCAGGGCGGCCAGGTCCCCAGCCTTCTCCAAGACCGGACCGGACGTGGTTTTGATGGCAACCCCCATCTCGGCCGCGATGATATTGGCCAGGGTTGTTTTGCCGAGACCCGGCGGCCCGAATACCAGTGTGTGATCCAGTGCCTCGCCCCTGAGCCTGGCGGCCTGGATAAAGATTTCCATCTGCTCGCGCACCACCGGCTGGCCCACATAGTCGGCCAGGGACTTCGGTCGCACGGCGCGGTCGTGCTGCTCTTCCTGGCCCTCGGGCCCGAGCGGTTGGGGGGCGATGAGACGGTCGGCTTCAATCACGGCACTATCTCCCGGTCAGGGCCCGTTGACAGTCACTGAGTGAGCCCTGCTGCCACTGGTTTTGATCTGCAAGGCGGGAATTGTGCGGTGTGGCGGACCCACATAAACAGTTTCTAGCGCCGCAGGGTACAGAACCAGTGACTGCCCTTCGAGTTGTGGCGGACCAGACGCCACTCTTCGTTAATCGCCTTCTATTTGGAGCAACCAAACCGCTCTCCTCGTGCCTCGATTGGCACTTTTTATGTCACAACGGGACCTAGCAGGTTGTTGAAAAAGGCATCCTGCCTGTTTCAAAACACGAAAAGCGAAAAATGTGATTTTCACTTTTCTTCCAAAATCAACGACTTAGGCGTCGTCGATTTTGCCGGAACATCCATATTCCGGTACCAGGCTGTCGAAATTCTGCGAATTTCGACAGCCTGCTAGGCAGGGGCCATGCTTTTCAGGGCCAGCCGGATCAGCGTGGCGCTGTCGGCATCCGGTGCCTGTTTATTGGCGCGCGCGACCATTTTGGCCGCGTCGACCGGCTTGTAGCCCAGCGCGGTCAGGGCGATCTCCGCCTCACCGGCACTATCGGCCCGGACTCTTTCGGCGCTGGCCACAGCGATATTGTCGCCATCGCCGGATTGGGGCGCCAGTTTGTCGCGCAGCTCGATGATAAGGCGCTCGGCGGTTTTCCTGCCCACACCCGGCAGCTTCACCAGCGCGGCTACATTGTCCTCCGCCACACAGCGGGACAGGGAGGCGGCATCGAGGCCGGAGAGAATCGCCAGCGCCATTTTCGGCCCGACGCCGTTGACTTTGATCAAAGTGCGGAAGAGTTGGCGGTCCGCCTCGTGGATAAAACCATAGAGTTGTTGTGCGGTCTCGGAAACCGCTAGGTGGGTGTACAGTTGCACCCTCTGCCCCAGCGGTGGCAGCTCGAATATGGTGGTCATGGGCGCGAGCAGTTCGTAACCCACACCTTGCACGTCCAGCAGCAACAGGGGCGGCTGCACCACCGCCAGGCTGCCATTCAGTCTTCCTATCATCTTATTGTCCGTTTTCCGTCAAGAGACACTCAGGCGGCCGCGGCGAAACCGGCTTGTACTGCCGGTAGCGGTTTGCACCAGTGTCTGTATGGTGTGCAGATGGCACAGGGCCACAGCGAGGGCATCCGCCGCATCTTCCTGCGGGCTGGCAGGCAGCTGCAGCAGGGTTTTGACCATATGCTGCACCTGCAGCTTGTCCGCCGCGCCACTGCCGACCACCGCCTGCTTGACCTTGCGCGCTTCGTATTCCGCCACCTCCAGGTCCGCCTGGACGGCGGCAACGATGGCTGCGCCGCGGGCCTGCCCAAGTTTCAGCGCCGAAGCGGCGCTCTTGGACATGAATACGTTTTCGATTGCCATCTGGGTGGGCCGATACTGGCCGGCGATCTGGCTCACGGCATCAAAAATAAGTTTGAGGCGCTCCGGCAGGGCCGCATCCGGGATGCGAATCACACCGCTGGCGACATAGCGGGCCTTGCCCCGCCCAACATCAATCAGGCCGTAGCCGGTCTTGCGCGAGCCGGGATCTATTCCCAGAATCCGAGTCACCGCAGACTATCCCCTGTACATTTATACAAATAGTGGGCCCGAGTGTCCCAAGGCAAAGCAATACCGTCAAGGCAATTGTGCACAACTGCGGGACACGGGCACTACCCCGGCAGGGACGGCAGGGGGGAGAGGAAGCAGCCGGTATCAGGCCAGCTGTGCCATCACCTCGTCGGGGATATCGGCGTTAGTGTAGACATTCTGCACATCGTCCAGGTCTTCCAGCATATCCACCAGCGCCAGCACCTTCTCGGCACCTTCCCGGTCCAGTGGCACTGTAGTGGAGGGGACCATGGCGATTTCGGCTCCGGCGGGGGTAAAACCAGCCGCTGTCAGCGCATCCTT
Source organism: Microbulbifer sp. TYP-18 (assembly GCF_040932045.1). NCBI lineage: Bacteria > Pseudomonadati > Pseudomonadota > Gammaproteobacteria > Cellvibrionales > Microbulbiferaceae > Microbulbifer > Microbulbifer sp. TYP-18. Next base: position 12,118 of record NZ_JBFRBC010000006.1, read on the forward strand.
GACCGACAAATAGTCCTGGAATTCGGTGGTCACCTCCACACTGTTGTCGTCGTTGGCAACTATGTCGTCGGCGCCCGCCTCCAGGGCGGCTTCCATCAGGGCATCCTCATCGACGCCCGGCTGGTAGTAAATCTGCCCCTTGCGGGAAAAGAGATAGGCAACCGAACCATCGGTGCCCAGGTTGCCGCCGCGCTTGCTGAAGGCATGGCGCACTTCCGCCACGGTGCGCTTGCGGTTGTCGGTCAGGCACTCCACCAGTACCGCCACGCCACCGACGCCATACCCCTCATAGGTGACCGCCTCATAGTTTTCACCATCGCTGTTGCCAGCGCCGCGGGCTATGGCTTTGTCGATGGTATCGCGTTTCATATTGGCGCCCAGCGCCTTGTCGATAGTGGCCCGCAGAGCCGGATTGTCATCCGGGTTGGCACCGGCTTTGGCGGCTACCGTCAGTTCGCGAATAATCTTGGTGAAGACCTTGCCCCGCTTGGCGTCCTGAGCCGCCTTGCGGTGCTTGATGTTGGCCCATTTGCTGTGTCCCGCCATCTCTATCTCTCCGCTCTATCGCCTTTGCCACCGAAACCGGCCGGGGTATCTAACTGATCTGCTTTTCCTGCTGGCGCAGGCGGATATTCAGCTCGCGCAGCTGCTTCGCGTCCACCGCACCGGGGGCATCGGTCATGACACAGGCGGCACTCTGGGTTTTGGGGAAGGCGATCACGTCGCGAATGGAGTCGCTGCCGGTCATCAGCATCACCAGGCGATCGAGGCCAAAAGCCAGGCCGCCGTGGGGCGGCGCACCATATTTGAGCGCGTCCAGCAGGAAACCGAATTTTTCCCTCTGCTCCCCCGCGTCTATCCCGAGAATACGGAACACCGTCTGCTGCATGACCTGATCGTGGATACGGATGGAGCCCCCACCCAATTCGGTGCCGTTGAGCACCATATCGTAAGCCCGGGACAGTGCCGCGAGCGGGTTTTGCTCCAGCGCCTCCGGTGCACAGGACGGCGCCGTGAAAGGGTGGTGCAGCGAGGTGAGACTGCCGTCGTCGGCCTCTTCGAACATGGGGAAGTCCACCACCCACAGCGGCGCCCAGTCACAGGTGTACAGGTTCAGGTCCGCACCCAGCTTGCAGCGCAATGCACCCAGCGCCTCGGCGACTATCCTGCCCTTGTCGGCGCCGAAAAAAATCAGGTCGCCGTTTTCCGCCGCCACCCGCTCGACAATCGCCGCACGGGTCCGGTTGGGCAGGAACTTGACGATGGGCGACTGCAGGCCATTCTCCAGGTCGGACTTGTCATTGACCTTGATATAAGCCAGGCCTTTGGCACCGTAGATGCCGACAAACTTGCCGTAGTCGTCTATCTGCTTGCGGGTCAGTTTGTGGTTGCCCCCCGGCACTTTCAGCGCGGCGACACGCCCCTTGGGATCGTTGGCCGGGCCGGAGAACACCTTGAAGTCCACCTCCCGCATCAGGTCCTTGATTTCCACCATCTCCAGCGGGATACGCAGATCCGGCTTGTCGGAGCCGAAACGCTCCATGGCTTCGCCATAAGACATGCGCGGAAAATCCCCGAGCTCCACGCCCTTCAGCTCCTGAAACAGCTGGCGCACCATGCCCTCCGTAATGGACATGATATCGCCCTCTTCCAGAAACGAGGTCTCTATATCGATCTGCGTGAACTCAGGCTGGCGGTCCGCACGCAGGTCCTCGTCGCGGAAGCACTTTGCTATCTGGTAGTAGCGATCGAAGCCGGACACCATCAGCAGCTGCTTAAACAGTTGTGGCGACTGCGGCAGGGCGAAAAATTTGCCCTCGTGGGTACGGCTGGGTACCAGGTAATCCCGCGCACCCTCGGGCGTGGCCCGGGTCAGAATCGGGGTTTCGATATCCAGGAAGCCTTCGCCATCGAGGTAATTGCGAATGGCGGTGGTGAGCCGGGAGCGAAAGCGCAGGTTGTGCTGCATCTCATTGCGGCGCAGATCCAGGTAGCGGTACTTGAGCCGCACGTCCTCGCCCACCGCCGTGTATTCGTCCAGCTGGAAAGGTACCGGTTCAGCGAGACTGAGAATTTCCAGCTGGGTACCATAGACCTCCACCTCGCCGGTCGCCATGCCCGGATTGACGGTGGCCTCCGAGCGCGCACGCACACGGCCACTGACCTTGAGCACATACTCGGCACGCACCCGGTCGGCGCGCTCGAAGTGTTCGCCCACATCCGGATCGAACACCACCTGGACAATCCCGTCGCGGTCGCGCAGATCGATAAAAATCACTCCGCCGTGGTCGCGGCGGCGGTCCACCCAACCACACAGGGTAACTTCGCGGTCTATGTCCGCAGCTCGAAGGGTGCCACAGTAGTCACTGCGCATGAATACAATCCCCGTTGCCGATAGTCATTCTTCCGGATCGGCGCCAGCCGTCCAATTTTTGTCCAGTTCAGCCCGTTTCCGTCGCGGAGCCGGAACTGGCTTCCGACTTGGCCGCCGGCTTAGCCGTGTCCCCAGCCAGATTTTTCTTGTTTCCGGCCTTGAAGTCGGTCTCGTACCAACCACTGCCCTTGAGGCGAAAGCCCACTGCGGAAATCTTCTTGCGCAGCCGCGGCTGTTCACAGGAGGGACAGCTGGTCAATGGAGCATCACTCATTCGCTGCAATGCCTCCATCTGGTGACCGCAGGCTTCGCACTGGTATTCGTAGATCGGCATGAAGCAACACCTGGTACTTCTTGGGGGGCGCAGATTATACATGAGCGCCCCCCCGGGAAGAAGCCGCGCCAGCACCGGGGAAACCCGGCCCGCCGGCCCGGGAGGGGCCACCGGCTGAGATACGGTTCAAAAAGCACTATTTTTCCTGTTTTTTCGCGTGCGGGAGAAAAAAAACTATATATACTTCCCCTCAGTACCGGGTGCCTGCCCCGCTTCTTGGCGGACAACACCGCAAGCGTACGAACTCACTTTCATTGGAACAACATCATTAGAAGGAAGCTACCATGAACGCACGTAAAACTGCAGCTAAGAAAGCTACCGCCAAAAAGACCAGAAAGACCGCTGCGAAGAAGGCTCCGGCAAAGAAAGCAGCAAAGAAAGCCGCTCCGGCAAAGGTCAAGAAAGTGACCGCAGTCAGAGAGAAATATACCAAGACCCAGATACTGAACCAGATAGCCACGAATACCGACCTCAGCCGCAAACAGGTCCAGTCCGTGATGGACGAATTGACCGACATCATTGAGGGCCACATCAAGAAGCGTGCTGTGGGGGAGTTCGCCCTGCCCGGTCTGATGAAAATCACCACTGTCAAAAAGCCAGCCAAGAAGGCGCGCAAGGGCATCAACCCCTTCACCGGCGAGGAGACCATGTTCAAGGCCAAGCCGGCCAGCATTCAAGTGAAGATTCGTCCGCTGAAGAAAATGAAGGAGATGGCCGAGTCCTGATCCCTCCGCCAGCCTCCACCGACCCCGCTCCGGCGGGGTTTTTCATGCTGCGACACCCCCGGGCCGCCACCGTATATCAATGGCGGGCGCCAGCCCTACCAACAAGCCGCGTCATCGACGTAAAATGTCGCCCCCACAAAGCAATATAAGCAGAAACCCTCTATGCGCGCATCCCGCTATCTGGTCGCCACCCAGAAAGAAACCCCTAATGACGCCAAGGTCATCAGCCACCAGTTGATGCTGCGCGCGGGCATGATCCGCCGCCTGGCTTCCGGTCTCTATACCTGGCTGCCCACAGGTTTGCGGGTCTTGCGCAAAGTTGAACGTATAGTCCGGGAAGAGATGGATCGGGCCGGTGCACTGGAAGTACTGATGCCGGTGGTGCAGCCGGCGGAACTGTGGGAGGAGTCCGGCCGCTGGCAGGAGTACGGCCCGGAATTGCTGCGGCTGCAGGACCGGCATCACAACCCCTTCTGCCTAGGACCGACCCACGAGGAAGTGATCACCGACCTGATCCGCAACGAAATCAGCAGCTACAAGCAGCTGCCGGTGAACTTCTACCAGATCCAAACCAAGTTCCGCGACGAGATCCGTCCCCGCTTCGGTGTTATGCGCGCACGGGAGTTCACCATGAAGGACGCCTACTCCTTCCACTTGGGCGGCGACTCGCTACAGGAAACCTACGATGCGATGCACCAGGCCTATTGCCGCATCTTCGACCGCATCGGCCTGGACTATCGCCCGGTACTGGCCGATACCGGTTCCATTGGCGGCTCCCGGTCACACGAGTTCCAGGTCCTGGCAGCGAGTGGGGAAGACGATATCGCCTTCTCCAGCGAGTCCCGCTACGCCGCCAACGTGGAGCTGGCGGAAGCCCTGGCGCCACAGGGCGAGCGCCCGCAAGCGAGCAGGGACATGCAGGAGGTACATACTCCGGGGCAGAAAACTATCGCCGCTGTGAGCGAATTCCTGCACGCCGACCCCGCGCAGTCGGTGAAGACACTGATTGTGCTGGGTGCAACGGAGGAGGGACAGACACCGCCCCTAGTGGCCCTAGTGCTGCGCGGCGATCACGAACTCAACGAACTGAAGGCGGAAAAGCTGGCCGGCATCGCCAGCCCGCTGCAATTTGCCGCGGAGGAGCGCATCGTCGCCGAGCTGGGTTGTGGTATCGGTTCCCTGGGACCGGTGGAACTGCAAATTGAAACCATCGTCGACCGGTCTGCCGCCCACCTGGGAGACTTTATCTGTGGTGCCAACCGGGATGACTACCACCTGACCGGGGTCAACTGGGACCGCGACGTCAAGCTGCAGCGGGTGGAGGATCTCCGCAATGTGGTAGCCGGCGATACCAGCCCGGATGGCAGCGGCACCCTGGAGATCAAGCGGGGTATCGAAGTGGGCCACATTTTCCAGCTGGGCGAAAAGTACAGCCGGGCCATGAACGCCACTGTGCTGGACGAAAATGGCAAGGAACAGGTGATGACTATGGGCTGCTACGGCATCGGGATCTCCCGTATAGTGGCCGCCGCCATCGAACAGAACCACGACGACTCCGGGATTCTCTGGCCGCAAGCCATAGCCCCCTTCCAACTGGCGATTGTACCGATCAATATGCACAAGAGTGACCTGGTACGGGAAAAATGCGAACACCTCTACCAGTCGCTGCGGGACAGGGGTATCGATGTGCTGTTTATGGACGAGCCCCGGGCGCGTCTGGGCGCTATGCTGGCGGACGTGGAGCTGCTGGGCATACCTCACCGAATCGTGGTCGGTGATCGCGGACTGGAAAAAGGTGTGGTTGAATACAAGGGCCGCCGGGATGCGGAGAGCCAGGATTTTGCCGAGTCGCAGCTGGAGCAGATACTGGTGGAAAAAATACTCGGCGACCAATAACCCCAGTACCCAAAGGGCAACGGGGACCGTCTGGCGCAACAAGGGCGCAACTGCTTGATTTGTCGTGGCGGGTTTGCGGAAAGTCGGGGAGGTTTTTTTCAACTACCTGCTAATGGATTGACGCCGGGCGCGCCGGGCGGAGGTCAATCCGAGCCGTTCAAGCGCAAACGGTCTCACATGGTCGCGCAGGATTTTGGGGACGACGACCTTTTGGTGGAGCGCCATCAATTGGATTGGTTACTAACCTGGACTGATAATGATTAGAAACTGCCTGTCCATGGTGCTGGTTTTTTTCTGCACTCACAGCCTGGCGCAGATGCAGATACCGGATATCGATCCGGAGCAGCGGCGCGCTTTGCGGGCGGCCATCTCCCAGGCCAACAGCTTTACCGATCGCTTCGATGCCGAGGTCTGGCTGCTGGCCAAGTCACAGCCCCTCACCCGCTATATCAAGGACCCGGACGAGCGCATGCAGATCCTCAAGGCGGTACATCGCGAAGCCACTCTGGCGGGGCTGCAACCGGAAATCGTACTGGCGGTCATCCAGATCGAAAGTGCCTTCAATCCCTACGCCGTATCCCGCGTGGGGGCCCAGGGCATGATGCAGGTGATGCCGTTCTGGAAAAACGAGATCGGTAGCCCCAGTGACAATCTGATCGATATGGATACCAACCTGCGCTACGGCTGCACCATCCTCAAACACTATATCGGCAAGGCCAAAGGCAACCTCGCCAATGCGCTGGCCTACTACAACGGCAGCTATGGCCGCCACACCTACAGCCGTAAAGTACTCGATGCCTGGGCGACCCGCTGGAGGTGAGGTTTGCACGACAGTTATGTGTTTTTTACTGGAACGGCCTGCGGCCTCCTTCTTCTGGCCGCTGCCAAACTGACCATTTCGAATCGCCAGCAGTCCGCCGGCCGCTGGCTGATCGTAGTGCTCACCGGGACCTTCTGCTACCTGTTGCGCCCACTGCTGCCCCCGCAGCAGGGCGTTATGGCACTGCTGTTGGATTTACCCATCACGCTGGTACCGGCGGCCTTCTGGCTGTTCGCGCACCACTTGTGCAGTGACAGCGAGGGATTCCCCCACTGGGGTTGGCTGCTGGTCGCGCTGTCGGTGGCGGTCGACGTCCCCGCCGGCCATATGCCACTGCAGGCGTTATCCCCACTACAGGACACTCTGTATATCCTGTCCCAGCCGATGAAGCTGGGATTGGTGGCCGCGGGCCTGGTGACCCTGTTACGGCACTTTCAGTCCGACCTGGTGGAGGCCCGCAGAAACCTGCGTGCGGCGCTGCTGACGGCCATCGGCAGTTATATGCTGATCGTGATCTGTGCCGAGTTTTTGTTTTCCTACCAGCCCATGCCCGCGGAAGTTCCAATTCTGCACGCGGTGCTCGCCAGCCTATTGTGCTTTGCCGCCTGCCTGTGGCTGTTGGCACTGTCCCCGGCCGCACTGACGGAGTCGCTGCCCAACAATGAAAATTCCGCCAACACCAAGCGGGAGATACCCGTGGCCAGCGAGCCATTGGACCCGCAGCAGACCCAGCTGCTGCAGCGCCTGCAGAGCCACATGAGTGACGGCGGCTATAGGCGTACCGGACTCACTATCCGCGAGCTGGCGGAACTGCTGGATGCCCGCGAGCATGTGCTGCGCGCTCTGATCAACCGGCACCTGGGTTATCGAAATTTCAACGAGTACCTGAACCAGTTCCGTATCGACGAGGCCAGCACCCGCCTGGCGGACCCTGACCAGGCACACCTGCCGGTGCTCACCATCGCCCTGGATACCGGTTACCGGTCACTGAGCCCGTTCAACGCGGCCTTCAAGCGCCGCCACGACCTGACCCCGACGGAATTCCGCCGCCAGCAGTTGACTGACTGACCGGAGTAGCGGGCTTTTCGCTCCTATTTATACCTGTTTTCGGAATTCGTCAGCCGTTTTTTTGCTTTCCGCAAGCGAAGCACACCCCTCTCCCGCACACTCAGTTGGCCAAAGTGCACCAGGGGGTCGCATTGATTCGGTACCGGCGACACCATTGACCGACAATGAACGGATGCGGCAACCCGCAAAAGGTAAATCTATGGAATTTCTATCGGGACTGGGGGGCGACTGGGCCTTCTACTATAAGAATGGCCTGTTTCGCTATCTGCTCGCCACGACCACTGTCAGTCTCGCGGTGGGTTTCCTGTTTCGACGTTGGATGGATAGCCGCCGACTGCAAAATCGCCGCGCCGGCTGGAACGATATCCGGCGGGAAATCAGCTTTTCAATGCTGACCCTGGTTGTCTTCGCCACTGTCGGCCTGATTACGGGAATTCTGGCCGACTGGGGCGTGGTGAAGCTGTATCACGACTGGAGCACAGTTCCCATGTGGTGGAATCTGCTCAGCCTGCCGGTAGTGATAGTGGTGCACGATGCCTATTTTTACTGGACCCACCGGGCCATGCACCACCCAAAGCTGTTCCGGCATTTTCACCGGCTGCACCACCTGTCCCGCACACCAACACCCTGGGCCGCCTATAGCTTTTCCGTCGGCGAAGCGGCCCTGATGGCTGTATTCTCGCCCTTGATTATGATGCTGATACCCCTGCACCCGCTGATCTGGCTGGCGTTTATATTCATTATGATCTTCCGCAATGCCATGCTGCACGCCGGCTGTGAATTCCATCCCCGCGGCTGGGTCGATGGGCCGCTGGATATCCTCACCACAACCACCCATCACGATCTGCATCACCAGAAGTTCCAAGGCAACTACGGCTTTTACTTCACTTTCTGGGACCGGCTGATGGGCACAGAATTCAAGCACTACAAGGACGAGTTCAGGCGCGCCACCGCTGGAGCACAACCCTCTCGCCAGGCCGGCGAGGTCAGTGCCAGTATCTGAATTGCGGCTGATCGGCAGAAATCCGCAACACCTTGCGCGGTCCGGCAACGGCTCCGCGCTTTTTTTTCATTTCGCTAGCAGGCTGTTGAAATTCGAAGAATTTCGACGCCTGGTACCGGAACATGGATGTTCCGGCAAAATCGGCGATGCCCAAGTCGTTGATTTTGGGAGAAAAATGAAAATTACATTTTTCGCTTTTCGCGTTTTGAAACAGGCAGGATGCCTTTTTCAACAACCTGCTGGGGAAGGCTTTTTCAGCAACCTGCCAGCCCGCGGCCTCGCTCTTGCCAATAGCAGGCAGCACCCCAGACAAGCAGCACCAATTCCGCGGCCAGGAAGAAGAAGTTGCGCCAGTCGAAACCGCTGTGGGCCAGTATGCCCACAAGGCGACCACCGCTGAAACCCACATAGGACAGAGTGATCAGGAAATATGCCATGGCCCTGCGGCGGTGGAGAAACAGTGACAGCGCGATCAGGCAGGCGATCACCAGCATCAGCCCGCCATAGGTGGCCAGCAGTTCCGGTACCGCCGAAGGTGTCAACAGGGCAAAGTCGATAGTGCGGGCAAATGCTTCGGGATTGACGAATGCCATAGCGCTGATGGTGGCGAACACCAGGGCATTCAGGCCGAGATAAATAGGTCCACTTTGCTTCACGTTGTCTTCCTCCTTGTCACTGCGACTCAAGTGGGGTTAGTGCCACGACCTCGCTTTCGGGTCAATGGCTGGGCTTTCGCTTGCGGGACCTTTACCGGGAATTGCCCCACACCCCTGGGCTGATGGTCAGCCGGGGGTAATGGGACTCAGCGGGTGCGGTCTACGGCCCGTCCATAGAGCGACTGGTTGCGCGCAATCCGACCCTGGTGATAAAAACGCTTTGCATTCAATCCTGGAATAACAGTTCCAGTGGATAACCGGCGAATGGCTTGGTTTTCTCGATCACCAGGTGCGAGGTCATGCGGGAAATCGCCGCTTCCTCGTCCGCCAGTAGCTGTTCCGACACACGATTGAAATCGGCAGCATCGGGGCATACAAACCGCAACATGTAGTCGAACTCGCCGGACATTTTCACGCAGGAGACAATCTGCGGAATGCTGTCGATGGTACGGCGAAAGCTTTCACTGGTACGTGCATCCTGCCGCTTCAGTGCTACATTGACGTAAAATTCAGCATGCCGGACCTTGTCCAGATTTACCTCGGCCTGAAATTCACGAATATAACGCTCGCTGGTCAGCCGTTTTACCCGCGCCAGGCATGCGCTCTCCGACAGCCCGATTTTTTCGCTGAGGTTGAGATTACTGATGCGCGCATTGGTCTGCAGAGCTTGCAGAATTTTGAGGTTGTGCCGATCTATTTTCACTTTACCGTCGTTCTGTGTCCACAGAGGGCGCCAAGGATACCGGCATTCGCGTCAATCCGAAACACAGAGCAAAAGGCGGGGCCCTGCCCGCCGTAGAGAAAGGCAGGGTTCAGCCAGCCCGGCGGCTGCCGCTGGTTACGAAACGCTCTATACGATCCAGCGCGCGGCGGATATCCTTCTCCTCCGCAGCCAGGGTCAGGCGCACGTGATTGGCGGCGCTGGCACCGAAGGGGGCACCCGGCAACACCGATACGCGTTCGGCATCCAGCAAGGATTCGGCAAATGCCTGGCCAGAATCGGCCACGGCGGAGACATCCACCATCACAAACATACCCGCCTCCGGCGAGTAACAGCTCAGGGATGGAATCCGGGAGATCCGCTCCACGATGATATCGCGACGGCTGCGGTAGGCGTCCCGCATCTGGCGGACGAAATAGGCGTCGAACTCCAACGCAAAGGCCGCGGCCTCCTGAACAAACTGTGGACACCCGAAAATAGTGGCCCCGGCAAACTGGGTCAGCCTCTCCACCAGTGGCCCTTTCGCCACAGCCCAGCCCAGGCGCCAGCCACTCATGGCGTGTGATTTACTCAACCCGTCGATCACCACTACATTGTCCAAATTCTCCGCCGCGGTGCGCAGGGAAGTATGGTGCCGGGCAAATGTGATCATGGAGTACATTTCATCACTCACCAGCCACACACCCCGCTCCAGGCAGTAGGCGGCCAGTTCCCGCAGCTGTTCGGGGGTAGCCATGGCCCCGGTCGGGTTTACCGGTGTATTGATCATCACCGCACGGGTCTCATCGGTAATCGCGCGCTTGATGGCCCCGGTGTCAAAAGCGAAATTAGTTTCCGCCGGGCAACTCACCTTCCTCACGTCGAGGCGCAGAGCATTGCAGATGGGCACATAACCGATATACATGGGCTCGGGAATTACGATCTGCTCGCCTGGGTTCAACAGGCAGGCCAGCACCCCATAGATGGCATTAGTACCACCGGGGAATACTACCACGTCGTCCGGGCTGCAGGGGTGGGGAGATACCCTGGTTTCGATATCGGCGATGGCGCGGCGCAGTACCGGCTCACCAGCCGCGGGGGAATAGTGGGTCCGCCCTACCCCCAGCCGCGCCCGGGCGAAATCCAGAATAGGTTCCGGGGTATCGAAGTTGGGATCACCAACACAGAGGAAAACCACATCCTCACCCTTGCCCGCCAGCTCGTGAGCCCGGTCACTGACAGCCCAAACATCGGCTTCCGCCTGATTGAGAGCGTCACTCTGGTTACTGAATCTGGGGGTGTACATTGGTGCTGTCCGGTTGTCACTTTGATACACATACGTTAACAACCAGAGAGGTAATTGACGGCGCGAAAAACCGGTTCTTTGCGCATTACCCGGTCAATTTCACCAGCTGCACCGCAGAAAATTCTGTGATCGTCGACGCCCTGTCGACACACTCACCCCCTGCCGGAGTGGTTCCTTAAAAAAGCAGGGCGCCATAACGGCGCCCTGTTCTCAGAAGCGATAATTGATGTTTAGGCCGCCCACGGTATCTTCCGACCCCACCAAAATATTGCCACTCAACTGGAACTGGTCAGTGAGGTTGAGCCCCACCAGTGCGCCCACGCCGTTCTGAAAAAAGCCCTCCTTGCGACTGTCGTAACCGGCTAGAAAAGCGCTGTTGCCCCGAATCGATTTGAGGCCGATACCCACTGTATCGGTATTGTCGCCATCGGCAGCTTCCAGCCACACTTCACCAAACCAGCGCCAGTCGAGATCCTTGGGCGCATTGTAGAAAAAGCCGGCGCGATAGCGATAGTAATCCCGGCTCTGGTGACGCACACGCAGACCCACCGGGTCCAGGGTTTCCCCATTGCTGCCGATTACAGTGAGATCGCGGTTGGTGTCCTCGCTGAAGGCGTCCACATCCACCTGGCTCAAGGAAACCGCAACAAAGGGACCTATCTGGCAGGGCAGCGCCGGCACAGAGTCAAAGCCCGCACGCACAAACAAGGCCGAGGCATCCCCATCGGTATCCCCCTGTATGCGGGTGGAAAACGTATCGCCGAGGCGGATGCGCCGGTCCACTTCGTCGTAGTCGATATCGCTATAGGTAAGGCCGCCATCGATAAAGAAACGCTGGTTGTTCCAGCGGGCTATCCAACTCAGGTTCAGGTTGTCCGCCTCCAGAGACAGGTGCCTGGGTTTGTAGTCGGTAGTGCCGTAAGAAAGGGCCAATGCCCACTCGAAATGATCCCCGGAGGCCACACTGAAACCGATCAGGCCATCCCAGGCATTGTCGTCGTCATTGGGGGCCGGGCCCTGCCCCAGGTCCGTGCGCTGCCAGGCGCCGCCCAAAAAGACCGTGGTAGCGGGTTCGCGAAAACGCTGCGCCACCAGGTGGTGATCGATGTTGGACTGGTGCGCACGCAGATTCTGGTAGCCCAGATCCGGCAGCATGCCGAGGCCGACCGGGGCGTTCAGAACCGAGAAATAGTAATCCCCCAGCACACGCTGGGCCGCCAGCGTTGGGTGAACACCGTCGTTGAAATACAGCTGGTTCGCATTGGGCGCGCTGCCACCCTCACTGTATACCGGGTCCGGATTGGCGCAGGCCCCCGCCGCATAGCAGGTGGCGGCCTGATTGATATCGGCAAAACCGAACAGGCCCGGCCGCTCCAGCGCCAGGGCAGCTATGCCTTCGCTGTCGAGGATGAGCACATTGCCAACCAGATTGATCTGGCGCCGCAGGGAGGCATTGTAGAGCTGGGTGCCGATACTGGCGGCGCTGACCGCCGCTGGTCCCAGGTCGTTCATCAGCGGTGTACTGCCGACCCCGGGCACGTTGGATACCACCACAAAGCGGGCACCAGCGGCCCTGAGTTCGGCCGCCGCACCGGCCAGAAAACCGGCCGCACGCTCCATGCTGGCCGGCGAAATGGTACCGGCCAGAACACCGGAGATAATATCGTTGCCCCCGCCGTTCAGATAATAAAGCTGGTCGCCCGCTATTGCATTTTGCGGCAGGAAACCCTGGCCGGTGGCGAAGGGGACACCGGTGAGGGTGATATTGTTGTTGGGGTCGTCCACCAGCGCCTGTAACGCCGCCGGGTTGCCGAAAGCTGCAACCACCTGCGCCGTCTCGGCGGGGCTGAGATAGGGGCTCTCACCTGCGGCGGGGTCGCAGATGCCGTCCGGGCCACAGCGGCTGGAGTCCGGCAGGATAATACTGAGCTCATTGTGGTCCGCCACTGTAGTGTTGGGGAACAGCTCCCGGAAGCGTTGCGGCCCCACCAGCGCCAACAACACGTCCGCCGACCGGTTTCCGCCCACCGCCCAGTTGCTGCCATTGGTCAACACCGAGTTGACTATCTGCGCCACCTGCTGCTCCGGTGTGCCCGGCGCCGGTGCACAGGGAATAGCGCCACCGAAGGCGGGGCCGAGACCGAAACAGGAGGGTATCAGCATCGGCAGGCCAAACCTTTGCGCGGTAAAGCTGATCGCCGGCTGCCGGGGAATCACCCCGTCGGGGTCGGCACTGGTAAACACACCCGCATTGCCACTGTCGGACAGACTGTCTCCAAACACGACGAAACCGCGATACAGGTCCGAGGTGATATCGTCTGCGTGGCTGACGGAAACAATGGCAAGTGCCAGAACAAAAATAAGAGATCGGGGAAATATCGCCATGCTGCACTCCGTTGACTGGGCTGCGATTGGGCAAGTATAGACACCCGCTCGGCGCTGCTGCCGGCAGCCGCGATCTAAGGGAGCAATGGATGCGTTATTTCAGCTGTGCGAAAACCTGAATCGCCCTTTTGCGTGTCTCCCGGACATCACAAATTGGCTGCGGATAGGTGGATAAGCGGGGCGGACAGTGAATTTCCGCATCGCCGAGGCCGGCCAGTTCCGGCACAAAGCGGCGGATAAATTCCCCGTTCGGATCAAATTTCTGCGACTGGCTGTAGGGGTTGAAAACACGAAAATAGGGCGCCGCATCGGTGCCGGTGGAGGCCGCCCACTGCCAGCCACCATTGTTGGCGGCGAAATCTCCATCAATCAGGTGCTGCATAAAAAAGCGTTCACCCCAGCGCCAGTCCAGCAATAAATTCTTGCTGAGAAACGACGCCACTATCATACGCAGCCGATTGTGCATCCAGCCGGTTTGCTGCAGCTGCCGCATGGCCGCGTCCACGATGGGCACACCTGTCGCCCCCCGGCACCACCGGGCGAATTGCGCCCTGTTTGCAGACCAGGGCACCGCATCCGTCTCCAGCTTGAACGGCCTGCCCATGCACAGGCGCGGATAGGCAACAATCAGGTGGGTGTAAAACTCCCGCCACAACAGCTCGCTGAGCCAGCAACTGGCACCCTCGCTGCCACCGGTCCAGCGCCCCTGGTTGCAGGTCAGCGCCGTATACGCGCAACGACGCACCGAGATGGCGCCGCAGTTGAGATAGGGGGACAGGCGCGAGGTGGCATCGATAGCGGGGAAGTCCCGCTGTGCCGCATAGCTGTCCATCACTTGGCGAAACGCCTGCAAACGCTGTCGGGCCGCTTTCTCGCCGGGTAGCCAGCCATACAGCCGGCCCCTGTGCACGGGAACTGCTGGATAGCCGGACACGGTATCCGGCAAGGTTTGCACAAGGTTGCCCGGCCCCGCCACCTCCAGCCACCGCGGCCAGGGTGCGACACCGGTTTTGCCCGGCGCGGGGAGCGGCTTGAAAGCGTCGCCGTCCCACTGGGAGATAAAGGCGCGTTTGAACGGCGTAAATACCTTGTAGGCTTCCCCACCTCCGGTTTTCAAGCTCCCCGGCGGCGCCAGGGTGCGGTCACTGCAGTACTCGACCCCCACCCCCACACCCTCGAGGGCTTCGCGCACCGCCGCATCGCGCCGCTGTTCGTTCAGTGGATATTCGGCGTTGGCAAACAGTGTGTCGATACGCAGTTTTTTCACCACCTGTTGCAGTGCCCGCGGCACCCGGGAGAAATCGTGCAGTTCCAGGAAATAAAGGGGAATATTGCGCTCCGCCAGACTGGATTGAAGTTCGCGCAGGCAGGCGAGGCGAAAAGCGATCAGCGGGTCGCCCTCATTATGGCGGCGCCAGGACCCCGGGCAGGCGAGAAAAATACCGGCTACCGCCGCGCACTGCTTTACCGCCCGGTAGAGTGCTGTGTTGTCATCCAGCCTCAGATCCGTGCGAAACCAGACCAGGCCCCGTTCCAGCCGGCTTGCAGGGGTCATTACCACGGCTCCCGCAGTCTGCGCACAGCGCCGGCGCAGTCCTCCGGCAGCAGCCGGCAGAGGCCGGCGCTAATGAAGGGCTGCAGGTCGCGGCGCTGCAGGCTTACCAGGCCACCGGCAAACCAGAGTGGTACCTGCAGGCTTCGCGCCGTGCGCGCCATGCCGTTGCCGAGGATGGCCGTCGGCAGCGCATTGTGGCTGTAACAGATTATCCCCTGCACGCCGAGCTGTTTCTCCGCAAATGCCAGTTCGCCCAGGTCGGCTTCAGCGGGAAGATTCACGACGTCAAAAGCGCCGCAGGTCAAGGCCCGGGAGAATAGAGCTGCGAATGCCTGCTGTTCCATACCGGGGAAACTCACCAGCAGCAACCTGGGCCCCTTGCCGCCGTTCCGGTGCCGCGCCTCCCGGCTCTCATCCGGCATCACCGCCAGCCGCTGGGTAAGCAGTTGCCAGAAATAGGCCCTGGCCAGGGCAGCGCCGAAATGCATCTGGCCGGATAACCGGCGCTGCAGGGGTACCAACCAGTGATCGTGTACCAGGGAGGGGGGGTATCTGGCCAGGATATGCTCCAGGCAGGCACGCAATTGGCCGGCATTCAGCTGCGCCACCGATGCAGCGGCCAGCCCCACCAGCCTTTCCCAGTGGTCCTCAGCCGTCTCCAGCTGGCCGCTGACATCCGCCCGCTCCAATAACGGGCGCACCCTGCTGATGGCCACGCCACGCGCCAACCAGGAGAGGATTTCACCAATCCGGGCTACCTCCGCTTCGCTGTAGAGCCGGTGTCCTTTAGCCGTTCTCTGCGGTGCCAGCAAACCGTAACGACGCTCCCAGGCGCGCAAAGTGACCGGGTTGACCCCGGTGCGCCTTGCCACCTGCCGGATCGGCAGCCTCGCGGCCGCATCAGCGGCGCTATCGGCCCAGGGCATTGCCCAATGCCCACGCGGTGGTTGAGGCCCGGAACAAAAGCGCTGTTTTCACGACGTCCTCCCTCAGTGAAAGTCGCACAACCCCAACTCCGCCGGTTCAGCGGCCAGTAACAACTGGCTGTGAATAAACTGGTGGGGGCTGCGCGGCAGATAGTGGCGCAACAGGGTCAACACCGCGGACACCGGCTTCAGGCCCTGCCGGTAGTCGTCGATCAGTCGGGTCAGCTCGGCCCTCTCGCTGCGGTTCAGGTAGTGCTTCAGGTGGCCCTGCACATGCATCAGAGCGTTGGTGCGGTCCTTGCGGCTGGCCGGGTGGGACAGGATATCCATAATGTGACCCAGCACTGATAGGCCCAGCTGGTTCGGCTCCAGGGCTCCCACATTGGCGAGCAGCTGACCCAGCTCGCGGGTCTTGTGCTGGTGGTGGGCCAGCAACAGGTATTTGTAGGCGGTGAAGAACTCGATCACTCGGGCGGGACCCACCGGCTCCCCCACATAGCGAAACCAGGCGTCATAGGCGAAAACCCGGGTGAGGAAATTCTCGCGTATTTCGCTGTTGTTGAGCCGACCCACCTCCTCCATGGGCAGGTGAGGGAAAAGCTCCCTCAGGCGCTGCGCGAACACGCCGGTACCGCCACTGTCGATACCGTGTCCATTGGGCAGGTAGCGGCGCACCCCCGCGAGACCGCAGCTGGGGGAATTCTGCATCAGGATATAACCGCGCACCGACTGCAACCGGGGCGCCACCTGGTCCGCGTAAGCGCGCAGCGGTCGGGTCACGTCCAGGGATTCGTCCACCACACCCAGCGCCCGCACCGCCGCATCGGGGGAGGAGTCGTCCTTGACCAGCCGTATCGGATCCCGGGGCACCCCCAGACCAATCGCCACCTCGGGACACAGGGGCACAAACTCAAAACAGCGGCTGAGCAGTTCAGTGCACACTTTGCTGTGTTTGTGTCCGGCGTTGTAACGTACCGGATCCCCCATGGCGCACTGGCTGATACCGACGGGAATCCTGCGCACCAAAAGTTCGATCTTCATATCAATTGGACAGTTTGCAAGCCCTGTGCAGCATGTATAGTGCGAGTACAGCACTTATACAAGCGCCTCTTTTTGTATAACAATGACGATGGCCGCCGGGTCAGCCGCCAGTTACCGGCCGCCGCATCTTGCATGCCCAATTGCCGCGGCTACAATGCCAGACCCTGCCGAGTATCACGAGCAAACCCATGATTCCAGCACTGCGCGAAGTAGACGAGGTGCAAGCGCTCTATTTGGCCTTTCTGCGGGCCCTGACGGAAGCCGGCTTTCGCGGCGACACCAGTCCCAGTTACGCCAGCCGCACTGTGCTGGCCACCGACAACTCCATTTACCAGGTGCTGCCGCAGGCCGTGATCTACCCGCGGGACACCGGCGATCTGCAGTTGCTGGCGGAGTTGGCGGACCGCGAGGAATTCCACACGGTCGTCCTGTCCCCCCGGGGCGGCGGCACCGGCACCAACGGCCAGTCGCTGACCGATGGTCTGGTGGTGGATCTGTCCCGGCACATGAACCGCATCCTGGAGATCGACGCCGAACAACGCTGGGTAAAAGTGCAGGCGGGAGTGGTGAAAGACCAGCTCAACGCGGCCCTACAGCCCCACGGGCTCTTCTTCGCGCCGGAGCTGTCCACCAGCGACCGCGCCACTATCGGCGGCATGATCAACACCGACGCCTCCGGTCAGGGCTCCTGTGTCTATGGCAAGACCCGCGACCATGTGCTGGAACTGGCCACGGTACTGCTGGGAGGTGAACTCTGGCGCTCGCAACCCATTGACGGCGAGACATTGCAGCGGGCGAGCGCCCGCGGCGACCGGGTGGGGGAGGCGCACCGGGTATGCGCGGCCATCGCCCGGGACAAAGCCGATCTGATCGCGCGGAAATTCCCTCAACTGAACCGCTGCCTCACCGGCTACGATCTCGCCCACCTGGGCACCGGGCGCGACGGTGAACACTTCGACCTGAACAGTGTGCTGTGCGGCTCCGAGGGCAGCCTGGGCTTTGTCGCCGAGGCCAAGCTCAGGGTTCTTCGAATTCCCAAATGCGTCGCTCTGGTCAACCTGAAATACGACCATTTCCGGGACGCGCTGCGGGATACGGAATCGCTGATGCGGGCCGGGCCCACTTCCATTGAAACTGTGGACAGCAAAGTATTGCAGCTGGCGATGGAGGACATTGTCTGGACCAGCGTAAGCGAGTATTTCGCGGGCGATAAAGGCCGGGTCAAAGGCATCAACCTGGTGGAGTACACCGCCGCCTCCGAGGAGGAGCTGGATCTGACCCTGAAGCAGTTCACCAGCGGCGTGGACGCTCTGCTGGGCCAGGCCGGCAAGAGTATCGGCTACTCCATTGCCAGGGGCCACGCGGAAGTGGACAAAATCTGGGCCATGCGCAAGCGCGCCGTTGGCCTGCTGGGCAATGTGCACGGTGAGAAACGCCCCATCCCGTTTGTCGAAGATACCTGTGTGCCGCCCGAGCATCTGGCGGACTTTATCGGTGAATTTCGCGCTGTGCTGGATGAGATGGGACTCGATTACGGCATGTTCGGTCATGTGGACGCCGGGGTGCTGCACGTGCGGCCGGCCATCGACATGAAGGACCCGGCACAGGCAGCACTGATCCGCCCGATCACCGACAAAGTCGTGGCGCTCGTACAAAAATACGGTGGTCTGCTGTGGGGCGAACACGGCAAGGGTGTGCGCGCGGAATACGCGCCGGAATTTTTTGGCGAACTCTACCCAGAATTGCAGAGAATCAAGGCCGCCTTCGATCCCCGCAACCAGCTGAATCCAGGCAAGGTCGCCACCCCCAGCATCGCCTCGGGACTGCTGAAAATCGATGCGGTACCCACCCGCGGTGAACGGGACCGCCAGATCCCCGCCCAGGTATGGGATGGCTATAGCGAGGGCGTGCACTGCAACGGCAACGGTGCCTGTTTCAATTGGGACCCGGACTCAGCAATGTGTCCCTCCTACAAAGCCACCCGAGAGCGTATCCACTCCCCCAAGGGGCGCGCGTCTCTAATGCGGGAGTGGCTGCGCCTTCTCAGTAACCGGGGTGTGGATGCGGCCGAGGCGAGTCGCAAATTCCGCGAGCAGTCCTTCTTTGTCGGTCTGCCGGGGCGTATCAAGCATTCGCTGGCCCGGGCCAGAGGCGAGTACGATTTCAATCACGAAGTAAACGCGGCCATGCAGGGCTGCCTGGGCTGCAAGTCCTGTACCGGTCAGTGCCCTATCAAAGTGGATGTACCCGAATTTCGCGCTAAGTTTCTGGAGCTGTACTACAGCCGCTACCTGCGGCCGCTGCGGGATTATTTTGTCGGTGCCCTGGAGTTCACCATGCCACAACTGGCCAGGCTGCCGCAGCTCTACAACTGGCCAATGAAACTGGCGCCGGTACGCCGCTTGCTGGAGCGGGGGCTGGGCCTGGTGGACAGCCCGATGCTGGCCCGCAAGCGCCTGACAAAATCCATGTCCGAGCTGGGTGTACCCCTGGCCAGTCACGCCTGTCTGGACTCTCTGGGCCCTGCCCAACGGGAGAGGGCTGTCATCATAGTGCAGGACGCTTTCACCAGTTATTTCGATGCCGAAATGGTGGCGGATCTGCTGCACCTGCTGAAGAGACTGGATTTTTTCCCATTGGTCGCGCCTTTTCACGCCAATGGCAAACCCCTGCATGTGCACGGCTTTTTACGCCAGTTCGAACGGGTGGCCCTGGCCAACAGTGCCATGCTGAAAAAACTGGCGGAATCGGGGATACCACTAGTGGGTGTCGACCCCTCCATGACAATTGTCTACCGCTCCGAATACCGCAAGGTGATGGGTGACCAAGCGCCAAAGGTACAGCTGCTGCAGGAGTGGCTGGCGGGCCACAGCCAGCATCTGGTACAGCAGCGCCACCGGGTGAGGCAGACCCGTTTCCAGCTGCTGCCCCACTGCAGTGAGCAGACCAATGCCAGGGATTCGCTGGGGGACTGGCACAGTGTCTTTGCCGCGCTCGGTCTGGAGCTGACAACAGAGCGCCTGGGCTGTTGCGGCATGGCCGGCACCTACGGCCATGAAACCGCGCACAAAGAGACCTCCCGGGCGATTTTCCAGCAGTCCTGGGCACCGCGCCTCAACGGCGAGACGGACCAGTTACTGGCCAGTGGTTTTTCCTGCCGCTGCCAGGCCCATCGCTTTGCGGGTATTAAGTTGCGCCACCCTTTGCAGGGCCTGCTGGCACAGCTGCATAAATAGCGGTTTACTGTAAGGAGATAGCACGACACGCCCAACCGGCAGGCAGCCAGAGGTCATGTTAAAAGCGGTCACCAGTCTCTTTTTCTGCGCCTTTCTATTGGCGCCAACAGCCCGGTGTGAGACTGCACCGGCCGGCGTCCGGGCGCTGATTGATTCTGCGGAAGCGTCCGCCCGGCAGGGGGACTACGAGGCCGCCCTGCCTCGGTACGAGAGTGCCATCTCCGCCCTGGCCGCCGATTCCCGCCGACAGCAGGAATTGCGCTACCGCTACGGTATGGTGCTGACCGCGCTGGCGAAACGGCACCGGCCGGACCTCCACCCCCTGGCCCGCGCGCAATTCCAGGCGGTACTGGACTATTTGGACTCAGGCGCGCCGCTGCGGTACTCGGCCGCCCAGGTCAGTTCCGCGCTGGCCTACAGCTATCATCAGCAGGCCGCCAGTGAGGACCAAGCGGCCCGGCGCAGCCACCTGTTGCGCAATGCCTACCGCCTCTATCGCGGGGCAATCGGCGGCCTAACCCGGCAACGGCAGTGGCACAACCTGGCGATCACCTTCTTCAACCTGGGGCAGGTTTGCGAATGGCAGGGCAACCTGGAGGAGGCCATCACCTGGGTGGAAAAGGCGGTGGAACTGGACCGAGACCATGGCTTTGCGGACCTAGAGGAGGATATCGACTACCTGTTGGCCCTCCGGCAAAAGGCCTATCCGGACACCAAAACCGCCACCTCCGCGCTCTGAATCCCCTTGCGCCACAGCCGCATAACTGCCGAGCGGCCCGGAGGATAGCCTCCCACCCTATACCGGCCCTTCGCCCGATAGGCCCCGGACAACCGGTTTCCGACTCGGTATTCAGGGGTAAAAACGGGGAAATTTTCATTTTTTGACCAACCAGTCGCAAATAATCGCTTGAGAACACTGTGCCTTTCACTTCGGGAATCGACCAAATTTTGGTCGCATTGGCCAAATAATCAGAAAAGACATCGCTGTCATCAATCACAATGACAACGCAATCATTTGCTCAAAGCTGACAACGCTGTCTGATCGGATTTCCCCGGATTCTCGACCCCGTGAAACCTGAGACCAATATCGCTTCCCACCGGGCGACCACAACCTAGAAAAAAGGCAAACAACAATACGCTCCATGCCTGTTTATTTTCCACCGGCCAAAAATTGAATTCACGCCTGCTCCCCGTAACATAACCCTCGCTGCTTAATTTTTAACCAGTTATTGCTAAAACGTCTTAGGAGATGCCGCAAGTTTTTGAGGACTGTGGCCGACAAAATTCCTGGAGGTAACGGGATATGATCAAACAGACTTTGCACAGCGCGGTATATTTCTTTATCGCTATGCTGGTAGCGATCGTCAGTACAACTGCCGCGGCTGCCGTCAAAGTGGAAAAGACCATGGTCGTCGACGCTACCGCATACAATTCTGTGCCGGGACAAACAGACGATGATCCCTGGGTTGCGGCCTGGAACAACCGCCTTCGACCCGGTGACAAGATCATCGCGGTATCCAGAGACCTGGAGAAACACGGCCTCACCAATGGCGCCAAGGTGCGTATTCAGGGCCTGTCCGGCACCTACACCGTACGTGACCGCATGAACAAGCGGTTCACCAACCGCATTGACGTGTGGATGGAGAAGGACATCAAAAAAGCCCGCCGCTGGGGCAAAAAGAAACTGAAAATTGTCTTCGAGCCGGTACGAAGGTAAGCCCACCAGCGAATCGCAACAGTAACCGCGGACCGCCCGTGGACCAAAGCCCCGCCCAGCGGGGCTTTTTTTTGCCGCTGTTAACCCGGCAACTCAATCAGTTACCGGATCAATGCCTTGCAAAGATCTACCACCGCAGGGTGAAGACCTTCACCCTGCTCCCCTTCAGGGTTCCGTTTCCGCGGCAATTCCCGGCAACTCGACACATTGGGGATTATCGAGGTAAGGGGTACTCGGCTGGCGGCCCTCGTTGTAGCGGTGTTGCAGGCCCTCCTCGCCAAAGACTATCAGATACTCGGATTTGACCCAGCCGTCCGCCCGGCGGTATTCACTCAGCCACAAGAGCGCGGGTTCGTTTTCATAACAGCGCCCGTAAAACATGCGCGTATGTTCCACCGGCAGCCGACTCAAATAGTCGCTGTAATGTCCCGGATAGGTATAGCGGTCGATATCGGGCTTGTCGCGCGCGTCCAGACGCAGAATGGGGTAGAGATAGATGGAGATGTTCTCGTCACAGTCTGCGCAGCTGCGCCCTGCGACTATGGCATAGCCGGCCAGCTCGACCACCAGTCTCGCCTCCACCAGGCCCGTTTGCAGGATGCGCTGTGCGGAGAGCGAAACACTTGCCCCGGTGGCGGCACCGGGCAATAACAGGAATAGCAAAAACAGAGTTTTCACGGTCACAACATCGGCGATTGATACCAAATGGCACTGCCGCGGACCGCTGCTCCCTGAGATCCCGCGGCAGTGCCCTGATAGGGCTGTGTGCTGTCACACTGTCGCGATTCCCTTCTTTCTAAACCCTAGCAGGGAAATCTTCAGCCGGTGGTGTCAAACCCCCAAAAACGCGCCCTGCCGGATTCCCCACCCAGCCGGTGGAATGCACAGGAACCTAACCGTCGCCCTCAGTGGAAACGGACCCCACGAAACTGGCGATACCCTCTTCGCTCAGCGCTTCCAGCGCCTCGTCCAGCGCACCCTGCTCGGAAGTGAACGTATCCTCCCAGACAGTGGTGTTATTGTTTTCATCGACAATTTCCAGCAGCCAAGCACCCTCACCATCTTCGTAAATATCGATCTGAACAGTGATTCCGTTCTCTGTGTACGACTGACAGAGTGCCGACTCTTTGGGGACAAACTCTTCTTCCATAGCAATAATCACTCTGTGGCCCGGATATTGGGTGGCACTTTGGCAGCTTGTGTCCCGCCGGTCAATCACCCGACAAAAAGGCGACAATTCACCCCTGTTGGGATAAGATAAGCAACTGTTTCACCCCCGCCGCCGCCCGATTCTAGCGGCCGGGATCTGACTTATTGCCTCGGATTTACGCTCCGACCCGCAACAAGGAATCACCATGAGTTCGTATACAGTCTGTGCGCTGTACAAGTTCGTCTGTCTGGACGACTTCGAATCCCTGCGCCAACCCCTGCTCAATGTCATGCTGGACAACCGCGTGCGCGGAACACTGTTGCTCGCCCGCGAGGGCATCAACGGGACAGTGGCCGGCAGCCCTGGGGGCATCGACGCCCTGCTGGCGTACCTGCAAAGCGATCCGCGCCTGGCGGACCTGGAGCACAAGGAATCCTTCACCGACAGCGCCCCCTTTCGCCGCAGCAAAGTAAAGTTGAAGCGCGAAATCGTCACCATGGGTGTAGAGGGTATCGACCCGCGCCGCGCCGTAGGCACCTATGTGCAACCACAGGACTGGAACGCACTGATCAGCGACCCGGAAGTACTGCTGATCGATACCCGCAATGACTACGAGTTTCAGGTCGGCAGCTTTGCGAATGCCGTCAATCCAAAGACGGACAGCTTCCGCGAATTTCCACAGTATGTGCAGGAACACCTGGACCCGGACCGGCACAAGAAGGTGGCTATGTTCTGCACCGGCGGCATTCGCTGCGAAAAGTCCACCGCCTACCTCAAAGAGCAGGGTTTCGAAGAGGTCTACCACCTGCGCGGCGGCATCCTCAAATACCTGGAGGAAGTACCGGAGGAGCAGACCCTGTGGCGCGGCGAGTGTTTTGTATTTGATGATCGCGTGACCGTCGATCACCAGCTGGAACGCGGCAGCTATCAGCAGTGCAACGCCTGCCGCAGGCCGGTTACGGGAGAAGAGATGCAGTCGCCACAATTCGAGCAGGGCGTCAGCTGCCCCCACTGCTTCGACAGCATCTCCGAAGCCGACCGCGCCCGTTTTCGCGAGCGCGAAAAACAAATCCAGCTGGCAAAACTGCGCGGTGAGGAGCACATAGGCCAGGACGCCCGCGAGACCACCGTCGAACGCCGCCGCCGTAAATTCGCGCTTCGCAGGCAGCAGCGGGAACAGTCAAGGGCAGGCTCTGGCGGGTGATATCACCCGCTTTTGCGGTCTATCAAACCAGGGTCAGTCAATCTCTATCTCAGGCCCCGACGCCTCCTCTCCCGCCAGCCAGATCTGCGCCGCAGCGGCCTGCGCAATATCGCGGTAACAGGCCGCCACCTGGCTCTCCGGATCCGCCGCCACGCTGGGCAGACCGCCATCGGCAGCAGTGCGGATTGCCATTGCCAGTGGCAGCTGCCCCAGCAGTCGGGTCTGGTAGTCTGCCGCGATGCGCGCGCCACCGCCGGAGCCAAAGATCGCCTCAGTGTGGCCGCAGTTGGAGCAGGTGTGCAGGGACATATTTTCGACGATGCCCAGTACCGGCACAGAGACCTTGCGGAACATCTCCACGCCTTTGGTTGCGTCCACCAGGGCCAGATCCTGCGGCGTGGTCACGATCACCGCACCGGCCAGAGTCGCCTTCTGCGCCAAGGTCAGCTGGATGTCACCGGTGCCCGGAGGCATATCGACGATCAGGTAATCCAGCCCTCCGCTGGCCTCGCTCCACAGGGTCTGGGTCAGTATCTGGTTGAGTGCGCCACTGGCCATGGGGCCGCGCCACACCGCCGGTGTGTCTTCCGTCAACAGGTAGCCCAGGGACATGGTTTGCAACCCCAATGCCTCTACCGGCACAAAGAACTTCTGCTCCTTTACCTGGGGCCGCTGGCCTTCGGTACCCAGCATGGTGGGCAGGCTGGGGCCGTAGATATCCGCGTCCAGCAGACCCACCGACGCCCCCTCTGCAGCGAGTGCCAGGGCCAGATTGACCGCTGTGGTGGATTTACCGACACCGCCCTTGCCGGAGGCCACCGCAATAATGTTTTTAACTCCGGTCAGCGTCTCCGGCGCATCCGGCCAGGGGGTGGCAGGAATTTCCGCAGACAGTTCAAACTGCAGTTCACTGGTGCCCAGAGGGCCACCCTTCAGCGTCGGCAGGCAGGCCTCGCGCACCCGCGAGCGCCATTCGCCTTCCCGGCCGGCACAGGGATATCCCAGGGTAATGCCCGCGAATACCGTGTCGTCATCAAAGCCCACCTCGATATCCGCTTCCAGCTGGTCCAGTATTCGCCCCGTGGCCGGGTCGTGCAGCTGCCCGATTGATTCCGCCAGCCGCTCCAGCTCAGTCTGCACCTCTGCCGGCAGATCGCCCTCTTGATTGTGGTGGTTTGCGCTCACCCTACCCCCCTGTTCCGTCAGTTACCGCCAAAAGAGATACATTTTGTCCCATGGCCGGGGCCGGCGCCAGAGAATCACTCAGCCGGGCGCAGCGGGGGCCTTGGCAGCTACAGGGCCAGTCGCATATCTGCTATATTCGCCGGTCTTTTGAGCGCGGGTCCCAGCCGCCCGCGCAAACCCGTTCAGCCGATGGATAGACCAATGCCCGAAACGCGCAATATCCTTATTACCAGCGCACTGCCCTACGCCAATGGCTCTCTGCACCTGGGCCATATTCTGGAATACATCCAGACCGATATCTGGTCGCGCTTCCAGCGCGCGCTGGGCCACCGCTGCCTGTACATGTGCGCCGACGACGCCCACGGAACCGCCGTGATGCTCAAGGCTGAGCGGTTGGGTCTCACCCCGGAACAGCATATCGCCAATATGCAGGCCGAACACCAGCGCGATTTTGCCGACTTCCTGATTGGGGTGGACAACTACCACTCCACTCACTCTGAGGAAAACCGCGAGCTTTCGGCGGAGATCTACCGGCGCCTGCGCACCAACGGCCATATTGCCTCCCGCACCATCACCCAGGCCTTCGACCCGGACAAACAGCTGTTCCTGGCCGATCGCTACATCAAGGGCACCTGTCCGCGCTGCAGTACACCGGACCAATACGGCGACAACTGTGAAGCCTGTGGCGCCACCTACAGCCCCACCGAACTGATCGATCCGGTGTCGGTCATCTCCGGCGCCACGCCGATAGAAAAGGAATCCGAACACTTCTTTTTTAAACTGCCGGAGTTTACCGGTTTCCTCACCGCCTGGACCCGCTCCGGAACCCTGCAAAACGAAGTGGCCAACAAACTGTCCGAGTGGCTGGAGGAGGGGCTGCAGGAGTGGGACATCTCCCGCGACGCGCCCTATTTCGGCTTTGAAATTCCCGACGCGCCGGGCAAGTACTTTTACGTCTGGCTGGACGCGCCCATCGGCTACATGGCCAGCCTGAAAAACTACTGCGACCGCAATGCCCTGGACTGGCGAGAGTACTGGCGCAAAGACAGCGATGCCCAGGTCTACCATTTTATCGGCAAGGACATCGTCAATTTTCACGCGCTCTTCTGGCCCGCTATGCTGGACTCAGCCGGTTTCCGCACGCCGACAAAAGTATGTGTACACGGTTTCCTCACCGTGAACGGCAAGAAGATGTCCAAATCCCGCGGCACCTTTATTAATGCACGCAACTATTTGGATCACCTCAACCCGGAATATCTGCGCTACTACTTTGCGGCGAAACTCACCGCGGGGATCGACGATCTGGACCTGAACCTGGAGGATTTCATCGCCCGGATAAACTCGGACCTGGTGGGCAAGGTCGTGAACATCGCTTCGCGCACCGCCAAGTTTGTCAGCAAGTCCGGCGGCGTGCTGGCGGAGGAACTGGCAGACCCCACGCTTTGGTCGCGGTTTGAAGAGGCCGCGCCGCGAATCGCCGACTTCTACGAAAACCGGGAATACGCCCGCGCAATGCGCGAGATAATGCAGCTGGCGGACGCGGCCAACGCATGGATCAGTGACAAGGCGCCCTGGTCGCTGAGCCGGGAGGCGGGCCGCGAAGCGGAAGTGGTCGCCATCTGTTCGCAGGGGGTGAATATGTTTCGCGCCCTGATCACCTGGCTGGCGCCAGTACTGCCCCAAACCGCGGACAGGGCCGCAGAGTTTCTCGGCGCCCGACTCGACTGGCACACCGCCACCACCCCGCTGGCGGGACACACCATCAACAAATTCAAGCCGCTGATGCTGCGGGTGGAGCAGCGGCAGGTAGACGCGGTGCTGGAAGCGGCACAGGAATCCCTGGCCCAGTTGCAGGCGGAGACCAGCACTCCCACAGGCCCGCTCGCCGAGGAACCCATTGCCAGTGAAATCCAGTTCGACGAGTTCGCCAAGGTAGACCTGCGTATCGCCCTGATCGCCAATGCTGAACAGGTTGAAGGTGCCGGCAAGCTGCTGAAGCTGACCCTCGATCTCGGCGGTGAAACGCGACAGGTATTCGCCGGGATCAAGAGCGCCTATGCCCCGCAGGACCTGGTCGGCAAACACACGGTAATGGTGGCCAACCTGGCCCCGCGCAAGATGCGTTTTGGTGTCAGCGAAGGGATGGTGCTGGCGGCGGGGCCCGGCGGCAAGGATCTGTGGATACTGGAACCCCACGCCGGTGCCCAACCGGGTATGCGGGTGACTTGAGCCCCGCGTGTATAACTGGGACGGCCAAGCGCCCGTTCTTACGCAGGCCCGGGCGAACTGGCAGGGAAAATAAGAGGGGATAAAACTGATGCGCGGAGTCTTCCTGGACGCTCTCACCATGAAGCTGGAAGAGCTGGATAGGTCCGCGCTCGAAAGCACTCTGGATCGGTGGGATTTTTTTAACACCACCACACCACAGCTGACGGCGGCAAGAATCCGCGATGCAGACCTGGTGCTTACCAACAAGGTGGCCCTCACTCGCGAACTGATCGAGGGCGCGCGGCGACTGAAACTGATCTGCGTCTGCGCCACAGGTACCGACAACATCGACCTGGACGCCGCCGCCGCGCGCGGTATAGCGGTGCGCAATGTGCAGGGCTACGCAGGCGCGTCAGTCCCCCAGCACGCACTGGCGCTGATGCTCGCCCTGGCTACACGCTGGCACCAGTACCACCGGGACGTCATGTGCGGGCGCTGGAGTGAGTCGCCGGTATTCTGTCGTCTGGATTACCCGGTGATGGAACTGGCCGGCAAGAACCTGGGCATCATCGGCTACGGTGATCTGGGCCGTAAGACTGCCGAACTCGGCCGCGCAATGGGGATGAATCTCCTGTTGGCAGAGTCCTTTCAGGGACACAGCAGCAGCGACCGCCTGCCCCTGCCGGAGCTGTTGCCAAAGGCTGACGTCGTCAGCCTCCACTGCCCCCTCACCGAGCGGACCCGACAGTTAGTGGACCGCGACTTCCTCGAGGCCATGAAGCCGGGGGCACTGCTGATCAATACCGCCCGCGGCGGCCTGGTGGATGAGACGGCGCTGGCCGCGGCGCTGCGCAATGGCACTATCGGTGGTGCGGCTCTGGATGTATTGAGCAGCGAACCGCCACCCGCCGGTCATCCCCTGCTGGAAGGCGATATTCCCAACCTGATTATTACCCCCCACTGCGCCTGGATCAGCCGCGAGAGCCGCCAGAGACTCCTGGACGGCGTGGTCACAAATATCCGCCAGTGGCAGTCTCAGGGCCCCTCCCCCAGCGCCTGTTAAAAAAGTAGCTTTCAACAAATCTATTGCCCCGAACAGGGACTCTCGGATCGCAAGTCAAGCATGTAGCTGCCTGATTTGTCGCGGAGGGTTTGCGGATATACGCCGCAAACCCGGGTTCAAGAAAGCCAAAGGGGGCTTTTTCAACGACCTGCCAGAGCCTGACCTTCCGGTCCTCCGCTGCAACAGCCCGATACACTTCTCCCGGCGTTCCCCAGGTGGTATTTGCGCTCGACGACCCTAGGATAAAGGCACAGTCGGCTTTTTTATAAAGGAGGCTTGCTATGGCAACTGCAAAACCGAGTTCCAATTCCTCGAGCCGGGAAAAACTGCACCGCGCCTACAACCTCGCCGGTGAAGCAGCGGCGGAAACGGCGGAAAGCCTGAGGCAGAAGGCCAGATCCTCGGTGGAGATCAACAAACAGCGTGCCACCGATCTGGAGCAGAAAGTGGAAGCCTCTATCCAGAGCCATCCGCTCCTGAGTGTCGGCTGCGCTTTCGCCGTGGGCTGGATAGTTGCACGGCTGATGAAATGAGTCACAGCGCGGATTTTAGATTTGGAAATGACATCGGTTGACCCCTCTGTGTGGAAATGGTGACTCCATGACAAACTCCGGAAATTCACCCCCAACCGATGACCAGCCGGGCCCACCACCAGATAACGATGGGGGGACCCCACCACCGGAAAGCGGCGCCGAGCCGGATCTGGAGCAGGCCCTGGCCCGCGCTGAGGCCATTCTCAGGCTGATGACCGACTGGCTCACCAAACTCCAATCCCTCGCCAGAGTGGAATTCAGTCGCTCCCTGGCGGCGGGGACGCGCATACTCCTACTGCAGGTAGCCCTGATCCCACTGGCGTTTGTGTTTTTTGTGAGCCTGTGCGGCGGGGTCGGGCTGGCGGGCTACTATTTTTTTCAATCCATTTATATCGGCTTTATCGCCTTTATCACCACCCAGGCACTGGTGATCCTGGCCATTGTCCTGTATCAGCAAAAACTGCGCGCCCTGCTGGGCTTCGGCCAGACCCGGCAGCAGATCCGCCGGGCTTCAGAGGCGTTAAGCCATGTCTTTACGTCAAATGAATAGCCAGATTCAACAGTACTCCTGGGATATGGACTGCCAGCGCCGGAAGATCACCTACTTGCTGCGCCGACAAAAAGCCGATATTTACCGGCGCGCTAGCCGGATACCGCTGCCGCTCGCCATAGGTGTCGCCTTTGCACTTGGATTCACCGCCCAGCGATGCCTCCCACCACCCAATATTCACCACGCCTATCGGCTGTACCTGATTTGGCGCGCAGGGTAAGGCGCCATCCAGACCCCGGCATCTGCTCGCTTCAGGGGCCGCGGCGCCCTGCCGGATTCACCCTGCAATCGACTGTGCAGAATTCAATTCAACCATCGCCGCTATCCCCGGTCTTGTCTGCAGTTTTGGTATCGAAATCACTGGCGTGGTGCCGCTCGTGCAGCTGCCCCTCCGGCTCTCCCCAGGTGCGGTTCACCATTCTGCCCCGTTGCACTGCCGGGCGCCGGTCGATTTCCTCCGCCCAGCGGTTCAGGTGTTGGTAACTGTGCGCCTCCAGGAACTCAGCGGCGTCGTAGACCCGGTTTTTGACCAGGGCGCCATACCAGGGCCATATGGCCATATCGGCAATGGTATATTCGCGACCGGAAATATACTGGTGTTCTGCCAACTGTCGGTCGAGCACATCCAGCTGGCGCTTGATCTCCATGGTGTAGCGATCGATGGGATACTGGTATTTTTCCGGCGCATAGGCGTAGAAGTGGCCAAAGCCGCCGCCCAGATAGGGGGCACTGCCCATCTGCCAGAACAGCCAGTTCAGTGTTTCGGTGCGCTGGGCCGGCGTATGGGGCAGAAACACACTGAATTTCTCCGCCAGATACAGCAGGATGGAGCCGGATTCAAACACCCGGATTGGCGGAGTGGTACTGTGATCCACCAGTGCGGGGATCTTGGAGTTGGGGTTAATATCGACGAAACCACTGCCGAACTGATCGCCCTCGCCGATCTGGATCAGGTAGGCATCGTATTCCGCCCCGTCAAACCCCAGCGCGAGCAGCTCCTCCAGCATAATGGTTACTTTAACGCCGTTGGGCGTGGCCAGAGAGTAGAGCTGCAGCGGGTGCTGGCCCACCGGCAAGTCCTTGTCGTGGGTCGAACCGGCAATCGGGCGGTTTATACTGGCAAAGGTGCCACCACTCTCCATATTCCATTGCCAAACTTTCGGGGGAGTGTAAGTAATACCAGACATAGTGAACTCCTCGTGAACATCGGATGGGCAAACAGCCGCTGGGGAACCGGCAGTATATCTCGTCGCGCCGGCGACGACTGAACAGCATTAGACTCTGCTCGGTTGAACGCCTCCATGGACTCACCCATAATACCGCGCTGCGCGCCATTCCACGGTATGCGGTGCCCCGATGCTAGGGCCTGTTCACACTGACTCAAACAGGCCCTAGGCTGGGAGTGGGCGATGTTTACGGGGGGCACGGCCCCTCAGAACGCCGCGAGAACATGACCGGGACATCTATGACCGAATTTGCCGTAATTCTGCTCGGCACCATCCTGGTGAACAACTATGTGTTGGTGCAGTTTCTCGGCCTCTGTCCGTTTATGGGGGTGTCCAACAAGCTGGAGACCGCCGTCGGCATGGCCGGTGCCACCACATTCGTCCTGACCCTGGCATCGATTTGCTCCTACCTGGTCAATACCTATCTGTTGCAACCGTTGCAGCTCGAATACCTGCGCACCATTGCCTTTATTCTCGTCATCGCTGTCGTGGTGCAGTTTGCGCGTATGTTTATCGAGAAAACCAGCCCGCTGATGTACCGGGTCCTGGGTGTGTTCCTGCCCCTGATCACCACCAATTGCGCCGTGCTCGGCGTGGCACTGCAGAACACCATGAAAGCCCACAGCTTTGTGCAGTCCACCCTGTTTGGCTTCGGTGCCGCAGTGGGCTTCTCCCTGGTGTTGATTTTGTTTTCCGCCATGCGCGAACGCCTGTTCGCCGCCGACGTGCCCACACCCTTTCGCGGTGCTGCCATCGGCATGGTTACCGCAGGGCTGATGTCGCTGGCGTTTATGGGCTTCAGCGGATTGGTGTGAGGGGGCACAATGCAGTGGCTGACTGAAATTTCCACTCCCCTGCTGGTCCTCGGCGGCATGGCACTGGCGTTCGGCGCGCTGCTGGGTTTTGCCGCGGTGCGTTTTCGCGTCGAGGGCGACCCATTGGTCGAGCAGGTGGACGCCCTGCTGCCACAGACCCAGTGCGGCCAGTGCGGCTACCCCGGCTGTCGCCCCTACGCCGAAGCCATTGTAAACGGCGACCGGATCAACAAGTGCCCACCGGGGGGCCAGGCGACCATCAACGAACTGGCCAACCTACTGGATATGGAGCCGATGTCACTGGACGCGGAACACGGCACGGAAGAAGTAAAGAAGGTCGCATTTATCCGCGAAGCCGAGTGTATCGGCTGTACCAAATGCATCCAGGCCTGCCCGGTGGATGCCATCGTCGGCGCCGCCAAACAGATGCACACGGTGATCGTGGATGAATGTACCGGCTGCGACCTGTGTGTAGAGCCCTGCCCGGTGGACTGTATCGATATGGTGCCGCTGGAGATTCCACTGCAGAACTGGCGCCCGGAAAAGCCCGCCGACGGCGTTGTACTGATCGCCACTGATCGCCCCGGGCCCCGCGACCCGGCCACTGACAAGAGGGATGCCGCTTGAGCCCGGAGCAGGAGACCAAGGGTAGCAGGAACCGGCAACGACAGCTTGTCGGGGAGCGTCGTGCCGAGCGCGCGGCACAACTGGCGGCCAGCGAAAAGCAGCGCGCCCTGCAGCCAAATGATTTTCCCGGCGGCATACACCCGCCGCAAAACAAGCTGCAGTCCACCGGCAAGCCCATCGGCACAGTCCCCCTGGCGGCACAGCTGATTTTGCCTCTCAGCCAGCATGTGGGCGCCCAGGCGATTCCACTGGTCAAACTCGGCGACCGGGTACTCAAAGGCCAGAAGCTTGCCGAAGCCGACGGCCTGGTCAGCTGCAATGTCCACGCACCCAGCTCCGGCAAGGTGGTGGCCATAGAGCCCTACCCTATGACGCACCCCTCGGGCCTGCCAGCGGATGCCATAGTCCTCCAGACCGACGGCGAGGAGCGCTGGTGCAACCTGCAGCCCTGTGAGGATTTCCGCCGTATGGAGCCGGTGGACCTGCTGGAAAAAATCCGCGACTGCGGCGTTGCGGGAATGGGCGGCGCCGGCTTCCCGACCGCGGTGAAGCTGGATCCCCACGGCGGTACCGACATCGACACACTGATCATCAACGGTACCGAGTGCGAACCCTATATCACTGCAGACGACATGCTGATGCGGGAACGCGCCAGCGATATCATCGCCGGAATCGAGATCATGGCCTATATTCTCGACCAACCGGAACGGGTTCTGATCGGCATCGAGGACAACAAGCCGGAAGCCATCGAAGCCATGCGCCAGGCCGCCGCAGGCACTCGCTTTGACGTGGTGGTATACCCCTGTAAATATCCCTCTGGCGGCGAAAAACAGCTGATCCAGATCCTGACCGGCCGCGAGGTCCCAAATCGTGGACTGCCAGCCAATATCGGCGTCATCTGTCAAAACGTCGCCACTGCCCGCGCCGTCTACCGCGCCGTGCGTTTTGGCGAGCCGCTGATCAACCGGATTACCACTGTGGTGGGCCGGGCGCTGGAGCGGCAGTGCAATGTGGAGGTCCCCATAGGCACCCCCATCCGGCACCTGCTCAAGCACCAGGGTCTGCACAGAGGACTGGTGCGGCGTATTATCGTTGGCGGCCCGATGATGGGGCATACCATCGATGACGACACAGCACCCATCGTCAAAACAACCAACTGCCTGCTGGTTCCCACAGACGCAGAGCTGCCGCCACCGCCGCCGGCACAGGCCTGTATCCGCTGCGGTTTTTGTGCCGAAGCCTGCCCCGCATCTCTGCTGCCCCAGCAACTCTACTGGTATGCGCGCGTCGACGACCGCGAAAAACTGCAGGCCTACAATCTGTTTGATTGCATCGAATGCGGTGCCTGCTCCTACGTCTGTCCCAGCCAGATTCCCCTGGTGCAATACTATCGGGCCGCCAAGGGTGACATCCGAATCGCGGAAGAGGAAAAACAAAAGTCCGACCGGGCACGCGAGCGGTTCGAATTTCGCAAACTGCGCCTGGAAAAAGCGGAAAAAGAGCGCGAGGCAAAACGCAAGGCCCGGCGGGATGCAGCCGAATTGGCGCGCCGGCAACAGGAGAAAAAAAGCACAGCTAGCGCCGGTACTGGAGTATCGCAGGGGGAAGCCGACGTGGTTGCGGCCGCGCTGGCGCGGGTCACCGCCAGGCAGGCATCGCCCGAACAGCAACTCGCCCGCGCCCAGCGCACACTGACCAGTGCCGAACACCGGGTAGAGCGCATGCAGACGAAACTGAGCCAGGCGCCAGCAGACAAGCGCGACCAGGTTGCGGCGCAGCTGAAAGAGGCACAGATCAAATTGCACGAGGCCCGGCAGAAGCTCGCCCAGGTGCAGGCGAGGGCCCTGCCGGGCGATAACTCCGGTGAAGGCTCCGCGGCGCCCGGGCCCGATATCACCGCTGCCACCGCAGCGACACCCGCGCAGGTGAGCGACAGGGACAAACTCGCCGCCGAAATCGCCGCGCTGCAGGCGCGCCTGGAAAAATCCGAGCGGCGACTGCAAAAAGCCAGCGTCGAGGGCCATCCGGATCTGGAGGTTTTTGAAGTCGCCAGGCAAAAGCTGCGGGACAAGCTGGAGGAAAAAGTGCGCGCGCAACAGAGGCTGGCGGACGGGGAAAACTCATGTCACTGATGCGAATGTCGTCACCACACACCCGCGCTGGTGACAATACCGGTGAGGTCATGTTGCAGGTCGCCGCCGCAACCCTGCCGGGCGTGATCGCACTGGTGATCTACTTTGGCATCGGGGTACTGATCAATATTGCCCTCTGCACCATCACCGCCCTGGCCTGCGAGGCGGCGATAATGAAACTGCGCAACCGCCCGGTGGGCTTTTATCTGCGCGATTACAGCGCCTTCGTCACCGCGTTGCTGCTGGGTATCGCCCTGCCACCCTACTGCGCCTGGTGGATTCCCATGGTCGGCAGCGCCGCCGCCATCGTCCTCGCCAAACATCTGTATGGGGGTATGGGTTACAACCCCTTCAACCCGGCCATGGTGGGTTATGTGGTGCTGCTGATCAGCTTTCCGGTGGATATGACGCGCTGGGTGGGACCGGCAGAGCTGATCCAGGGCACACCGGGGGTCGGCGAAGCCCTGGCAATGGTGTTCGGCAATTTCAGTGTGGACGGATTCACCCGCGCAACGCCACTGGAGATAGTGCGGCTGAACGAGTCGGTGCTCTTGTCGCAACTCTATGAGATGGAGCCGGTCTTTAACCGCGGCACCATTGCAGGCCTGGGCTGGGAGACCGCCAGTTTTGGCTTTCTGCTGGGCGGCCTGTTCCTGCTCTACCGCGGCATTATCACCTGGCATGCACCCCTGGCCATGCTGGCCACCATAGTGCTGCTGTCACTGCTTTTCTACGATAGCGGCAGCTCCCTCAGTGAGGGCTCACCAACCCTGCACCTATTCTCCGGAGCCACCATGTTCGGAGCCTTTTTTATTATCACCGACCCGGTGAGCGGCGCCACCAGCAATAGGGGCCGGCTTATTTTTGGCGCCGGAGTCGGTCTGCTCACCTATGTGATTCGCGCCTGGGGAAATTATCCGGATGCCGTGGCCTTCGCCGTGCTGCTGATGAACTTTGCCGCTCCCACCATCGACAACTACACGCTGCCGCGCACCTATGGCCACAAAGCTGCGCGCCGCGCGACGGATGAGGATGAGCTGTGATGTTGCGGCGTTCCATCGCAGGTAATGCGGCAGCGCTGGCACTGTTCGCGCTGACAACCGCCGGTATTCTGGCAGTGACAGAAGTCACCACTCGCGAACCCATTGAGCGGGCCATTCGCGCCGCGTCCGCGAGGGCCCTGCTGGAAATCATTCCCCTGGAGCGCCACAGCAATGACCTGTTGCTGGATACCTATCCCATTCCGCGCGATTACTGGGGCCCCCTCGGCCTCAATGATGGTGGCGAGATCAATCTTGCGCGCGAGACCAACGGCCAGATCACCGCGGTGATTATCCCCGCCGTGGCGCAAGACGGCTACTCCGGACCCATCAAAATGCTGGTAGGGGTAAATCGGGACGGTACCATCGCCGGAGTAAGGGTCACCAGTCATAGCGAAACCCCAGGACTGGGAGACAAGATCGAGCTGCGCAAGAGCAACTGGATACTGCAGTTCAACGGCCTCTCCCTCGGCGACCCGCCCCGGGATCAGTGGCGGGTACAAAAAGACGGCGGCCGTTTTGACCAGTTTACCGGTGCCACCATCACCCCCCGCGCAGTGGTCAACCAGGTGCGCTCGGTGTTGGAATTTGTTGCGGCGCATCACCAGCAAATCTTCAGCGCACCCGTATCCAAGCGCGCGGTGGAAGTGGAACAGCCAGCGACGCAAGAAGCGCAACCGGAGAATCAGTAATGGCGACACCAGCCTATAGCGAAATTACCCGCAACGGACTCTGGAAAAACAATCCCGCTCTGGTGCAGCTACTGGGGTTATGCCCACTACTGGCGGTAACCGGTTCCGTCGTCAACGCCATCGGCCTGGGCCTCGCCACCATCGGTGTTCTCACCTGCTCCAACCTCGCCGTCTCACTGTTGCGCAAGCAAATGCCCGACACTGTGCGCCTGCCCGCCTCGGTGATGATCATCGCCACTTTCGTTACCTGCGTCGAGCTGCTGATGAAAGCTTTCACCTATGAACTCTATCTGGTCCTGGGCATCTTCATCCCGTTAATCGTAACCAACTGTGCAATTCTCGGCCGCGCGGACGCTTTTGCCAGCAAGAATTCAGCCCTGCCGTCGCTGCTGGACGGTTTTATGATGGGGCTCGGTTTTACCGCGGTGCTGATCACTATCGGTGCCATCCGCGAACTTCTGGGTCAGGGCACCCTGTTCGCCAATATGAACCTGTTGCTTGGTCCCATGGCGGAGAACTGGCAGATCTCCGTACTCGGCCTCGACTATCCCGGCTTTCTGGTGGCGGTCTTGCCTCCGGGCGCCTTTCTGGTGGCGGGCCTGTTGATAGCGGCAAAAAATGCGATTGACAACCGGGCTCAGCGACATAGGAGTCAGCAGATCGACGTAGTGCCGGGGGCCAAGCGGGTACGCACCACCGGTAAAATTAGTTAGTCCACTTCACCCTCCATTTCGCAACTGTATTTTCATTTTCCACGTGCACCCAACCGGCACAGCATCGTTTGTCATCTGGCGACTTTGCGGCGCATTTTGAAGTGAAAAGTACCTGGCCACCATAAAACCCCTGGCAAAATAGGGTTTTGACCCGGTGCAGTAGAAAGCCAGTATGAATTGCACAGGCCAGTAAATCCCAACGATTCTGCGAAATTTTAATGGACCAGGGATCCCCTATTGAATAACCCGGTTATTCATACAACCTGAGTAAGACGATTCAGAGCCAAAAATCCACCATACATAGGACCGCCGTTGACGTGTAATAGTTTGTAATCGATTTGGCGCTTATTAGCTTGTCGGTCGGTAGCCATTTAAATCGGTTTCGCTAGAATAACTCCGGCTCGCGGCAATTGAAGCACGCCTCTCTGCAATGCCGAAAGCCTACCCAGTGGGCATACAATAATCGGTGAACTGCGTGCAAGCATGCCGACACTACACCTGACCACAAGGCCAACGGTAAACCGAGCTGCCGCTGGCCCACTGAAAATACCGATCAACAATAAAAACAAGGATTGAGCCATGACTGTGGATGAAGGAAAGTCTCAGCTGATTTACCGCGGACGCCGGGCCCAACGGGCAGACAGCCGCCAGCGCCGCCGCGCCATTCTCGAAGCGACCCTGCGGCTGGTCGTAAAGGAAGGCATCCGCGGCATACGTCATCGCGCCGTCGCCCGCGAGGCCTCAGTACCCCTTGCCGCTACAACCTATTATTTCAAAGACCTCAACGACCTTATCAGTGACGCCTTCACCTATTTTGTGGAGCAGGGGCTTGAACATACCCGTCAACTGCGGGAAGACAGTTTCAATGCTGTGCGCAACCTGTCCGATGAGGATCGGGGCTCCGGCCTGGGCCGTAAACTGCTAACCCAACAACTCACCAGGTTTGTATTGACGCACGTGCGGGGCCAGGCCAGTCATCGGGAGTTTCGCCTGATCGAACTGGCGTTTCGCAATGAAGCACTGCGCAACGGCCAATTGACCCGCGCCATGCGCATGGCCAACCAGGCCACACAAGCTTTGATCCAGGAATTCTTCAATTTGCTGGGGCTCGCGGACCCGGAAGCCGCTGCGCAGATAGTGCACGGTACCATCCTCCATTTGGAGTATCAGATTCTGAGCGGTTCCGTCGACATCGATTCACCGCTGCTGGAACGCACAGTTACCATGATGCTCAAGGGTTTGATCCCGGCCACAATCGCCACATCGGAAAAAGCGTCAACATTTTAACTCCGGTATGAATTCTGGAAGTTAGAAATTTGCTTGCAGTGTTTCTGCGTGCACAAACCCACTTTCGACAGTCGCCGTCTTGTCAGCTGCACTGCACAAAGCTAACCCCTTCCGGAAATGGAGGAAAGTCGCTGAATGTCAAATTAATTCGACCAACAAAATAGGACCATCTTAGCACCTGCCAGTAAAATGTGCTCGAGAAATTCCGATCCAGTTTAATTGACAGGTTTTTTTAAGTACCTTGCGCAAAAGCTTGGAAAGCAAGGGGGGACAGCCTGCCCGGGAAATTTTAACTCTGGCAACTGTCCGGCCAAACTACGCGTGTAAGATATATCATTCTGTAGAAATCACATCCAGCACTGCCCAACAGGCCCCAAGAGTATGGTAATCACACTTTGCCCCGGCAATACTTTTTTCTTCCGAGTATCTTTGATTTCTGCAATTCAGCAGGCGATACCAGGCACCATTGTTATGGTCCACAAAATGTTCCCAACTGTATTGCCAAATTTTGTCGTACCACTGCCAGTATTGCTCATCGCCGGTGACCTTAGCCAATAGCGCAGCGGCCGCAAAAGACTCTGCCTGGACCCAAAAATATTTGTCGTCGTCACAAATACTGCCATCGGGTGCATGGCCGTACAGGATACCGCCCCAATTCCTATCCCAGCAGCGCTTCAACGCATGGTCGAACAACTCTATAGCACGTTGCACCATCCAGCTTTCGGGTCGAACCCGGTACAGTAAGAGTAATAATTTGGCCCATTCGGTTTGATGCCCCGGCTGAAACCCCCAGGGGCGGTATAGATTCTTCGGATCATCACGGTTGTAGCCCCAATCGATTTGCAGATCTTCGGTGAAATGCTCCCAAATCAGACCATTGCTCTTATTCGCCAGATTGACGGCGATAGTCTTGGTTAAATTGTAGGCACGATTAAGAAATACACTATCACCGGTGGCGCAATGGGCGACGAGCAGGGCTTCGCAGCAATGCATATTGGCATTCTGTCCTCGGTAGTCAGACAGCGAACGCCAATCAGCTGTGGCCTCATCAGCATAAAGACCCTGCTGCGACTGCCAAAATTTTTCGTTTAGCAGATTCCAAGTAAAATACAGCTCATCGCGAACATCTCCTATACCACTTTTGACGCAGCTAGCCAGCGCCAGTATGACAAACGCCAACCCGTAACAGTGGTTGGTCTGATCCGCGGGCTGATTGTTATCAAGTACCCAGTGGTACCCTCGCCGAGTATTGTCCCAGTGGCATTCGCGCAAATATTGCAATCCCACTTCCGCCAGCGCCTTATAGTCGGCTTTCCGGCCAGTCACTATGCAATTGTCGAATGCTCTGCAGTAGTTGAAAATCATCCTGGTAGAGCTGACCAGGTGCTTGTGTCCTGGGGCAAAGACACTGCCGTCGTCGCGAAAATTCTGATGAAACCCACCCAGTTTCTTATCGAGTACTTGGGGATGATAAAATGCGAGAATGCTGTCTATGTGCTCACGCAAAAATTTTTCACTGCGAAAATCCGGCATCGGCTGAGGGTCTCCTTTTATTTTTTGTAAGAACTGACTATTGCCAGCTATCTTTGCTCTAAAAAAATATTTAAGTTCTCCAGCGTGGGTAATGCGGCAAATGCACCCTGCCTGGAAACGGTGTGAGCACCACAAGCACAGGCGAAGACCAGCGCATCCCTGTGCTTCCCCAGAGCCAACCACTTGGGAAGGCTATCGGATGTCACCCCCTGCAAGGCCAGTTGATGAATAAAGCCTCCGATAAATGCGTCGCCCCCGGCCGTTGTATCTACCGCAACGACCGCCGGTGCCTCCACCTGCCCGGTCCCCATTTTCGTCGTCCACTGCACTGGCTTAGCACCATCGCTCACAAGTATCAGCTGCGGTTGATGGTGCTGCAATTGCTGGGAAAGATAGTTGGACTGGTCACACGCGAGGTACTCCAGCTCCTCCCGGCTGAGTTTTACAAGATCTGCTAGTGCGAGCAATGCATTGACCCGGTCGCGATCCGCTTCTCCCCCACTCCAAAGGTTGTGACGCAGGTTTGCATCGAAACTCACCAGCCATCCCGCTCGCCGCGCACAGGATACAGCCGCGACAGTTGTAGCAGCGATGGCTTCCTCCGTGAGGCTATTGGAACAGACATGTAAAATACCTTGCCCGACGAAAGTACCCGGAGCAAAATCCTCGGGACAGAAAAGGAGGTCTGCCGCTGGCGGGCGATAAAACTCAAAACTGCGCTCACCCCCAGCATCCAGTGACACAAACGCCAGTGCAGTCCTGGCCTTTTTGGTAAAACGCAGGTAGTCGGTATGGACTCCTTGACTCTGCAATTCTTCATACAGGAAGTGGCCAAACAGGTCGTCACCCAACATGCCGGCAAAATAGGCCTCACCTCCAAGTTTGGCCACAGCCACCGCAGCATTAGCCGGTGCGCCACCAGCGAATTTTGAGAATTGTTCAGGTTTGTCAAATGCGGCCTCACCAGATACCCGGTTAGAGAGCATATCGACCAGAGCCTCGCCAAAACAAACGACTTTCATCGCAAACTGTCCCTATCCATACACTGCCCCTATCCATATTCTGCAACTGCCTAGTTTCCTGCCATCCATTCCTCTACACTATGCTACCAAGTGGACTCACTCTATTGTTGCAGCCTACACATCTGTGTTGCCCTCCCCAAGGCTACTTTTCAGTCCTAAACAGCAGTTTTCAAGAGGCTATTAAACCCCGCTGAGCCTTTTGCCGGGATATTACTGTACCATCCCTATCAAACAAATAAGCATCGCAAATATCAAAACCGAGCCGAACTGTGTCTCCACTACGGGGCAGCTGTAAATCCTGAGTCTGTACACAAAGGCGTTGCCCCGCCACCTCGCAATAGAGAAAACTGATAGATCCCAATTGCTCTACAGACTGTACGCGCCCTATCAGAGGGCCTTCAGTGGTCAATTGCAGATGTTCGGGACGTAACCCGAGCGTAATGGACTCGCTATTTTTCAGCTGTCTTTCGCCCACCGGCGCCGCCAGACTTAGGTCACCCAGTTGTAGCGCAAGCTTTCCCTCTCTCGAAACGCCGGGCTTCACTGTGATAAAATTCATCTTTGGCGAGCCGATAAACCCGGCCACAAACTGATTAACCGGATTAGTGTAGAGCGCCATCGGAGTTCCCACCTGCTCTATCCTCCCCTGCCGCAGAACGACAATACGATCCGCCAGGGTCATGGCTTCCGTCTGGTCGTGGGTGACGTAAATCATGGTCGCACTCAGACGCCGGTGTAAATCGGCAATCTCCGCGCGCATTTTTACCCGTAGCTCTGCATCGAGGTTTGACAAAGGCTCATCGAACAAAAATACATCCGGATCCTGTACCAGTGCGCGACCGATGGCAACGCGTTGACACTGACCGCCGGAAAGTTGACCCGGTTTTTGCTTGAGGTATGGACCCAGTTGCAACACCTCACTGGCGCGCGCCACCTTTTGCGCTATCTCGCGCTTTGGCACTCTGCGCATCCGCATACCAAAACTTAAGTTTTGCT
Source organism: Microbulbifer sp. TYP-18 (assembly GCF_040932045.1). Taxonomy (NCBI): domain Bacteria; kingdom Pseudomonadati; phylum Pseudomonadota; class Gammaproteobacteria; order Cellvibrionales; family Microbulbiferaceae; genus Microbulbifer; species Microbulbifer sp. TYP-18. The sequence continues at coordinate 53,836 of NZ_JBFRBC010000006.1, forward strand.
CGGCGGTCATATGCGGATAGAGAGCATAGGACTGAAACACCATCGCCACCTTGCGCTGGCTTGGTGGCAGCACGGTGACGTTGCGGCTGCCAATGTGCACCTCTCCCTCAGTGACGGATTCCAGTCCGGCGATCATACGGAGCAAAGTGGATTTACCACAACCTGAGGGGCCAACAAAAACTACAAATTCTCCCGGCTGGATCTGAAGATCGACCCCGTGGATAGTTTGGGCAGTGCCAAAACGCTTTTTGACCGATACGAGTTGTAAGTCTGCCATCGGCAACCCCTCAGGTAACTTCGTTAATCTTGAGCCGACCGGCTGGAGATATGCTCCGGCCAGTGCAAGGGAACGCCCTTGTTCTGCAACAATTGCTGAAAGTCGGTAGTGTGTGACTTGATGCCATAAATATCGGCAGGCAGCACTTGTTTAGCCAGGCAGAGCGAAGCCAAAAGTCCAGCCACTTCGCCCACCAGCCACTCGATGGGATGTACTCGAGTGGCTGCGTTGACCAAATGAGTAACTCCAATGTTTTTGCTCGCCGGCAGTAAATTGTCCACATCGACTGGAATAAACACCCCGAGTGGCAACTCAAATGGACGCACCGCGGCATTGGACCCCATACCGGACATACAGGTAGGGTGAATATCCATGTTATACAGGCCAATGCCAACACTATTACCCTGACGCAGAGGTCGCCAGCCGCTCTCGCCCGATGGCAACAGGATATCCCGCTGGGACAGGGTCTGTAGCCCCACTATACGACGGGATTCGCGTACATATATCTGCTGCGCGAAGCCATCAGCAGTCCCCAGAAATTTTTCCGCAAGTACCAACTCGGGAAATCCGCGGCCAACTTCGCCCAGGCTGCTCCGGGGTGCTTCCGTTTGCAACCAATACACAAAGCAGCGCGTGAGAGCTTTAGCTGCTGCACTGACTTCATCTTCACCCGAATCACAGCCGTCCAACAATGGCTTTAACGCATAGTCATTCTGGGCCCAATTGATCAGGCTTATATCTTGGCGCTCCTGCCCCTGCCAATTGTGGGCTGCAACGATGCGCCGATAACGCCACAGATCCAGAGTCCTGTCCGAGTAATCACCCATGAATGCGGCGGTAGAAAAAAACGGTAACTGAATAGAGCCGAATCCTTCATGCCCCGGCAGCTGGTTAGAAAAAATTCGGTGATCGTAATGCGGCAACTTGTATTTGTGCCAAAAATCGTACTCTGCTGGGCGGGCAATAGGTGCGGACGGGTGGTCAGCGCGGCCTAGTGCACAGACAAACGTCACCGGCTGCTGATCCATCCTATCTGCATGCTCCGGCGCCTGGGGTTCATCAAACTCTTCTCGGGACTCTTTGCCCAGCCGGTAGGGAAGATCCGCCAGCTTTAACAGAGCTCCGGTGTCAGTACCATCGATAAAATAGACGGCGCACAGACGCACTTTGCGCCGACCTTGTGCCACTGTTACCGACTCTAGGCTGCGCCCGTTGCGCACAGCAGTCACCGGTCGCGCGGCCTCGATTAAAGTAAGAAGACCACTGTCTATAAAAGGCCGCAATAAGGAGCGCAGATACTCCTCTGCGACCGCCGGTTCGAAGCATAGACGACTCACCCAACCATCACCGGGGTTGCAACCCTCGGTCATCGATGTGTTGTCGACAAATTCCGGTTGGGTCAAGTAGTGTCGGCGAACCGCTGCGCGAAAAGCACGGTAACTCTCGGAAGCACCAAAAAATTCTATATGCGGATGCTCGTCCGGCGGGACCGCTTGACTGGTCAACTGCCCCCCTATCCAGGAAAATTCACTTGTCAGCAATGTCCGAATGCCGGCCCGACACAGTTGCCAAGCAGCCATCACACCGCCCAGGCTTGCACCAATCACTGCGACTTGGACAGAAGTTTGCTTCACCTTTCGCGCCTCCCTGCCGCCGACGGCTTCAGGGCGGTGTGCAGGCCAACTTCAAAACTGCGCGACCAGGGAAAATAAACACTTTCGAGGGAAACATCCGCAAACCGGTGTGCGCGCAACCATTGTTGAGCCATTGGCAGATAGAGTGTTTCCAGTGCAGCCGGGTCGCCGTCACTCGTCTGCGTCTCACTCTGTTGCGCCCGAAGTGTTTGGCGAAACCGCGCCTGGTACAGATAGTCGTCCAGTAAACGAGTAGCCAGCAGGTGCCGATTGTGCCGGCCCTTGGCATCGGCGACGGAGTATCCGGCCACAGCACACAGCTGTGCCACAAGGCTGCCAATGCTATTGCTGGCCGTATTCCAGCCGCTATAGGCGCACAAGTTTTGCAAACCGGCGGCGCTCTCCAATTCAACGAGCAACTCGGGATCACCTCCATTGGCGTAGGCTAAATCAAGCAGTGCCAGTGGCTTTTCAGCCCGCAACAAAATCATCTGGATTTTTTCCAACCACTGCGGATCGATACCCAGGTCTTCTTCCAATGGGTACTGCATAGCCCAGTCACCCTGGACGGGGCCTCGGCAGTTTACAGCGATGAGAACGTCTGCACTTTGAGGATCCACTACCAACTCGGTACCGGCAGCTTGCACCTGGCAATGGATGGACTCCAAAACCGGGCGGTCTTCATAGCGTGCCACCATGCGTCCTAAGGCTTCAGGATGATGCAGCACCAACGCTACGCGAATAGGCTCTAGCCACCCCAGTCGTTGCAATTGGTGCGCTAAAAGGGTATAGACCACCTCATCCGCCCCGGGGAAAATGCGCACTTGATCTGACAGGCCACGCTCTACCACTATTTGTTGCAAGCGGCGGCGCTCAGCGATATTAAAACCATATTCAGCTGTGTCGTCCTGGGGCAGGATGAGCCGGTCAAATACGCCTTGCTCAACCAGTTCCAATGCTCGCAAAGTAATTGCAAAATTGCGCGCCCGGGTATCCAAATAGTCCCGCCGAACAGATTCGGGAATCCGATTGCGAAAAGCCTCCGCCCGCTCTCGGTCCTGGCGGTTACCCTTGCACTCAAATCGGTCCGAGTGAAAAGACCAGGCCCAAAGATCGGTGCCATACTCGGCCCAGTAGAGCTTCTCCTCCTCGTTTTCATTGTTGTTCGATATGCGCATCGTCGCACAGAAGCCATACAGGGGTTTATCGGGGTACTGACGCTTCAAATCTTCCAATAACTTCAGTCGGACACTGAGAGATTCAAACTCATCATCAATAAACCGGCTCGGAACCAACCCCCCGTACACCAGCATATCCAGGGAAATAATAAAGCCCTGTACCTCTCCGGCATATCGCGCAATCCATTCCACAAGCGACCCCCGGTCTGCCGGGCGACGAAAGTGACCGAGCGCATTCACCGGTGGACAAAGCAACTCACAGTCGGCAATCCGCGCAAGCATTTGTACCTGCTCCCGGGTAACCGGGCGGCCGTCTACCGGCAGGGCCAGAATCTTGCAATTACTCACAACGCTCCCCCGCCAAAAGGCAGTTTCGCGAGGGGAATAATGAAAGTCGCTATCTGGTGTGGTGTCACCACCATGGTCTCGTTCAGTGCTCTACCAGAGAGATCCACGCGGGTAAAGCCGGCGGTGTTGAATTTCGCCTCAACCTGACCCCCGCTGGGGTTCCAGAGGCGTAACTCCAGGGTCGGAACTCCATCCCACTCAATGCTGCGCAGACTGCTGACCTGCAGCGAATTTTCTTGCAAATGTAGTTCCGGACACGCTGTGGCCACATGACCGCGCAACCCCATGACAGGTTTACGCCAAGAATTAGCGCGATTGAGTAAAGTTCGACTCTCTGGCTTTTGTAAAGTAAAGGCAAATTCAAATTTGTGCGGACGCAGGCATTGGGCCTCCGGTGTCGCCAAGTTGGGGCCAGCCCCCAATCCACGGGTTTTCAGGTCTGTCCGTGATAACCAGCCAACGCTGCGGACGAGCGTTACGGCCAGGCGATCCTCCCCCGCCACCGAAACGATCTCACCTTCATGAAGTCCGCGATGCACAAATCCCAGCGGACCTGCAGTGATAGCCGACTGTGAAGGAAATACCGCAACCGGAGCTTCTCTTTGGCCACTTACTGGTGCGCTGTCTCTATAGACTTTCGCACGCTTGAGCCAGTGGAAGGCACAGTCAGCAGAGGTATCAGCCACAAGCTGACCCAATGCGAAATGCAAACGCAGGCGCTGATCCCGGGCGTTATTGTGCCAGTCCAATTGAGCCTCGATAAGGTCGTCGTCTGGCATCAGGCGAAGTCTTAAACGGCCGCTGCTTTCAACTCGCTCATCTTGAATATTGCGCTCCTCTGTCAAGCCTTGAGGCTGGCGTAACCGGAACCCAATATCGAGCACCTGAACTTGTACCCCCAAGTTCTCAGAATCAAAGCACCGGCCGCGAGCGCTGACAATTTCCGCACGATACTCTTTCTCACCCACTGGCGAAAAATTGTATGTATCGCCAGCGTCCATTTCACTTACCAGAGACAGCATATCTTCATAGCACCGCCCGCTTCGCTTATCTGTCAGCTGGAGCCAATCTCCATTAACGGAAATTTGGTAGTAACTATTCTCTATCCATTCCGCCGCTGCTACGGCAGGCTTAGCCCAATTCGGCTCTATGGCTTCACAAGCCACCATTTGCAAACCCGACAGTCGGAAGTTTATCGCCACCAAATAGCGATACCCTGCTACTTTTTCCGGAAAATCGTCCACCGGAGAATGAAATTCACTGCATTTTTCTGTACCCAGCAATACCGTGGGCAACGACTCTCCAGCCACTGTCCGCAGGGTAATATTGGTGCGCTCCCGCCCGCTCAAGAAGAGGTCGAAGCATTGCCAACCCTGGCGGGATTTTGGCGAAGGATTAAATAAGGTGAATTGGCTGTCGTCGGCAAACGGACTGGGGGCACCCCAGTTCCGGTGCGCACTTAAACAATCATTGCGCATCCCCAGCGCCATTTGCGCCTGGTGTTGCAGCGCGTCCAACCGTTGATGTAACTGACTGAAACGCACTTCCATTTCCCGGTGCACCTCATCAATACTGCAACCGCAAATAGAATCGTGGGCCTGTTGCTCAATCAGGAGCTGCCAGGTTTTTTCCAGGTAATGGCGTGGGTACTGCTCGGGCTGGCTAATTGCCAACAATGGCTCAATCTGGCCTGTCAGCCGGTCTTCCACAAGCTGGTTTTGAACTTTTAAATATTGGCGTGTGGAGAGAACATCTGGCAACACGAATGTAAGTTGATTATCCCTTAATTCGCCGTTCACTACCGGCAATTCGAGCCGTGTGCCATTGCGCCGCAATCGTCCGATATGGTCCTCCAGACTACGCTGCACCAGCCGGTATTCGTCCTGCTCTGCATTGTATAGGTCGATTTTTTTCTGCAGGTCTTCTACAGTTAATAGATGGTCACCGCCCTGGGTAAGAAGTAATTCACCACCACTACAGTTCACTATTTTTTCCAGGTAGGCATCCAGCGCACCGCACCAGTCCGCCGTGTTGAATGGATGCTGGTAATAACCTTCGGTCAAAAACGCGGTAAAAATACTACTGCCATTTGGGGCTTGCCATACCACTTCAGACTGTTTCGCATCAATGCCACGCCAAACTACGGCTTCATCAATTCCGAATTCGCACAAAATCTGCGGCATTTGCGCAATATGCCCAAAAGTGTCCGGCAAATATCCTATTCGCTGGCAGTAACCATGCTTGGCAGCACGTGCCATACCCAACTCCAGGTTCCGGACCAGTGACTCTCCGGAACTTAGAAACTCATCGGCCATAATGTACCAGGGGCCAATAACAATATGTCCTGCTTTCACATACTGGGACACCCGCTGTGCAAGCACCGGCTCTGCAGCCCGATAAAAATCCTCTATGGCCGAAACCTGACCGTCAAATAAAAAGCCTTGTAATTGACCAGCGTCCAGTTGTTCCACTACATGTTTCATAACCCGGAGTAGCCTTGCCAGGAAGGTCTGATGGGGGTAATACCACTCCCGATCCCAGTGGGTTTGCACCACTACAGCAACATCTTTGGTCATGGCCAACCCCCTCAACCTTTCACCGCACCGCGCATCGCGCCTTCGATAAAATATTTTTGACTGAACAAGAACACCACAAGTATCGGTATAATTGAGAAAACTGCTCCCGCAGCAACCAGACGCCAATCCATTGAAAAGGTATTTGCCAGCCGGTTCACACCCAGCGGCAGAGTGTAATAAGCCGGGTCATCTAAAATGATCAATGGCCACAAAAAATCTCCCCAAACAGCGATAAAACTGAAAACTGCCAAGGTTGCCAATGAGGGTTTCACCAGTGGCAGCAACACAAACCACCAGATTTGTATTCGACTGAGTCCCTCCAGTATTGCCGATTCTTCCAGGGCCTTTGGTATCCCCAGAAAAGCTTGTCGCATTAGAAACACGCCAAATGCTGTGCAGGCGTGTGGCAACACGAGACCAAGGTACGAATTTTGCAATCCCAGGTTAATGGCAATGTTGTAGACTGGGATCATCAGCAGCTGGAATGGGATCATCATTGAACTGAGCAGCATCAAGAACATCAAATTTCTACCACGAAATTCCATTCTCGCCAGCGGATAGGCGGCCAGCGAGGCAAAAATTAGATTCGCACCAACTGACAACACAGCCACCAGCACACTGTTCTTGAGGTATAAAAGGAATGGCTGCGTTTCCAGAACACGGTCAAAATTTTGTAGTGTCGGCTGTTTGGGCAGCAGCGATGGAGGATAAGCAAAAATGTTCTCACCGCCCGATTTGAGTGCAGTGGACAATAACCACAGAAAGGGCCCCATGGTCAACAGCGCAACACAGAGAAGCCCCAAATAGCGTCCCGCCATGGCCATAGCAGAACTATTCATCGGTCTTTTCTCAGCAAAAACAAATTAATCATCGACAGTATCAACGTCAGCAGGAACAGCACTACTCCAGCAGCAGATGCATACCCCATCTCGAATTCTTCAAAGGCTGTTTGGTAAATGAAGTAGACCAGGGTTTTAGTCGCATCCAAAGGACCACCCTGGGTCATAACATAAACCTCCTCAAAAACCTTCATGGCCGCGATGGATGACATTACGGCAACCACAGCAATGGAGGGTTTTAGCATCGGAATGGTAATAAACAGCGTCTGCCGCCAACTTGACACGCCCTCCACTTCCGCCGCCTCGTACAAGTGCTTGGGTATAGACTGGAGTCCAGCGAGATAGATCACCATGTAATAACCCAGCCCCGTCCAGATGGTAACCGCCATCACCGAAAAGAGTGCGTTTGCAGGTTCGGTAAGAAACGCCACTGGATCATCGGTTATTCCGCTGCTGAGAAGAAAGTAGTTGAGAATACCCTGCTCCTCATAAACCCACTTCCAAATCAAACCGGTAACTACAAGCGAGGTAATTACCGGAAGATAAAATATGGCTCTAAATAGCTTTACCCCAGGGATGGATTTATTGACCAGCAGCGCAAGGAAGATTGGTGCTATGACCAGTACAGGCACAACCACCAATAAATATAAAAGAGTATTTTTTAAGCTGTTCCAGAAAAATGGGTCCTGTAACAACATTTTGTAATTATTTATTCCCACAAACCGGGAGTCAGTTATCATATTGTAATCCGTGAGGCTGGCTGCAAGCGCATGCAACATCGGATACAAGACAAAGGCGCCGATCAAGGAGCAGGCCGGCAATAGGAACAGGTAGGGCGCCAAGTCACTGGCAATTGATCCGCCTGCCGAGCCCTGTCGTTTGCTGAAATTCAAACGACGGAGCAGTGCGCTATCTACAACTGCCGGGGTACCTGTATCCAGCACTGAAGGATTACTCTCTAACGCGGTTTCACGACGGGGACCTTCAATTTGCATAAACATTCTCCGCGGGTTCCATTGCCGCTCTGATCAATGCAGCGGCACCTTGGACACCAGCATCGCTGTTTAATCGTGCAGGCTGAACGGAGATAGGCAGCGGGCAACGTGATAATTTATCGTTCAAAAGGGGCCACCATTGGTCCTGTGCCTCAATCAAGCCGCCGCCGATCAAAAAGATGTCGGGGTCCAGAGCCCAATACTGCTGCTCCAACACCATTACCAGAAAATCGCAAAATCGGTCCAGGCCCATTAGGGCATGTGTCTCGCCCGCTGCAGACGCCTCGAGTACTGAGCGGCCATCGGTGAACTCACGCGCTCTATTCAGGTGACTGGTAATATTTGCCAGCCCCGAACCGGATACCAGGCTTTCCAAAGGCACTATGGCTCCTGGCTCCCATGGGCTCGGCACCGGCATACGTCCAAAGTGGCCGGCCGCCGCGTGCGCACCACTAATAATCCTACCCCTGTCAGCCAGAGCGCCACCCAGGCCGGTACCTAAAGTGAGCATTACCACACGCTGACTATTCAGAGTAGAGTCGACACTGAGTTCACCCTGCAAAGCGCAGTTGACATCATTTTCCACCACAACCGAAGTGCGGAATTTGCCCTGCAGCCACGCAGCTAATGGAGTACCGCGCCAACCGGAAATTGCATCCGTTGCATCCAAAATGACTCCGTTGCGCGAATCGACAATGCCGGCGGTGGAGATGCCGACTCCATCCACCGATACGGCCACTTTATTTTTCGCTACCCAATCAAAGGCCTGTGCCAGCGCCGCCTCCAACGTGGCCAACACTCGATCACGCCCTCCGTTGGCCGCGCTGGAGACCTGGTCTACATATTGTATTCGTAACTCGCGATCGAATACCGCGGTTCGGATTTTGGTTCCCCCCAGATCCGCTCCAATATACAAAGACCCGGCGCTATTCATTTCGACAATCCTGATCGGAGCGGTCAACGCCCGCGCGATGGTTGCGCCTCTCGCTTTGAAGAAAGTGGCTCCATGTCTCACTAGTACGTTTAACCGCCTCTTCGACGGATAGTTGCCCAACCATCGCAGATTGCAGGTTGAATACGAAACTGGTCCTTAGCTTGCTGTAATGCGGCAGTGGTGGCACCAGAACTTCGCCCTTGAGAACCTGCTGGGCCGAAAGGTAGCGTGCACGATCTATCAAACTGGGATTGTCCGGTAGCGTAAAAAACGAGTCCCTATAGCTGTCGGCAGTGGAAGGCAAGATGGGTATTTGTCGCGCGAGCGCCATTTGATTCTCGTGGTTGCTAACGAATTCCGCAAATTTAAAGGCAAGGGCCTTGTGTGCCGACGTCTTAGGCACAGCCAAATTCATTGCCGCGACGTTGCTCTTGCTGCTAGCACTCTTCGGCTCCGAGGCCACACCGATATTCGCGTACAATTGCGGGGCATTAGTGCGAATTGTTTGCAAAAACTGCATCCCGGTAACGATCATCGCCACTTCTCCCGACTGAAAAAGGTCAACGGCCTTTTGGTGCCCTTCGGTCAGCACATTTTTCGGAATCAAACCCTGCTGGTATAGATCGCGATAGAAACGGAAGAAGGCTTCACCCTGTGCATTGTCAAAGCCCACTGCCCTGCCATCAGCCGCCAACAGGGGTATACCCATCGCCATCATATCTTCCAGAGGCCCACTGCCATCCATCGCCGGGAAATAGGCATATTTATCGAGAGTTTCGTGCAGACGGCGCGCAACGGCTAGCAGCTCGACATAGTTCCTTGGTACACTCACGCCAGCGCCAGCTAGTAGGGCGCGGTTGTAAATGGTGATTGTGGTAGAGAGGTACCAGGGAATGGCGAAAGCCCGGCCCTCAAAGCGGTTGGCATTCCAGATATTGGGTAGATAGTTGGCAATCTCTCCTTTGCTCAGATAGCACTCTGGATTTGCCAAAGCGCCAAACTCAGCCAGCTTGGCGGAAAACTGCGGATTGAGGTTAACCACGTCCGGAGCAGTACCAGCCGCGACCGAGGCCAGCATTTTTTTCTCCATCTCCTTCCAGGGTACATCGACCCACTTGACTCGGATACCCGGGTGTCGAAGCTCAAATTCGTTAATCAGGCCGTGTACATAGTCGTCGTAGAAAGGCGACAACTGCATAGTCCAGAACTGGATCTGAGTGATAGCAGCCGCGTTACTGGAAACTCCCACCATAAGAGTGACCAGAAGCGCCCGCATAGTTGCAGCAGGACTGACTCTCATTATTAAATTCTCACTGAGGTTGGTACGACTTTAACGAACTATGCTTTCCAAATCAAACCATTTGGTATACTATCTGTAAAGTCTCAACAATAATTTCACACCAAACGGAAGTATTGGTTGTTTATCTGCCGGAAAAAGATCCCCCATGGCAATGACACGCAAGCAGCAGCGCCTGCACCAGCAATTGCTTCAACTGATCGATCAGCAGCCTCCGGGAGCGCGCCTGCCAGGTGAGCGGGAACTGGCGGAACTCACTGAGGTGTCCAGAGACACCTTGCGCCGTGCGCTCAAGTACCTGGAGGAATTGCAACGTATTGAGATCCGGCAGGGTGCCGGCATCTTCGTGCTCGCCAAGCCCCTGGCAAACCAGCTCAGGTTGATGTCATTTAGCGAAGAAATGCAGCAACTGGGCCTGAAACCCTCCAACCGGTTACTGTTCAACGATGTCGTTAAAGCCGATGTCAAGATCGCCAGCAAGACCAATTTGGCTCCCGGTGCCGAGTTGTTTCTGGTACGCCGCTTGCGACTGGCGGATGGTTGTCCCGTAGCTATCGAGCGCGTATACCTGCCCAAGTCGATCTTTCCCGACCTCGATATTGAAGAACTCCATACCAGTTCGTTGTACGACCTCCTGCACCGCCAATATGAAATTGTGGTGGACCAGGCCAAACAGCAAATCAGCGCCACAGTAGTGAATGAGGAAGAGGCAGACCTGTTGCAAATTCCCACCTTCAGCCCCGCCCTGTTAGCGGAACGCACTGTCTATGATGAGCAGGGCCGTATTATTGAACTGGCCAAAAGTCTGTACCGCGCTGATCGTTATCGATTCAACGTGCTGGTCCAACGCAATGGCACAAGCCTGGCCACGGTATACGAATGATGAATCGTGCAGCAAATGCCCCGATTGCCGCCATTGATGCAAAGCTCAAAACGGGGCTGATCGTATCCTGCCAACCCGTAGATCGCGGCCCCATGGACTGTGATGACATAGTCCTGCGATTCGCCAAAGCTGCGGTTGCCGGCGGTGCAGATGGACTTCGAATCGAGGGGATCTCACGCCTCGCCAAAGTCCGGGTGGCACTGCCGGGCACATTGTTGATCGGTATCGTCAAACGGAACCTGAACGACAGCCCGGTGCGCATCACCGCCCTTTCCGAGGATGTGCGTGCGCTGGCACAGGCTGGTGCAGATGTTATCGCCGTGGATGCCACTGAACGGGTAAGACCGGAGCCGGTCGCCATCCTTATCAGTCTAATCAACCAACTGGGCAAGGTCGCCATGGCTGACTGTAGCCGTATGCACGAAGCGGAGCAGGCCTTTGCGGCTGGCGCCGCCATTGTTGGCACTACCCTCTCCGGCTATACCGGGGGACCCATTCCCCGAGGGCCGGACTTTGAGTTGTTACAGGCCATGGCTGCAAAGTTTCCACGAGTGATGGCAGAGGGGCGCTTCAATACGCCGGCGCAATGCGCCCAGGCCAAACGCCTAGGTGCCTGGGCGGTAACCGTAGGTACAGCCATCACCCGCACCGAAGTGGTGGCGCAATGGTTTGCCGATGCCATGGGAAACAGTGTGGACAACGACAACCGCTCCACATCGGTGATTACCTGACTGTTGACCCTAGAGAACATGCAAGAGCAGCCACTACTACTTTTAGTAACCAGTCAAACTACTTTTATCGCCGGTTAGCAAAAAATCTGGTAGCCACATCGAAAAATCTCCCTTGAAGCCAAGGCCTGAAAGCCTGGTTTTTGCGCCAGATTTTCCGGTGCCACATTTGTGTCGTCGGGTGTCAGCCAGGGCTCAACACAGATAAAGGGTGCATTGGGCTTCGCCCATAGGCCCAAATATGGCAGACCACCGGTATTCATAACCACCAACTGCTTTCCACCACTGAGTATCTGAATATAAGAGGACCGCACTTGAGAAAAAATGATCGCATCGTTCTCAAATGTGCCCGAGTGCAGCCGCAGACACTGGCCATCCAGGTCCACAGGCCCGGCCTCACTCAGCAAGCCGTTGCGAATCCGGTGGCAATAAGGGCGCTCGAGCCGGTCGAACAGCACTTCGGCCTCAGATTTCTCCATAGTGGCACCCGGCAGAGCGAAGGCGGGATGTGAACCAATAGAAAAATACATGGTATCGGAGCCAGTGTTTTTTACCTGATAAGCAACACTGAGCACTTGAGCTTCCAATGAGAAGGTAACCTGCAGACAAAAGGCAAAGGGATATACGGCACGTGTTTGTGCGCAGTCATGCAACTCGAGGATAAGCTCCACCCGATTGTGTCGCACCAGGGAAAACTTTTTGCCGGCAGCAAACCCATGAATGGGCATAGGATAAAACCTTCCCCGATGGCGAAATCCTCCGGTGCGCAACCTGCCCACTACCGGAAATAGAATGGGGGCAACCCCGGACCAGACTTTGGGGTCGCCACTCCAGAGAATTTCCCTCTCGGAGAACTTGTCTTTTATATTGCGCAACTCGGCGCCGCGGGGAGCTACCCGCACCACAAGTAAATCGTTTTCCAACTTTAAATATTGTGTCAATTTACCTGGCACTCAGGTTATTCACAGACCGATCCCCAAGCTTTTTAGCTGTATTGCAAAAAATCCAATTTCCGCTGGAAAATAAAAATGGGGGCTAGTGCCCCCGCAAGAAAAAGGAGGCCGCGCAATGAGCCTCTACAAGGTAAAATCAGTCTAACTGATAGGTCACACCAAACACGAAACGTGTATCGTTTTCGTAAAGAGATGCCAACTGTGCCTCTTCAATATGATACTGGCGAATCTTCTCTCCGGTCAGGTTGACTCCCTCCAGATTGAAACTAAGCCGGTCGTTCAGCGCATAGTTCGCAGAGAAGTCCAGCTGCCCGTAATCGTCAGTCCAGTACTCGTTGCCGAAGAAGTGGACATTGTCGAGGTAAGAGGAGCGGAAATTATAGGACAACCGTGCGCTGAAACTATCGTTTTCATAGAAGGGCGAGATGTTGAACATATGCTCGGAATTACCCAACACCACACCGGAACCGGGCTTGTTGAGTGGGTCCCGCTTTTCCGAGCTTTGCGCATCGGTATAGGTATAGTTGGTCACCAAACCGAAATTGCCAAACATCTGTTGGTAGCTGAGTTCGACCCCCTGAACTTCCGCACCCACACCGTTATCCAGTTGGGTAAATTCAATATCAATAGTATCGTTAAGCAGCGGATCGAAGCGCTGCTCAGTCGTCTTGACCGCAGTGGGGTTGTTACTGATGTCCTTGAAAAAATAGGTGGCGGACAGATAAGATCCCTCACCAAAATACCACTCATAGGCAAAGTCGTATTGATTTGCCACCGTCGGATCCAGTTGCGGATTGCCGCGAGTACCGGCCCGGGTCAGAGTGGAATAGGTTTCCTGATAGGCGATGTCATTGAACGTCTGACGAGCCATGGTACGGCTGGCGGAGAAGCGCAGCTTCATTTCGTCATTTAATTCGAAGGTCAGGTTCAGATTCGGGAGGATATTCCAGTAATCGTGGCCAATGGAATCCCAGCGCAGATTGTAATCGACACCGGCATTCCCCAGGGTTCCGTCGTAGCCGCCAACTAGCTGGCCCGCGACAAATACGTCATCACCGTTCTGCCACGTATAGCCACTCGAGGTCAAATCAGTGTAGACAACCCGAACGCCCATATCGCCAGATATGCGCGCGTCAAGGTCAAATTCCGCCATTACATAGGCTGCGGTAATGTCCTCTTCGATTTCCCAAGTGGACGCCAGTACCGGCACGCGCGCACCGCTAAAGGCCCCAGTGGGGTCGAACCGTCTGTAGGCTTCACCGAGATCAAACAGTGGGTAGCCATCAATAGATTCGCTACCGGCCAGCTTGTCAAGGGTAGTCTGCTCACCATTCCACTGCGTAAACCAGCGCTCTTCACCCGCTTTGATTGAACCATCTGGGTTGCGCTGATCATCGCGCCACCAATGGAAAGAGGTGAGGTACTGTTTCTGACCCTTGGTATGATCGCGCAGAAAAACACCGGTTTTGACACTCTGGAAGATGTCGCCATCGAGCATCAACTCGAAGTCAAAGCCACCATAATTTTCCTCGTCGCTGTACTCGGTGCCTATTTCATTAAACCAGGCGAGCTGACGCTGGCCACGTTCCTGTTCCGACTCCTGGCGGTCACCCTCGATGTAAAGCCCTAAATTCAGATTTTGGTCAAAGGTCACGCGGTCCATATAGTTGCGCAGCAACATATAGCGCTGGCGTGGCGTACCTCCGTCGGAAGTACTGCGGCCGAGGCGGCCACTCAATACATAGTTATCGCCAGAGTAGTCTGCAGTCCAATCATAAGACCGGGTTTGCATGGAGGAATCGCGCCCAAACCATTGGGTGTGTGCTTCGGGGCCGGCGCCAAGGGAACCGTCTTCCCCTACACTGGGCAGCGCCTGACCGGCCACCACGCCACCGCCTTCGACCACAGCGCTGCTGGCATCGAACATACGGTTGCCACCATCGTTAAAGGTAGCGAGATAGGAATAGTTTTGATTGTTGGCTTCCAGAGACGTATCAAGGACATTCAATGTTGTCTCGATACGGGCGGTAGGGCGCCACTGCAGAGATGCCAGAGCCGTTTCCCGCTGACGATCCTGAACGAAAATTGCGTGATTTACAGTTTTGGGGAACCAGACTTTGCTATCGGCGGGGTCGCCCGCTACACCCGGCACTTGTACGCGATCATAGCCAAGTGTTTCGCGACCGATGCGGGTCACGCTACGATCCTGGCGAGTCAGCGATATCAGTGCCCCAAAGGTTTCGTCTTCGTTCTTCCAGGAGTAAAGGCCACTAAATTGGGGATCGATTTCACCGGAAATATCCGAGTACTGTGCCTCGGCATTCAAAGACAGGGTATTGGCGTTCAATTCCAGCGGACGGCGGGTTTTCAAGTAAACGGTACCGCCAAGCGAACCCTCCTGAATATCCGCCTGGGGCGACTTGTAAACCTCCAGTGAGGACACCACACTGGAAGGCAGGATAGAGTAGTTGAAGGCGCGGCTGGCGCGATACAGTGTGAACCAGTCCACGGAGGTGACAGAGGCCCCGTTCAACAACACCCGGTTCTGGCTGGGGTCGGTGCCCCGCACGGCGATTCTCTCACCCTCACCGAAATCCCTTGTTACCGACACCCCGGTGATACGGGACAGCGAATCAGCCACGTTTTTGTCGGGAAACTTGCCTATATCTTCCGCGGTAATTGCATCGACGATTGCACTGTTATTCCGCTTCGCATCTACACTGCTCTGTAGACTGCCCCTTATGCCGGTAACCGTCACTTCCTCAAGACTATCACTTCCCGGCTCACTGCCAGATTGGGCGGCCGTTATGGGGGTACCCAAAATCGCCATGGAAATACAAGCCGACAGAACAGAATATTTTGTATTTAGAATCACTATTATTCTCCCATGCGATTATTTTTTAGTCGTTTTCGCGTGAAGGTACACACCTATTTTCACACCACTGATAACAACAAGCATTTAAACCGTACCAATTGGTATGAATATCTATCATCGCATGTCTGGGCGGAATATCAATCCCTTTTTCAAAATTTCTTTGATTTCAATGAAATTAACTTTGTAGTTAGCCCCCATAAATGCAGTTAACTTATTGTTATATCTGTTTTTTTTAAAAAAATGCCAGAAATGCCTATAAACTTGATCACATTTTGGAAAAGCTTTAACGGCTACTGATCAATGGATCAACTAGCAGGTGGCTCGTATATTGGATTGATAGATTGATGAAAAAGCAGTCAAATCAGACCACTGGTAGAGTAGATAGGCGAACAACGCAGGAGACGATCAGCCGGGCCGGATTCCCAATGGAAGGCCCTCCCTGCCGCCTGCGCCCAATAGAAACTTGGGCCGCTCCCAAGATGAGGCGGTCGAGTCACAGTGTATTTAAGCCATTTATACCGTCACCGGGAAAGTGCTCCGACCAGGGGTTGGGAATACGGCGCTACTTATACCGCGTGACTATTGGGATGATTCGTGCCGCAGACTGAGTCGGTGAGCGCAGCAGCTCAACCACCTGTATTTAGGAGTAACGCCTTGTTGCGTAAGCCAAGCCCTTATTGACCGTTCAATTCGCAGTTTCCGAGCCCCTTGCACCCCGCTCAATCAGACCGCGATTCCGAGTGGGCAGTTGATTTTTTGACCGCTGGCCCTCGCAGATTTTTGGAAAAGGCTGCCCTGGCTGTCTCAACCTGGGTTTGCTACACATATCCGTAAACCTTCCACAGCTAATCAAACCACTACAAGCTTGATTTGCGGGTCAAACATTCCGGTTCGGGACAACAGTCTGCTAGGAACAACTACCCGACATGGCAGCGATCCATTCGCGCAGCAGTTCTGCACCCTCCTCATGCGCGAGACTTCGTCCCAGTTCCGGCATCATCGCCCCGGGATCGGTGGACTCGACCCGAAAATTGAGGATGGAGTCCTCCGGGTGTCCCGGCACTATTGCAAACAAGCGATTGCCGCTGCCGGTTCCCGCGGCCACCGGTGGCTTACACAAGCCCAGACGTCGGCGGTCGACTTCGGCATGATGCAACATCAGACCTGAAGTATCCGCTGCGCCGGAAGGGTTGTGGCAGTGGCCGCAGTTGATGTCCAGGTAGGAGCGCGCGCGTGCTTCCAGCGGCAAGCTCGTATCTGCAAAATCCGCATTGCGAGGAATCACTTCCGCCCCCGGCAGGCCACTGAGATAGCCGATCTGCTGCCAATGCAGTAGTTGGTTCTGAACCCCGTTGGCATAGCTGTAGTCCTTGTTCAGGTGCCTTGCCCTCGGCCCCAGTGGCATAACGGCTTTTTCAGTATGATTGTCCGCGTGACAACCGGCACACTGGTTAGCATCGGGTACCACATAGGTGAAGCTCTGAGTTTCCCCATTGACGCCGACCAGCATCAGCGGCGCAGTATCACCGGCGATCTCCAACACCGCATCGGTTTGCGCAGCATTCCAAACATAGGGCAATGCCTGCCAACCATCGACCCGCTTGATCAGCAGTCGGGTCTCCATCAACCGCACCCGGCCCAAATCCAGTGTTTCACCGGTTTTGCCCTGCACATAATCGCCGCTGTGATCCTCCGTGCGCAGTACCGCATCGCCGCTATTGCGCGGATAGTAAAAGGTCTTGGTAATGATGGTGCCCACTGGATAATCGAATCGCTCATCACCGTACTGTGCCGCAGTGCCCTCCGGCATCCACAGGGTGCGCAGCTTGTGCGCATAATCCGTGAATAGCGCCGTGTTCAGATCGTAAGGAACCACACCGTCGGCGAGTCGCAGTTCACCACCGGAAGCTTCAACCAGGTGCCAGTCACTGAGATGATCCGGCACCGCCTCGCGAGCGTGAATGGTGACCTGCTGGCGCGGCGCATCGCAGCCACCGAGCGCGATAGCGAACAGCGGCGCCAACGCCCAACCGAGGGAAAAACTACGCATCTGCGGCCTCTACCTGGACGACGTCCACCTCTTGATCCGCGGGCTTATCAAACTCCAGTTCGATACGCGGTAACTTCGCCAGGGTACACTGGTGTGGTGCCAGTTCTGTGGAGATATTTTTAAAATCATTGGCGGCATCCACGTTAACAATACCCGCATCGCCGTTGTCTATGCAGAGTTTTAGCGCCGTCGGCAACTCGCCCTCCACCAGCTTCGCCTGATCCACGACACCATCCCACAGAATATCGGGCAAGCTGCCATTGAAACCGAACTTGGCCAGCTTGAGTGCTTTCAATTCCAGGTGATCCGGGGAACTGCCACCGCCCTTGAACTGGTTGTCATAGATATAAATACCTTCGGGGTAAGGATCAAAATCCTTCTGCGTGGATTTATCAGAGTAATAGCCCGCGGTGTAATAGCTGCTGACAATGACATTGGCGGTATCGTTATCGGCGATTTCGTTATTGAAAATTTCCACATTGTCATTGGAGTTGATCACTATACCGGAGCCGGCAGGTACCGCCGCTACGGGAGTGCCCTCATGGCCAAAATTGTCCACGTTGTTTGCGAAGACTTTGTTGTCGTAAACACGGGTGCTATGGCCTGGTTGCGGCAGGTTGGGCATATTGAACACCAGGATACCGCCGGTGTTATTGGTAGCAATATTGTTATATACATCCGCGCCGATGGTATTTTCGATCTCTATGCCCGCCACATTATATTCAGCGCGGTTATTGCGCACTATGACATTGCGCGACTGCCCCACATAGATACCCGCATCAGAGGCTCCGATAGCCACAGTTCCCTCCACCAGGGTATTTTCCGTTTGCACCGGGTAAATGCCATAGGCACCATTTTCGGTGGCAGGTCCGTTGGTCCATTCGACCCGGATATTACGGATAATGATGTTCTTGCCTTCATTCACCTTTAGCGCGTCGCCGATGGTATCTTCAATGGCGAGGTCCTCAATGGTGAAATCGCTGGCATTAACCAGCAAACCCTCGGCTCCCTGAATCTGGTCTTTGAAAGAGAGCACGGTTTCGTCCATACCGGCACCGCGAATGGTGACCCCGTCGACGTTCAGCGACAGACTGCGGTTCAGTTGGAATTTCCCTGCCGGCAGCTCGATCACTTGACCGGGGCGGGCGGAGATGAGCTGTTTGAGCAGCTGCTTCTGGAAGTCGGCGGAGGCCGACTGGGACTGTGGTTGTTCGCCATCGGGGTCAGATTCCGGGGCACAGCCGGCGGCTATCAGCACGGCCAGTGACACACCCACGTATGCTGCGATCTTCATGGTGTATTCCTTGTTATTCGAGTTTTTCCGCCCGACGCACTCGGATTCTGCCACTCATTGACTTAAACGGTACGCCTGTACCAATTAGATTGCAGATATTGCTGGAGACGCCAGTCGCCCAAAGAGCTTATCCAATCGTTCCGCGGTGGGCAAGCGCGCCGGTGGAACTGATTCTTGCCGCGAGGCCCACCCCGGGTTAGTGTCTGTGGAGTCTCTGCTTAAACGCCCAGTTTCCCGGCGGACTGAGTCGGGATTTTCTACAACCGTCAGCCTGGAAACCAAAGATCACCATGAATGCCCGAGCCTTTCTTTTCCTGCTTAGCGCCTGCTGCAGCACGGCAGCATCGGCTGACGATCTGCTGGAACTGCAGATAGTCACTCCATCCGGTGACAGGCTCACTGCGCGCCAGGGGCTCGACAGTGACTTCGATGCTTTCAGCTCCGGAGTGATCGCGGGCGAAGAGGCCTCCAGGGAATACCAGGCCATCCGTTGTGACGGCCCCTGGGGAGCGACAAAATATCACCTGAAACTCGCAGAGGGGCCCGGCTATGTCCTGCGCGCTGAGGGCCAGCGCCTGCTCCTGCAGATTGTCGAGTATGCCGTCGTCAGTGCCGATGCCAATATAGAGGCAATGAGCATCCACTGTACCGATATGGAGCCGGTGCAGGTGGCGAGATCCCTGGTGGAAATTGAACTGGAACGCGGCAGTGCCACATCGGAACAACGGCAGCTGGCCAACGGTTACCAACTCCTGCTGCGCTACAACCCGGGCGGGGCTGGAACAGAAGTCAGCAGCCGGTTGGCGCAGGATATATCGACTGACTAGGGCCGGCTCACACTCACTGAGCTGGCCCTAATGCCTGAAGCCGGGTATGGGGTCGAGGTCAGTGGAATACCGGTGCAGACACGAAACTCCAGAACAACACAGTTCCCACCATGACCAGCACTGCCATTACCAGTGATACGGTAACTATGGCGCTGGCGAACAGAAAACCGCGCTCTTCCGATACCCCCATCACTATGGGTATCCCCAGATACAGCAGGTAAACCGCATAGGCCGCCGCCCCGGTAGCGAGCAGAATATCCAGCCACAGCAGCGGATAAAAACCGGCGGCGCCGGCAAGGAAAATTGGCGTGGCGGTAAAGCCGGCGATCACTATACCCTTCATTGGATAAGTTTCAGCGCCATAGGTCTTACCCATCCAGTGGATGAAGTAACCAATGGCAACCACGGCCAGCACCATTGTGCAATAGAACACGGCTACCAGCGACAGGGCGCTCTCACGGGTGATACGCACCGGCTCTCCGCCACCGACACTCCAGCCCACCCTGGTGGTGCCAAAATACCAGGCCAGCGCCGGCAACAGCGCCAACACTATGACATAGGTAATTTGCCGACGGAGATTTTTTTCCGACAGGTTTCCTATTTGCTGCCACTGCCTACGCGGCTGTATCAGCAATCCGTACATATGGCTCAACATCCCGTCTTTCCTCGCTCTTTGCACGGAATTTCGGGGCGAGACCCTGAGACTCAATTTGATCTGGATACTGCCTATCAAAGTGAGAATACCGCAAACAGGTCATTCCCAAAGTTCCAGCCTTTCTTATCTTGCCGCTCCAGTTGTAGCACTTCGGTCGTTCAAGTCAACGACTGAAGGGCGGCTGGCGGTGAACTTTCCCCAAGCGTTTCTGCAGGAAACACTTGGGTATTAAAGATTGCTACAAATTGACCCGGTAATAGAGTCCGGCAGTATCGCTGCAGCAAATAATACAGCAGCGTTTGGGGAAAGCACTAAGGGATACGGGTTAGCGAATATCGCGCTGGGGAACCAGCGCGAAATCAAGTGAAATACAGGAAAGACCGCTTAGAAACAAAAGTGGCGCGCTCTACAGCTATCAGTCGTCTAAAGACACCGCTTCAACCCTTTGCATCCAGCCAAACCGGTCTTCGGCCCGCCCCTCCTGGATATCCAGCAGGGCACCACGCAGCATTTCGGACACTGGGCCGGGTACCTGGTGCAACTGGTAGCTGGCCTCGCCATCCCCCAGCACACTGATAGGGCTGACGATGGCTGCCGTGCCGCAGGCAAAGGCTTCGCTACAGGTGCCCGACTGCACCAGCGCCAACACATCGTCGATATCCATCGCACGCTCGTGTACCACCAGTCCATGATGGCGTGCGATGGCGATCAGTGAGTCCCGGGTCACCCCGGGGAGGATGGAGCCATTCAGCGCCGGGGTGTGCAGTTCTCCCTCCATTACCGCAAAAAAGTTCATCCCGGAAAGCTCATCAATGGAGCGGTGGTCGGCCGGGTTCAGCCACAGGGACTGGTCGAAGCCGCGTTGCTTCAACTGCGCAGTACTCCGCAATGAGGCCGCATAGTTGCCTCCCACTTTGGCGTCACCGGTGCCGCCAGGGGCGGCACGGGCATCCTGTCGCTCAACCCACAGGCGCATGTTTCCAGTATGGTAGGCCTCCGAAGGACTGGCGATCACCAGGAATTCAAACGCATTGCTGGCCGATACGGATAGGTCCGGCTGTGTGCCAAGCAGTATTGGCCGCAGGTAGAGGGACTCACCGCTGCTGGCGGGAATCAGGTTGGCACAGTAGGCGGCGACTGTCCTAACACCCTCCATAAACAGCGACACAGGTACCGCCGGCATGCACAGGCGCTCCGCCGAGTGCGCCAGCCGGTCGGCGTTGCGCTCGGGTCGAAACAGGCACACCTCATTCCCCCGGACCCGATAGGCTTTCAATCCCTCAAAACAGGATTGCGCGTAATGCAATACTTTTGCCGCCGGGTCCAGAGCCAGGGGGGCATAGGGACGCAGTTCACCACTACTCCACACCCCGTCCTGGCAGGTTGCGCGAAACATGACCGGCGCCATTACAGAGCCAAAACCCAGCCTCTCCGGTGGCTCGAAGCCGCGCAAACAAGCTGCAACGGCGGGATCAATTGTTACACTCACCGGGACTCTCCTGTAAATCTGACGCGCCGATTATCGCCTCTCACGGCAAGCAATCCAAATGCGCCGCCCAAGCATCTGTACTAGTGCGCACAGCACAACCCTGTTAAACCGATGCTGCTAGGACAGAAACACCAAAAATAACCGAATTGCTCCATAAGGCCATCACGCTCGCAGGTCGTCGGGAACAGGTGTGCCGGCGACTACCCCAGGGGCACTGAGGAAGCCGAAACCGGGGGGGGATATTCGGATCCACAGGTGGCCACCACTCAATGCAGTTGCCTGTTGACGTATTTTTTATCCTATTTTTGTGATCCATGCACGGCTTTATATTCGGACGATCAAACCGAAGTGATGTTACCCTCCGTAGATAAAAACAATAGGCGAGCCATTCCAAACTGTCCGGCAGAAGGCCATCTGCCGTTGGCTATACTCAAATTTGTACGTATCCCAGGCGCCGGATAACAGGCGCCGGGAGCGCAAACTCCAGAACGGCGCAGTTTTACACCTCCGACCACTCTGGAGACCGGAACTAAATCACTCCGGGCACCGTCAGGGATATAGGACCACACTTCAGGGAGAGAAACTCCGCGCGGCGCCAGTGCCAGAGCGGATAGCCGTGCCCAAACTCGCCGTCTACTGTGGTGGAGAGTGGGTGAAGTTCAACATGGAACAGAAGTGGTTCGACCGTGACACAGACAGATACCAGCAACAAATTTGCTATCGGCTTGATGTTTACAGCCACAGCTCTGCTGTGTGGCCGCGTCTGCGCGGAGGCTGGGTCGCGGGAAGATGCAGACGCCTATGCGCCGCCTCCCGCCTATATCGAGGCGGCCTCAACCCCGCTGCAAACCGTCAAAAGACAGTTGCGCCCCTCCGGGGATATAGACAGGTACCGCGAGCGCATCGAACAGATAGAGGCGGAATACGGCGCCTATGGTGCAGGCATGGACGAAGAGCTGCTCGGCCTTGGCACCGCGCTGCAGAGGTCCGGGGCACACCAGGAGGCGATCAGGGAATTCCGCCGCGCCATGCTGATCAATCGTGTTAACGGGGGTCTCTATTCCCTCAATCAGGTGGCAATGATAGAGCGCATGATCGAAAGCCAGATAGCGCTGGATCAATGGGAGGATGCCAACGACAACCATCAATACCTCTACTGGCTCTATGTAAGAAACTACGGCGAGAATGATCCCCGCATGCTGCCGGTGATCGACAACCTGAGCCGCTGGCACCTGCAGGCTTACGTAGAGGAAAAAGGCGGCACCATGTCAGAGCACCTGATCAGTGCCACAAACCTCTACTCGCTGGCGGTGGACATCATCACCAATAATTTCGGCGCCAACGATTTACGCCTGGTGGATGCCCTGCGCGGCCTTAAGGTGACGAACTACTATCTCTCCACCTACGACGGGGAACCGCAGGAACCAGTGGTGATCAAAACCAGCTTTTCCGGCGCCTCCGAACCACAGCCCCAGCTTCGCTCCCAACTGGACCACTATCGCTTCAACAGCTTTGCCAGCGGGAAAAAAGCCATAGCCCGCATCGTGGACGTGTATCAGAAAAACCCGCAGTCGCCCCCGGCGGCGTCCGCAAAAGCGAAAGTGGAACTGGGCGATTGGTATATGATGTTCAACAAGTGGCATTCCGCCAAGAAAACCTATGGCGAAGCCTACCAGGCACTGTGGGACAATGGCGCCAGCAACCAGGAGATAGAGGAAATTTTCGGGCGCCCCACCGCACTGCCTTCACTGCCGATGCTGGACGAGGATCGGCGGCTACTGTCGGAATCCTATGTCACTGTGTCCTATGATGTGACGGCGTTCGGCAAGGCGCGCAATATCAAAATTCTGCACGCGCGGCCGTCGGACCGGGTCAGTATCCGCTCGCGGGTTCGCAACGCGCTAAAACGCGCCAAATTTCGTCCCAGATTTGAACAGGGTGAGCCGGTGGACACCAAAGGTATAGTGCAGCGATTTGTTTTCGATTGATCCGCTCACTGGCGCGGCACCGAAACCCGGCAACCCAAGCGGCGATCACCGTCCAGACAGTACCGGAACGGCGGCATTTGCCCGGCACCTCAGGAGACATAAAATGACGATATGGAAAGCGGCGCAGCGACCCGGCCGCAAACAATCCCGCTGGCCCGCCCTGGCCTCTGCAGTGGTGGTTGGCGCCATTATCTCTGGCTGTAATACCCAGCAGACTCAGCAGCAGCCGCCGGCACAGCCATCCCAGTCATCCTCCTCCAGTTCATCGTCATCGCAATCCAGTTCGCCCAGCAGTCCATCCCCCTCGCCCAGCGGCAGCCAGCCACAGACAGCAGGGACGTCTCCCGGCAGTACTCCGCGCCCGCCCGGCGCTGCGGGCAACCCCATGCCGACCATTGAATCCGGCAGGAACCCGGGTCGACAGACCAGCGGTGGCTCCGACGGCGGAGAAGATTCTGCCCGCCGCCGGGAATCGGCGCGCGACGGCTCGCCGGACCCAAGAGGGCGTGAACCGGGTGGCGCCACCCCGACATACAGCGACGCGGACACGCCGCCAGAGCAGCGGAATATGCCGCCGGACCCGTCCACCAGCGCGGAGGGACAGCCGCCGGACGAAATTGATTTTTCTGAAGAGGAATCCTCCAGTTCCTCCAGCAGCAGTGCAGCCAGCGATGCCGCGCCCTCCGGCAACCCATCGTCCGCAAGTGGCGGCAGTTCGTCGTCGAGGAGCGCAGCCCAGGCCAGCGCCGGCGGCCCGGCAGCGTCCGGCTCCGCTCCCAATGAAGCCCCGGCGAGCTCCGCAGAACGTGTGGCGGAGCTGGAAGGTGAGTTCGACGCCACCATGGTCAGCTACGACGGCATGATCCTCCGCGAGCGGGATTATGTCCGCAATCGTCCCTCGGCGGATACACAGGATGATGAAGAATCCATGGACGAACCTCCCCTGGGCGAATCGCTGGAGGATCTGATCGAATCCGCTGAAGCGGAGATACCGCAGCCCCCGGGCGGTGGCCCGGAGGGCGGTGGCGCCGAGCAAAACAACTCCAGCGGGCAGGTTACGGGCCCTGGCGCACCGACCGCGGGGCGTATCGGCGAATTCGACCACAAGGGAACCACACCGGTGGTACCCGCGGATATTCCCGACGGCAACGACGATGACGTGGTGGCACGGCAAATCCGCGAAGCGGCCACCCGAGAAACGGATCCGGAGCTGCGGGAAAAACTGTGGGAAGAGTATCGCAAATACAAAAACGCCAAGCGGTAACCGCAGGGGAAATTGACATGGACTTTTCTATTTCCGGTTTATTCCATACTGCCATGGTGCGCGCGCTGCCCATCCTGGCACTGTTCGCGGTAACTGCCTGCACCACCACCGAGGTGCGTACCACCGCCTTTACCCCACTGACTGTCGAAGACGCGACAATTGCCGAAAACCGCCTTCTGGACGTGGGGGTGGTGCAATTCAACCCAGGCCTGGACCGGGTGGAAGCCGGGGAGGATACGCTGGTGTTTCCGGAGCTGCGCCAGGCGGAATCCCGCTACGTGGCGGTCAAACTATCGGAGGCCCTGCAGTCCAGCCAGGGCTGGGGAGCGGTGCGGGTTATTCCCAGTATACGCACCAATATAGACGTCACCGTAACCGGTGTGATTGTGCAATCCGATGGCGAAACACTGACCCTGGATATCACTGTTACCGATTCCCGTGGACAGCGCTGGTTTAGCAAGCGCTATTCCGAGCACGCATCCCACTACGCCTACGATCGCAAACACCCCACCAAGGGGGATGCGTTTCAGGGCATCTATAACAATGTCGCCAACGATATGCTTGCGTATCGGCGCAAGCTCTCCAACCGGCAGATCGCGGAATTGCGCACCATTTCCGAAATAAAGTTTGCACGCAGTTTTTCTCCCCACGCCTTCGAT
The DNA here is from genome assembly GCF_040932045.1 of Microbulbifer sp. TYP-18. Taxonomy (NCBI): domain Bacteria; kingdom Pseudomonadati; phylum Pseudomonadota; class Gammaproteobacteria; order Cellvibrionales; family Microbulbiferaceae; genus Microbulbifer; species Microbulbifer sp. TYP-18. Next base: position 79,579 of record NZ_JBFRBC010000006.1, read on the forward strand.
CGCTATCTGAGCAGAAGTAAGGATGGCATCTATCACCTCACCGCCCTACCGGCGGAGAATGACCCGATGCTGAACCGCGTACGGCGCATCCGGGAGCGCGACTACCTGTTTGTCGATACCTTGCAGGGCTACTACGGCACTTTCGTCAAATCGATGGAAAAACCCTACCAGGAGTGGCGCGCGCTCAGCTACGAGGAAGTCAAGCAGATGCGCGAATTGAAACGCAAGGCGCGTAATCACACCATCCTGGGTGCCGCAGCCATCATCGGTGGTATCGCGGCGGCGGGCTCTGGTGCCGGCAGTGCGCGAGCGGCGGGTCAGGTGGGGATCGCCGGTGGCGGCTACCTGATCAAGAGTGGCTTTGACCGCCGCAGTGAAGCCAAAATGCATATGGAAGCGCTATTGGAGCTGGGCGACTCCATGCAGGCAGAGGTGGAACCGCAAATTGTCGAGTTGGAGGACCGCACGGTAACCCTGACCGGCACAGTGGAAAACCAGTATCGCCAGTGGCGCGAATTACTGAGAGAAATTTATCAGGCGGAAACAGGGGCACTGGGAACCCAAATCTGATCCAGTGAACGCCCATGTACCTGCGTGGGTATCCTGATCGGCAGGCGTTTTCCTGCGCCCCTAAAATAACCACAGCCCGGCGGACCCGGTATGCAACACCGCAATTCATCCTCGCAAGACGACAACCTGATCCGCCCGGCGGAATTCAGCTTCGGGGGCGGGCAAAGTGACGACACCAGCCGGGAGACCGACGCCACCCCCAAGCGTCAGCCCAGAATCCCTCCGCGACTGAAGATCATTGTGCCGGGCGCACTGCTGGTGGCCGGCATCTTTGCCGTCTTTTTCGTGCTGCCGCAAATGGTGGGCAAGCCCACCACCACTAACCCGGCGATTACCCAAACCGCGACTGACCAGGTCCGGCAGGCGACACCAGCGATCCGGAATTCCCCCTACAGCGACGCAGAGATCGCGCAGCAGCGTCGCAGGGTACAGGAGATACTGACAGATATCCTGATACAGCAGGAAGAGCTGGAAGAGCGCAAAGTGGATCAATGGGCGAACGACGAATTTCAGACGGCACTGGACTTCGCCAAAGAGGCGGACGGTATCTACCAAAAGCGCCAATTCAAGCGTGCCCTGGATAAATATTCGGCGTCTCTCGCGGCACTGCAACAATTGCGCGACAGTATTCCCGCCCGTATCGAACAGCATTTGGCCGACGGCCAGGCAGCGCTGGAGCGCGGCGACGCCAAAACCGCACAGGCCGCCTTTGAACTGGTGTTGACGATTTCCGAGGGCCACCCCCGGGGCCTGCAGGGTCTCGACCGCGCGGCCAAACTGCCGCAGGTATGGCAGCAGTTCACCCGCGGCCGGGACGCCTTTGCAGCCGGTGAGCTGGACGAAGCGCAGGAAGCACTGCGTGAAGCGCTGCGCCTGGATCCCGAGACCCGCCCGGCCAGGGAGCTTTTGCCCCAGGTGACAGCCGCTATCGGCGAACGAAACTACACCCAGGCGATGTCGACGGGCTATGCCGCCATCGCCGCCGGGGATTTCGCCCGCGCAAAAACCGCTTTCCTGAGCGCCCAGTCCCTCAAACCTCAATCCCCGGACCCGGCCGCCGGATTGCAGCAGGCCGACAACGGCCTGGAACAGCAGCAGATCGAGCGGCTGTTTTCCAGCGCGCATCAGGCGGAACAGAGTGAACAGTGGCACCAGGCCGTCGTGCACTATGCGGAGTTGATTAAAATGGATGCCAGCCTTGTCGCGGCTATCACCGGCAAGGCGCAGGCCGATGCCCGTGCAAAGCTCGACGACCAGCTGCAGGAATTGCTGGACGACCCCCTCTCCCTAGGTGCCAGCAAACGCAACCAGTACGCCCGCAAAGTCCTCGCGGACGCGCGCCAGATCCACAGCGACACGCCGCGGTTGCAGGGCCAGATCAACGCCCTCACCACTGCTCTGGCCAAGTCCCTGGTTCCGGTATCGGTGAGGCTCAGATCCGACAGCAGCACACAGGTGACCATTTACCACGTAGGGCAACTGGGCAACTTTCTCGAGCGGGAGATTGCGCTGAAACCAGGTCGCTATACCGCAGTGGGCACACGCGCCGGCTACCGGGACGTGCGGCGCGAATTTACCGTGGAACCCGGTGCGGAGACGCCCGTGGTGGTCATACAGTGCGCAGAAAAAATAATCAGCGCCAATAACAGCTGACCGGCAGAACCATCAAGGGTATTTTCCCATCCAATTCCTTGTACTTTTTTGCCGGGGAATGCTGGACTGGAACGCGGCGCCAGTATCTGCAATAAAGTAATTTATACGCCAACCGCCTGACCGAAAGGCATGGCCGGACCGGTTGCGGGCTAAGCTGTAGGACACGGAACAAGGCACTTGAAGGGCCTCGCTGAAACCCAGGCTGCACCCAGGATGACAGGATTGTCACACAATAGCGACAAGCCGATAAGCAGGCAGTAACAGGAATCCATAAATGACAGCGAAGGAAGCGGTACCCGCTCGCAGTGACGAGCGCCCAGAGAAGCATTCGGTAGTCATCCAGCCCGCTGACTTCTCTCCGCTGCATGAAGAGGCCGGTGGCAGAAGACTTCTGCTGTCGCCACGCCTATTGGCGGTTACCGGAGCACTGCTGCTCGGCATTCTGATGCTGGTCTATCTGCTACTCGCACGCTCACTCATTATCGAAACCCAGCCGGCGGATGCCAATGTGCGAATCAGCGGACTGGCGCTGCCCCTGGGCGACGGCCACCTGGTGCTGCCCGGCCACTACCGTTACACAGTGAGTGCCAGCGGTTATCTCCCCAAGAGCGGCGAGCTGGAGGTAACCGGTGAAGGACACAGCCGCCACGCAGTCACCCTGGAGCGCCTGCCAGGCCACCTGCAGGTCGTCACCGACCCGCCCGTAGCGGTGCGGATACTAATCGACGGCGAGGAGATACCCAGCGAGGAGGGGCTGGCCCGAAACATCGCCGCCGGGCACAAACGCATCACCGTGCTCACCGACCGCTATCTGCCGTTTACGCGCGAAATCGAAGTGGAGGGCCTGGACAATACTCAGCGAATCGAGGCGAAGCTGCGCCCGGCCTGGGCCAAGGTACAAATCAGCAGCAACCCTGCCGGTGCCACCGTCACAGTGGAGGGGCAGGTGCTGGGGAAAACACCGCTGACCGCGGAACTGATACAGGGCGACCGGATAGTGGAGCTTTCGCTGTGGCAGTACAAAACAGAGGCAGTACCGGTAGCCGTGACTGCCGGTGTGGACCAGCGGCTGGCGCCGGTGGACCTCCATGCCGCCGACGGCCTTTTGCGCCTCACCAGTATCCCGTCGGGAGCCAGCGTCACCGTCAACGGGGAATTTCGCGGCCAGACGCCAATGGATCTGGAACTGACCTCCGGCACCCGCCATCAATTGCGATTTTTCAAAGACGGCTATGCGCCGGTTGTGCGCACTATCGACATCAGTGCCAGTACAGAGCGGGATATGAACGTCGACCTCACCGCCGTATTCGGTGAGGTGCGGATTACCAGCAACCCGGACAATGCGCAGGTGTTCATCGACGGTAAACTCGCCGGCAATACCGGCCGAAGCTTCACCCTGCCGGCGCGCAGTCACAACATAGTGGTGCGCAAGGATGGCTATGAAGCGTATCGGACTACCATAGTGCCCAGTGCAAAACTGCAACAGAGTATTCGCGCGGTTCTACTCACCGCCGAACAGGCGCGCTGGAGCCGTATACCTGCGGAAATCACCAGCAGTGACGGCGGCCGTCTCAAGTTGTTCCACCCCAACGCCCAATTCACCATGGGCTCCTCCCGGCGAGAACAGGGGCGACGCGCCAATGAAGTGCTGCGCAACATTTCTCTGACCCGCCCCTTCTACATAGGCACGACCGAAGTCACCAATCGCGAATATCGCCGCTTCAAGCGCATGCACAGCTCCAGTCACGTCAACGGGGTCAGTCTGGATAACGATGCGCTACCGGTCGTGAATGTCAGTTGGATCGATGCCGCCAGCTACTGCAATTGGCTCAGCGAGCGCGAAGGTCTAAAACCCGTGTATCAGATTTCCGCCGGGCGCGTAACCGGTTTCGATATCAGTGCCAACGGCTACCGGATGCCCACGGAGGCAGAATGGGCCTGGGCCGCCCGCTACGACGACAGCTCCGGCAGCATGCGCAAATTTCCCTGGGGCAACAATCTGCCCGTGCGCGAAAATTCCGGCAATTACGCCGACAGCAACGCTGCCCAACTGGTGCCAGCGGTGTTGCGCACATACAGTGACCGCTACGCAGCCACCGCCCCGGTGGGCTCCTATGCGGCCAATGCCATCGGCATCCACGACCTCGGTGGCAATGTTTCCGAGTGGGTCAACGACCTCTATACCATCGGCACCGGTCTCTCCACCCGCAGGGAGGAAAATCCTGTGGGCCCGCAGGACGGCGATTACCATGTTATTCGCGGCTCCAGTTGGCGCCACGCGGGCCTGACCGAATTGCGACTGTCCTATCGCGATTATGGTGCGGAACCCCGGGACGACGTCGGCTTCCGCCTGGCGCGCTGGGTAGACTAGGGCCTAGGAGAATTATCAATGCAATTTTTACTCGTTTTGTTCGTAGCCACCCTGCTCTCTCTGCCGGTATCGGCACAGGAACAGACAAGTGGAGACACAGCTGGGCAGCAGCAAGCGGAACAGCAGCCGAAGCAGCAAACGAAACAGCAATCGGAGCGGAAACCCGGGCAGCAGGAAACTATTCCAGCACAGGCCCGCAACAGTGAATCCAGTACACAGAGCGATGCCGATGACTACCGGGCAACCGAGGAGATCTCAGAGGACCTGTCAGTCTCCTATCCAGTGGATATTTGAAGGCCGCTAGTGGCGGCCGGGCATCAAGGCAGCAGCCCGAGCGGGATTTTTACAATGGCGACAACCGGACCTAGGCAAGACACACCATGAAATTTAAATCGTCCGATTTTTTGTTCCAGCTGTTCGCACTGCTGGGTTCGATCATCCTGGTGCACGCGATTTACGTGGCCATAATCCGACCCAATGCAGATGCTCTGATCGAGGAGCAGCTGGCCCGCGAGGCCGCGGGTGAAACCTATGTACAGCAGCGCTCACTCTACATCGTCATGCGCGATTACGAACAGGAAGCCTGTTTCGTGCTGATGCTCTGGGCCATGGCCATAATGGGCCTGAAAGCGCGCCGCAGCCTGCGCGAACGCCAGTTGCTGGACAAGGCACTGCTCAATGTCAGCGAGGGCACGCCGATTTTGCCGGAAGACGCCCGCGACCTGTCGCGCCCTATACAGGCACTGCCGGAAGAAGAGCGGCGCTTCCTGCTGCCACGGGCACTGCTGACGGCCCTGCAGCGATTCGGCTCCACCCGCAACGTCGCCGCCGTCTCCAATTCAGTAAAGGAAATATGTGACACAGAGGGGGACCGCCTGGATTCGGAGCTGGCCATGGTGCGTTATATCACCTGGGCCATTCCCTCGATCGGATTTATCGGCACTGTGCGCGGTATTGGTGAAGCCCTGTCCCAGGCTCACCGCGCCGTGGAGGGCGATATCGCCGGGGTCACTGTCAGCCTCGGCGTTGCATTCAATTCAACTTTTATTGCCCTGGTGATCAGTATCGTGATTATGTTTTTCACCCACCAGCTACAACTGATGCAGGAAAGGCTGGTTCTCGACGCGCAGAACTATTGCGACAACAATCTGCTGCGTTTCCTCAAGGTCAGCTAGACGCGTGTGGAAACCCAGGTGTAATTGTATGCGCACATAAAGTGTGGCATTTGCCGGAGTCGAGGCCAGACTCCGGCCGGAGGACAGGAGCCGGTGATGACAAAAGGTGTACTGGAAATCAACGACTGCGGCCTGCGGGTATTTTCGGGCTGCGATGAAGTGCTCGACAGCCCCGGTGTGGCGGTCATAGAAGCGCAGAAAATTCTTGTGGGCACGGCGGCCCTGATGCGCTCGCGCAGCCATCCCACCCAGGTGAACAATCAATTCTGGCGCCGCCTCAGCCTCGAAACCCTAAAATCAGAGAATGCCCGCTGCCGCCACCACGCCGATCTCGCTTACTGCCATCTGCAGGATATCGCCGATCACTGCGACCTGCCGCAGGAGGTGGTTCTCGCGGTACCGGGCAACTTCACCCACGAACAACTGGCCCTGCTTCTGGGGATTGTCAGGGAAAGCTCCGTCGAGGTTGCGGGACTGGTGGATACCGCCGCTGCCTGTGTCAGTGGCGCTGCCCCCAGCGGCACACACCTGCACGTCGAACTGCAGCGACACCAGACACTGGTGAGCCGCGTCTCGGTCCGCGAACAGGCGGTGCTGGAAAGCGCCGAAACGGTCAATGACAGCGGCCTGCAGAATTTCCAGGACGCCTGGGCGCGGGTATTTACCGACGCCTTTATCATGCAGTGCCGCTTCGACCCGCTGCATTCTGCGGAAGCGGAGCAGCAACTTTACGATCTGATGCCACAGTGGGTCGGCCGCGCCATGCGCCAGGGCGAAATAATGGCGGAACTCGATGACCGCACCGCCAAAGTCAACCTGCGCCAACTCCAGGATGCCAGTGCGCCACTCCTGTCCCGCGTGCGCGCGCTGATCGAGAATCTATCCCACCCCAAGGGTATCGTATTCGTCTCCCACCGCTGGGCCGAGATTCCCGGCGGCGCGCAGCTGGCGGAGCGCATCCACCTGCTGCCTCACAACAGCATCGCCACCGCGGCAGAGGGCCGCTGGAAGGAAATTCGCAGCGATAGTCAGGCCCCGCGCCTGGTCAAGGCACTCAGTGCCGCGGCGCCCACAGAGGTCGTTGTGCAGATCAGCACCACCGAGGCAGCGGCAACACACCTGCTGTTCGGCAGTCGTGCGCTCGCCGCGCAGCAGCCGCTGTTTGTCAGCTGGCAGACCGGCAAACTACAGGTCACCCCTACTCCGCCACAGCACCCGGCAGCGACCATCACCAATCATGCCGGACGCCTGGCGCTGCGTGTCGATGCGGGCGCGCAGCTGGTGCTCAACGGCGAGGAGATAGCCACGCCGGTGAACTTGAGCGCTGGGGACAGAATCGGGGGCCCGGATCCGGAAGAAGTGATTACCGCAATCAGTGTGGAGCAATATGGCGCGTAAGAAACGGCGATTTACCACCTTCAGCCTGTCGTTTCTCGACATCATGTCCTGCGGCTTTGGCGCCGTAGCATTGATCTTTTTGATTATCAAACACGGCTCGGACCACGATATCGAAGTCGAGAACCAGGATCTGTCCGCAGAGGTCAACCTGCTGGAAGAGGAAGTGCGATTCGGCCGCGAGCATCTGGTTTTGGCGCGCAATACCCTGGATGTCACCAGTGATGAACTGGCTGACACACAGGGCCTGGCCCGCCGGATCATCGAGCAAATCGAGGAAATCAAGGGCAATATCGCCGAAATAGACAGCAACACGGAAAAGCAGGATATCAAGCGCCTGCAGGAAAAGCTGCGCAAGCTGGAACAGGCCAAGGAAGACCTGGAGGCGGAAAACAAAAAGCTGGGCAACAATGTGCGCAAATATGTGGGCGAAGGGGACCGGCAGTATCTGACTGGCCTGCGCCTTGGCGGCGACCGCATTCTGATCCTGCTGGACGCATCCGCCAGTATGCTCGGCGACGAACTGATCAAAGTAATACGCACCCGCAACATGTCCAACCGCGTCAAGCGCGGAACGGCAAAATGGCGCCGCGCGGTGAATACCGTCTCCTGGCTGACGGCCCAGTTTCCCCAGGACAGCCAATACCAGATCTACACTTTTAATACCGGGTTCCAGGCCGCGATACCCGGTACCGAGGACCGCTGGCTGAACGTGGACGACCGCGACCAGTTGGATAAAGTCATCAAGGAGCTGGACAAGATAGTGCCCGCCGACGGTACCAGCCTGGAAAGAGTTTTCAACGCCATCAACGGTATGACGCCCCTGCCGGACAATATCATCCTGATCACCGACGGCCTGCCCACCCAGGGCATGTCAAGACCGCGTCAAAACACGATTTCCGGCAAGAACCGCCGCAGGTTGTTTAAGCAGGCGGTAAAGGTTCTGCCCAAAAATGTTCCCGTCAACGTAATCCTTGCGCCGATGGAGGGGGACCCCTTCGCGGCCAGTGAATTCTGGAAGCTCGCCATGGAGACCCAGGGCTCTTTTCTCGCACCTTCGAGGGACTGGCCATGAAAAGAAACCGCAACAAACGCAACCAGGATGAATTCAGCATATCGTTTCTGGACGTCATCTGCTGTGGCTTCGGTGCCATAGTATTGCTCTTGATGATCGCCAAGACGGTGGAGCCGGTGATCCTGGAGGAGGCGGAACAGGACCTGGACGGACAGGTGGCGGAGCTGCGCCGCCAGCTGGCCGTGATCCGCGGCGAGACCAGTGTCCTGAATCGGGACCTCAACGCCAAACGCGAACAACTGGACATAGAACGCAAGCGCATCGCGCAGTTGCGCGGCAGACTCGACACTCTGCAGGCTCAGTTTGCCGCAAAAACCGAAGGGGAGACCGAGGAGGGGCGCGTGCGCGGCGAACTCACCGTGGCCCTGCAAAGCCTCACCGAAGAAATGCGCCGCCTTTTGGGGGATAACTACCAGCGCAAGAATAACGTGATTGGCGGTATCCCCGTCGATAGTGAGTACATACTCTTCATCATCGACACGTCCGGCAGTATGTTCAACTACGGTTGGGACCGGATGATGGGCGAGATGGTCAATACCCTGGATCTGTATCCCAACGTCAAGGGTATCCAGGTGATGAATGACATGGGGGACTATATGTTCTCCAACTACCGCAACAAGTGGATTCCCGACACCCCGGGGCGTCGCGACGCCATCCTCAAGCGCCTGCGTTCCTGGAACCCCTTCAGTAACTCCAGCCCGGTCGAGGGCATTCAGAAGGCAGTGCGAAGTTTTTACGACCCCAACAAGAAAATCAGCATCTATGTACTCGGCGATGAATTCACCGGCAAATCGATCCGCAATGTGATGCTGGCAGTGGATAGGGTGAATGCCCAATACGGTGAATCCAAGCGCAACATACGGATTCACGCCATAGGGTTCCCGATCCAGTTCTCGCGGCCACCGCACCTGCAAACCACTGGCCTGCGCTTCGCCGCCCTGATGCGGGAACTCACCTATCGCAATGGCGGCACTTTTGTAGGACTCAACGATTTCAGATAGCCGACAGCCAGTCGAGGAGTAGACAATGGCCAAAGTCACAAACGGATTTTCAGAAGTCGCGAAAATCACCCTAATCGCCGTGGCGCTGCTGGCAGCCGCCTGCACGCACACAGTGCGCGTAGACGGGGGCTTTCCCCGCCCACTGGGCCCGCAACACCCATTGACCGTGGGCGTCTACCTGAGCGAGGAATTCCGCCAGCACAGGCACCACGAGGACAGCGAAGACCGGGACGAGTGGAATATCGACACCGGCCGCGCACAGAGAAACCTCTTTGAAACGGTTCTCGGCGCCATGTTCACCGAGACCATACCCCTGGCCCGCTATCCCCAGGATCTGCCCGGAGACGTCGAACTGGTCATAGTACCGGAGATCCGCGAACTCCAGTTCACCATGCCGCGGGAGACCCGGGTCAACATTTTCGAAGTGTGGATCAAGTACGACATCAACGCCTATGCACCGGATGGCACCTCGGTCGCCAGTTGGGTGATCACCGCCTACGGCAAGACGCCGACCGCCTTCCTGCAGTCCCCGGAAGCGGCGTTGGCACAGGCAATCAACGTTGCATTGCGGGACGCCGGTGCCACCCTCTACACCGGATTTACTCGGGTTCCGGAAATGCAGGCGCTGCTGGTCGCCAAAAGGCGCGCACTGTCACTGCAGCAGGCAGAGGCAGCCGCGCAGGAAATTGCGGATTAACAGGAGGTCACCGCCATGAAAGCACTTTTTGTTTGCGGGCTCGCTCTGCTGAGTGGTTGTACCACAGTCGTCATCGACGAATATCGCCGCAGTAGCGGCGAACTCGCCCGGGGCGATTCTGTGGTCATCCTGGGCCGGCGCCACTCCAGTGATTACGAGACAGAACCGGGCCTGATCGACTGTGTCGGCCGCGAACTGCACGACCCGGAACTCGGCGTAACCGTGATTCCGGAAAAGCATTTTGTGGACGCCATGTACCCCTGGTTCGAGCCCCGCACCGCGCCAATGCATTTGCGCTCCCTGGACCGCCTGATGAACAACCCGCAATTGCGCGAGCGGCTGGAAGCCTTTGGCGTAAAGTACATAGTGTGGATTGACGGCTCCACCGAGACCACCGCCAGCGCCGGCTCCATCGGCTGCTCCATCGGCACCGGCGGCGCCGGCTGTTTCGGCTTCGGAACCTGGGACAAGGAATCCGACTATGAAGCTTCGGTGTGGGATTTCCGCGATCGGGAACTGTCGGGCAAGCTCAGTGCGGACGCCAAGGGTACCTCCTACATGCCGGCAATTGTGATCCCGATTCCATTGATCGCCCGTGTGCAGACCAATGCCTGCAAGGGCATGGCATCGCAGTTGCAGGAATTCTTGCTCCCGTCGGGAGCAGCCGGGCGCAAGTCCTAACAGGCTGTTGAAATTCGCAGAATTTCGACGCCTGGTACCGGTATATGAATGTTCCGCCAAAATCGACGACACCTAAGTCGTTGATTTTGGAAGAAAAGTGAAAATTACATTTTCCACTTTTCGTGTTTTGAAACAGGCAGGATGCCTTTTTCAACAACCTGCTAAGGAGAAAACCGATGCATTATTTCTATAAGATTGCCATCGCGGCCCTGATCACCGCGGCCACCGGCTGCGCCTTCAACCCGGCCACCAACCGCCCCGACCTGGTGTTGATGTCGGAGGAAAAGGAGATCTCGGTCGGGCGTGAAATGCATCAAAAGCTGATCGACAGCACACCCATTTACCGGGATCCGGTGCTCACCGCCTACGTCGACCATGTGGGCCAGAAAGTAGCCGCCGCCAGCGACAGGCCGGAGCTGAAATATCACTTCACCATCATCGACAGCCAGGACATCAACGCCTTCGCTCTGCCCGGAGGCTATGTCTACATCAACCGCGGACTGCTGACCTACCTGCATTCGGAGGCGGAGATGGCGGCCGTGCTCGCCCATGAGGTGGGCCACATCACGGCGCGCCACGCGGTGCGTCAGAGAACCGCCGCCACCGGCGCCAGCGTCGCTTCGGTCCTGTCGGTGCTGGTAACCGGCAGCGGTGTGGTTGGCGACGTGGCCAACCTGTGGAGCACTGCGGCGGTGAAAGGGTATGGGCGCGAAATGGAGCTGGAGGCGGACCGCTTCGGCGCCCAGTATATGTATAACGCCGGTTACGACCCCCAGGCGATGATCAACGTCATCGGCCTGCTGAAAGACCAGGAAACCTTCGCCCGCCGCCGCGCCCGTATCGAGGGCAAGGAGCCCAAAACCTATCACGGCGTTTTCTCCAGCCACCCGCGCAACGACATCCGACTCCAGGAAGTGGTTCAAGCGGCCGGCCAGCTGCCCGAGGACAAGAAAGTGGTAAAAATGGAATATTACCGCGAAAAAACCGATGGTCTGGTATACGGTAAAAACGCCCGTCAGTCGGACAAGAACCGCTTCAGCCACAAACGCCTGGGGTTCTCGCTGCTGTTTCCGGACAACTGGACGGTGGAGAACCGGCGCTCGGCGATTATCGGCACAGCACCGGACAACTCCGCCAGCATCACCATCAAAGTCTCCAGCCGGCAGAGCAACCAGCCGCCGTCCATGGCCCTGAGGGAGGCCTACGACGTGCGGAGCCTGGTTCAGGATGAGGCCCTCAACCAATATCGACTCAAGGGCCATACCGGCAAGCTCAAGGATAAAGGCGCAGAGGCGCCGGACCGGGTAGCGGTTATTTTTTACGGCAGCCGCCAATACCTTATGGAAGGAAAAATTATCGGCGACACCGGGGCCGAGGACGAACAGCCGGAGCAGTACGACAATCTGTTTTTGACCAGCATCCGCAGCTTCCGGCCACTGCGCGAAAGCGATGTGACGCAGCCCGATATCAAGCGGTTGCGGTATGTCCAGGCAAACGACAAAACCACCTTCGCATCCCTGGCGCGGCACATGGAGATTGGCGACTACCCCGAGGAGCAGTTGCGCCTGCTCAACGGCTACTACCCCCGCGGCGAACCACAGCCGGGAGAGTGGATCAAGATAGTCCAGTAATCGGCCAGCGGCAATAACAACTGCAGCCAGCGGTATTGCCTCAAACGAGCGGAGGCGGCATATCGCTGTACCCGAATAACCTGAGCCGCCCGGTCGTCACCCTGTATACCGACATCGACGCATTGGTCTAGTGGCTGTGGGCTGCCAAACTATGGTCATAATCCTCTGTTATTAACCCGACTCTAAACAAATTGCCGCGCTAAGGCAGTGCAAGGATGCGCCGCTGCCGGGCGCAGCCCCTGAAAAGCAGCCGATTCCGCGTAATTGCACAGCTTTCTCAAGGGTGACAATACCATCGATCTCACTCACAGATAGGACCCACTTATGTTTTTGTTGAGAAGCCTTTGCTCCATTGCCGCCGGCCTGCTACTGCCGGCTGTGCTCGCCGCCGCCAGCCCGGCCCAGTTTGACCGGGGCCAGGCACCGCTGGTCATCGCCCACAGGGGCGCCTCCGGCTATCTGCCGGAGCACACACTGGAATCCAAGGCACTGGCCTATGGCATGCGGCCGGATTATATAGAACAGGATCTGGTGCTCAGCAAAGACGACCACCTTATCGTCTTACACGATATTTATCTCGATCATGTCACTGACGTGGCCGATGTCTTCCCTCACCGCGCCCGCCCGGACGGCCACTTTTACACCATCGACTTTACCCTGGAGGAAATCAAGCGCCTGCGCGTAACCGAGGCATTCGACCGACGCAACGGCGAGACAGTCCCCAGGTATCCCCAGCGCTTTCCACTCTGGCGGTCCAGCTTCAAGCTGGCCACTCTGGCCGAAGAGATCGAGATGATCCAGGGTCTGAATCTATCGCTCGGTTACGATATAGGTATCTATCCCGAGATCAAGAATCCGGCTTTTCACCACCGCGAGGGCAAGGATATTGCCAAACTGACCCTGGCCCTGCTCAAACAGTACGGCTACGACAATCCTCAGCAAAAAATCTTTTTACAGAGCTTCGATGCAGAAGAGCTGCAGCGTATCGAACGCGAACTGCTGCCCAGAATGAACATGAGCATACCGCTGGTACAACTGATCGCCCTGACATCCTGGGGCACAAAGAAGATCGAAGTGGATGGACAACTGGTCCACTACAACTACGACTGGATGCTGGAAGAAGGCGGTTTGAAACGGATTGCGGGCTACGCGGATGCCATAGGCCCCTGGGCCATGATGCTGGTGCAAAAACAGGGGGATAATTTTGGCGACAATGGTGTAGTGGCCCGGGCCCACGCCGTCGGGCTGGCGGTTCACCCTTACACTTTTCGCGCGGATGACCTGCTGCTTCCCGCCACAGAGGGTTTTGAGGAGCTTGTGCGGATGTATACGGAGGATTTAGGGGTTGACGGCCTGTTTACGGACCACCCGGATAAGGTAAGGGACTATCTGCACCACTGATCCAGGCAACTGTGCGCTGGTGACAACCTCGCCGGATTGCAAGCTGGGAGCTATAGGCAGCTGGCGCGCGGTAAGGCAGTATCAGAGCCGCAGCCACCCCAACCGGGCGGTATTGGTATAGTCTTTAATAAGGCGCCCGGCAGAGCCCGCAGTGGCGGCTGCTTCTGCAACCCGCTCAAGTGCCTACTGGAGGTCTTTATGTTATGTCCCGCCTGCAAGGATTCAGGCATGCTCAGCGAGATACGCAGCGGCATAGAAATTGACTACTGTCCGAAATGTCGCGGTGTCTGGCTCGACCGGGGAGAACTGGACAAACTGGTTGAGCGGTCGCGAGGTGAAATGCCGCTGCCCACGCCAGCGAAAGCCATAGCGGAAGCTGAAGCTACACCCCTGGCGCAAAAAAAGCGCCGCAACCTGATCACAGAACTGTTTGATTTCTGAGCAGATCGCCGCTTCTCCATTGACCTCATTGCGGCGAATCTATTCGCCACTGCCGCGACCAAATATGCCATAGCAGCTTGTTGAAAAAGGCATCCTGCCTGTTTCAAAACACGAAAAGCGAAAAATGTGATTTTCACTTTTCTCCCAAAATCAACGACTTAGGCGTCGCCGATTTTGCCGGAACATCCATATTCCGGTACCAGGCGTGGAAATTCTTTGAATTTCAACAGCCTGATAAGCATTGATCCGACCCCGCGGCGTCACCGGCAACCATTGCGGCGAAATAAGACCGGCAAACAGGCAGCAGGCGGGGGATACCCTCAGTCGAAGCGGGAGAAGTCGGCCGGGCGCTTCTCCATAAACGCGGTGGCCGCCTCTTTGAACTCCTCCGAATTCAGTCGTTTTTGAAACTGCGCGCCCTCCTCCTGCATCCACTGCAGACCCTCCGCATGGGTTGCCCGACGCAGTAGCTGTTTGGTCAGGCGCACCGCCGCCGGAGCCCTGGTCGCGAGTTCCTCCGCCGCCAGCCGCGCTTGGGTGATAGCCTCATCGGCGGACACTGCGGCATTACATATACCCAGTTGTACGGCCTCCTGTGCCCCAAATTTTTTGCCCAGTAACAAGAGTTCCGAGGCTTTGGCATGCCCCGCCATCCGCGGCAGGAAATAACTGGAGCCATATTCCGGGCAGAGGCCCAGATTAACAAAAGGCATCTGGAACATCGCATCCTCACCGGCAAACGACATGTCGCAGTGGAGCAGCATAGTGGTGCCGATACCCACCGCCGGCCCATTCACTGCCGCAACCACCGGTTTGGGGAAATTGTACAGTGCCACCATAAACTGAAATACCGGCGACTCATCGCCGGATGCCGAACCACCGAGAAAGTCCGCCAGGTCATTGCCGCTGGTGAACACCCCAGCGCTGCCGGTGATCACAACAGCGCGGACCTCGGGACTATCCGCGGCTGTGTTGAGTAATTCGGCCATGGCAGAGTACATGGCCATGGTGAGTGCGTTTTTACGTTGCGGGCGGTTGATGGTGATTTCCAGCACGCGATCAGTGACTTGGGACAGAATCTCAGTGCATGTACTTTCCATGGACAACTCCATTGGTCGGGATTGAGATGGCGCCGGGCCGCGAATACATCTGCACATGGTAACCGCTTCTCCACACAGTAGGAGTCCCGATTCGACCAGTTTGGTTGACGGCGACTGCCCCGGGACCTCCCCAAAAGGCCAGCGGCGAGGCGTCCCGGCACGGCTTTATCCCGCCAATTGGCGCTACCGGGACCGGCCCCGGATTGTTTTTCCACTCCCAAGGCCCCCGGCTTATAATGCGGCCATAGTTATATTTTTCCCAAATTCAGTTTTGCCTGGCAGCCGGACCAAGCGTCCTGGCGGTTATTACGGCCAAGATTTCCTTGCCGGAACAAGCCTAAAAGCTGGTCAAAACACAATCAGGTATCACCCTCTTATGACCGTTACGTACAGTTCCTATTTAAAAATCGATGAATTACTCCAGTGCCAACAACCCCTTTCCGACGGACCAGAGCACGACGAACTGCTGTTTATCGTCATCCACCAGAGCTACGAATTGTGGTTCAAGCAGTTGCTGCACGAACTGGACTTTCTCATGCGTCTCTTCAACGATGGAGAAAAGTATCGTGCCCTTCACACCCTTAAGCGTATCGACACTATTTACCGGACCCTGATCCAGCAGGTGGATATCCTTGAAACCCTGACCCCGCTGGAGTTTTTGTCGTTTCGTGATCGCCTTTCCAGCGCCAGTGGTTTCCAGTCATTCCAGTTTCGCGAGCTGGAGTTCCTCTACGGTGCGAAAGATGCCGGCAAGCTGGACAACTATGAAACCGGCTCCGAGCACTACAATCGCCTGTTAAAGCGCCTGCAAAGCCCCACCCTGTGGGACGCGTTTCTGAATTTTCTCGCCCGGGAAGGCCAGCCTATTCCCACCAGCGCCCTGCAGAGGGATCTCACCAAAGCGGCGGAGCCATCCACAGAGGTGCAGCAGGTGCTTATCGACATTTACCGCCGCGACCCGCTGGTGAGCGAGATCTGTGAGGCACTGGTGGACATCGACACCTCGTTGCAGCAATGGCGTTATCGCCATGTGAAAATGGTGGAAAGAACCATTGGCAACAAGATGGGGACGGGCGGTTCCAGCGGCGTCGGGTATCTGCAGGGCACCCTGTTCAACCCCGTGTTCCCGGACCTCTGGGCAATTCGGTCTGAGTTCTGATTGTCCCACTGAGGGCAATGGGAGCTGTTTCAAACAGGTTGTTGGAAAAACCCTCCCTGGCTGATTTCAATCCAGGTTTGCGGCGTCTGTCCGCAAACCCTTCGCGACAAGTCGAGCAGTTACACGCCTGATCTGCGACCCGGACATCCCTGTTCGGGACAACAGAGGGTTGAAAGCTACTTTTCCGGACCTGCTAAAGGGCAGGAGAGTAGAGCCGCCTGGCTTGTGAATAGCGGTAGATACAAAAAAGCGAGCCTCGGATGAGGCTCGCTTACAGATTGCTGGACTAGGTGGCAGCGATGACTCAATACCGGCAGTTCGCCGGGGCCGTCACCCCAGTGACCTAATCAATTCTCAAACGGTACCAGAGAGACCTGAATGCCCGGGCTGACTTCCTGGGCCGCATCCGCGATCTGGACATAGGTATCCGCACTGGACTTGTTGTGCGCGCGCACAATCACTATAGCCTGCGGATTCTCTGCAAACAGCTGGGCGATACGGGCACGCACGGCACGGGTATCGATACGGCTCTGCCCCATATAAATTTCGTCGTTGGCATTTACCGTCAGCAGGATGTTCTGCTTGTCGGGATCCGGCGGTGTCTCCACCTGCTGATCGGGATCCGGCACATTCACGTCCAATGCCTTCTCCCTGACAAAGGAGGCTGTCACAATAAAGAAGATCAGCATGATAAACACAACGTCCAGCATGGGCGTGAGGTCGATATCAGCTTTTTCCTCTTCTACGGCCTTACCGCGTCGTCTACTCATAAAACACCGTACAGTTATCTAATATCTAATGCGAATGGCGCCGGTTTGACCGGTCTGATCAGGTGGGCAAGATTGCCGCGAAATTGCCCGATTTGCAAGTCATACATAACTGCGTGAAAAAAAATTCCTTAAATTCAATGAGTTAGTAGATCAAACTTGTCACGAAGAGCAAATTTTGAGCACTCAGAGGGGGGATTCGCTGCCCCGTGCAGACTGGTAACTTTGATAGTCCGGCACCTGTCGCTCGAATTCCTCATTCATCAATGGCGACGATACCATCATATCCGCACTGGTCGCGTTGCAGGCCACAGGAATATTCCATACCGCCGCTATCCGCAGCAACGCTTTGACATCCGGGTCGTGGGGCATGGGTTCAAAGGGGTCCCAGAAGAACACCAAAAGGTCTATCTCACCCTGACAGATTTTCGCCCCCAGCTGCTGGTCCCCTCCCATAGGTCCGCTAAGGAGTCTTTCCACCGGAAGGCCAGTGGCCTTTTCAACCCAATTGCCCGTGGTACCGGTAGCCAATAACCGGTGCCTCTGCAGGAGCTGGCGGTGGCGCCCGCACCAGTCGACCAGCATCTGCTTGCGGTGGTCGTGAGCCACCAGTGCCACTCTTTTGCTGGCCGGCAGCGGTTGCACAGTAAATTCCATCTCTGACCTCTTAAATCATTGTCATAGTCATATGCCGTCTATTGTCGCTTCTTGCCAAGCAGTCTCACCTCGGCAACCTGCGCCCCTACCCTTTATAATAGCCAGTGACAACAACCGGAAGGGTATCGAGCAATGAGTGTTGGAAGCTGGGAACCAAAACAAACGGTTACAGAGAGTGGCACCGCCGGCGACATCAAGCGCGAACTACTGCTGCAGTTTATCGATTCAGTAGAGGCACAGTCACCGCTGCAGGAAACGCTGGACAGCGATGCCCTGCAGGCATCCCACCTCATTCGACTGTCGGCATCCGCGTGGCAGAAAGAAACCGCGCGCTGGGATAACTCCCAGTTGTGGCGATTGATACAGTTTTTTACCCTCGCCGAACAACAGCTGCCCGGCTGGGATGCCGGCGCGGAATCGGCAGTAATCCCACTGGCAAGGGCGCTGCGTCAGCGTCGCGCACCACTGGAGCGGGAGCAGTTGCAGTGGATTAAACAACACTCCAGCAACCGCTACCTCCCTTACGGACCCCTGTAACGCCCATCCTTTGCTCCTACCTGAGACAACTCGCCGGGATAACAGGCCAAAAGACTTGGACTACTGTCCATTATTCGGCGAGTAATTCGCTCTTTCTGGCACTCAGATACCAACAGCCATCCCCCCAACTGATGGCTAGTTCCCTGTTTCACAATTGGAACCACAGTGCCGAGCAGCGGTCATTCACCCAGACGGAACAACTGGCTGCGCAACATTGACATCTCAGCCGGCTGCCGGTAGTTTGCCGCCGGCTGCCGCCAGAGCACATAGCCGTCTTTATCCAGCAGCCAGGCGCTCGGGCGACACACAGCTGTCGAATCCGCCAGGTAGCGAAACCGCGGCACTATAGTTGCGGCCAGCCTCAGCCAGACCGGCATAGCCTGTGCGGCGACAAAGGCCATATTTTCTTTTGCCCCGGCCGCCAGCTGGATAATTTCCACAGGTAGACCTTCCGCCTGTAGCTTCTGCCAGTGCACTTCACTCTCGGTACTGGCCAGCACTACCATGGCTCCGTTTTTTTCCAGGCTGGACCGTAAAGCGCCTAGTGTCGCGACCTGTCGCAGGCTGTCTGCGCAGAAAGTGCCGCGCAAAAACAACAACAGCACCCCTTCCATCCCCCTTTGTCCCGCTGCTGCGGTGGCATTCCAATCGATACCGCCCACACAACTGAGGCCGGGAAATATGCCATTCACCGGTGGTAGCGAGGGGTGTTTCACGGCACTCATGTGAAACAGATACAGTAACAGGAGAAACAGGTTGTAGATTGTCAGGTAGACGGGCGGCCCATATCCCCGGTCGAAAAGCAGGGCGACTGCCAACCCCAGCAGGACCATCGCGAAGGCCGGGGATTCGCGCTGATCTCCACTAAATCTGAGTGGCCAGCAATACCTCAGCCACATCCACACCGGCAAACTCCAGGCACTCAATAACACTCCCAGCCAGGCAACCTGTCCGGAATAACAATATTGATAAACCGCCCAAAAGCCGCAAATCCACAGCCAAATGAAGCCGATGAATGTAAAAATACCCTTAAATTTATTCATATCACAGTAAAATCGCCTTAAAGGACTTGCATTTCAGTATATAAATACGATGCAATTAGCGCGAAGATTTTTTTCACCCACCACAACAATTGAACACAGGGATATTTTATGGCTGCACGTAAGAAAGCAAAGGCAACGGTTGGAACTGTTGCAACACTAGAGGCGGAGCTGAAAGCGCTCAAGTCCAAGCTGGAAAGCGCGCGCGAAAAGCAGGAAAAAGATGCAACCAAGGCTGCTGACAAGCTGTCCAAAGACGCAACCAAGACCGCCGCCAAAGCAAAAACCGCTCGGACCAAGCTTAAAGCTGTTCGCGCCAAAAAGAAGACTGCTGCCCAGCAGAAACAGCTCAAGGCCGCTATGGCTGCCGTCGCAGCTGCAAAGTCGGCTGCGGACAAAGCCAAATCAGCCGCAGAGGACGCCAAAGCGCAGCTGGCAAGCATCAAGTCTGCCAATAAGATTGCCAGCCAGGTGGCCAAGGCTGTGGCCAAGGAAGAAGCCGCGGTAGCTAAGACTCTGGCCGCGGCCGCCAAGAAGAAAGCAGCCGCCGAGGCGAAAAAGACAGCCGCCAAGGCCAAAAAGCAAGCCGCTGCTGAAAAGAAAAAGGCGGCAGCTAAAGCCAAAAAGAAGCCGGGTCGACCAAAGAAAGCGGCCGCCAGCACCGGGGAGGAGAAAAAATCTCCCGGCCGTCCGAAGAAATCACCCGGCCGTCCAAAGAAATCACCCGGCCGTCCAAAGAAATCACCCGGCCGTCCGAAAAAGGCTACCGCTGTGAAAGCCGCCCCGGCAAAGAAAACCCCAGGGCGTCGCGGCCGGCCGCCAAAAGCCAAATAATCGCCGGTTGAGCGAAGACCATCGCGGCGGGCCTCACCCACCGCACAAAAAACCCGGCCACTAGCGCCGGGTTTTTTGCTTTTCAACCCTATCCCCTGGGGGCCCGGGGTTCAGGCGCACACCGCAAATAGAGTGATCCCGCCCCAACTCCAGGACGCAGTCCGCCCGTTGTGGCATCTCCGCAAGCATATTGAAAGTGATCCGCTCGTAATACTGGATAAACCGCCCAATTTCATCTGCGCGCATTCCCTTGCCGCCACGCGCACGCAGTTTTTGCTCCTGCAGGGAGCGCCAGTCCAGCACAGAGTCCATATCCGGCACTTTCAGCATTACCAGTCTATCCAGGCGTGCGAACAGATCGCGGTAGGGGCCGCGGAGCTGCTTATTAATAAAGTTGCGCCAACTGCCATCGGAATCTTCATGCTGCTCAAGGGTATTAATTGGCGCTTCCCCACCCCTCCAAGGGCGGGCCCCGACACACCAGCCTTCCAGCAGCAAAATATCCACCGGCACGGATTGGACTGGCCAGAGAGACCGCGGCCTTCGATCATCGGCGCCCTTGTCGAACATGGGAAGCGACACTGGACCTGGTCCACCGAGTCCACACAGTCGATCAATGATGTCCATGCCCAGCGGTATGTCGTGTGTGCCGGGCACTCCACGAGTGGCGAGAAGCGGGTGTACATCCGCCGCCAATTGGGCCCGTTGCGCCCGGGTCAGATAAATGTCGTCCAGGGAAAAACCCGCGCTGCGAAGACCGAGATACTCCCAGGCCAGATGTAAAAACTCAGCGAGGGTGGACTTACCTGAACCCTGACCACCGCAGATACCCACCACCAGCGTATGCTGCTGTCGCTTGCAGTCAGAGAGCCAGAGTGCCAAGGGGAGATAGTAGTGCTCCACCAGTGGCCGAAAGAATTCCGGCAACTGGTGCCAATCGACAAAGCGGTCAATGTCAGCGCACAACTCCATATGCAGTGACTCTGCCCGTCTGACTACTTCAGTCGGCCACTCCGCTGGCATACTGGACACTCCTGAGATAATTGTCGTTACCCTGCCGTCAGCACTGGAAAAACCGGACAGCCGCTCACCCTCTCCCCAGTGGTGCCCCTCCAGCGCGTAGCGGCAACCACCGGCTGGCCAGATCCCGCAGGCGTCCCGGCAGCACCAACATGATGGGCGTCACCACCAGAGTCAGCAGGGTGGAAAAGGTCAGGCCGTAAACGATCGCACTGGCGAGTTTTACCCAGAAAGAGGCGATTACCCCATCCACGACCACGTCGCGGTTCACCATATCAATACTGACCCCCAGCGCCAGCGGCAACAGGCCCAGGATGGTGGTGGCGGTAGTGAGAAATACCGGCCGCAGCCGCTGGGCCGCTGCTTTGATGGCCGCCGCTGCCGGTGACAGCCCGGGCTCGCTGTTGCGCACAAAATTAAAGGTGTCGATCAGCACAATATTGTTGTTCACTACGATACCCGCCAGTGCGACGATACCGACTCCGGTCATGATTACACTGAAAGTGGTCTGGGTCACCAGAAGCCCCAACAATACGCCTATGGTGGACATCACCACGGACGACAGTATCAGCAGCGACTGGTAAAAGCTGTTGAACTGGGTCACCAGCAGGATAAACATCAGGAACAGCGACAGCAGGAATGCCACCACTAAAAACTGCATGGATTCGTTCTGCTGCTCATCGGCGCCGCGAAACAATATCGCCACCCTGCTGTCCAGGGGATTCTGCTCCAACCAAGCGCGTAATTCAGCCACCTTATCGTCAGCAAGTACTCCCTCATCGACGTCGGCCTTTACCTGCATTCTGGTGATGCCGTCCACCCGCTCGATCTTGTCCACCTTTGGTTTGGGCAGCGTATGCACAAAACTGCTGATGGGCACTGCGCCGGCCCGCGTATTTACCTTCAACTGGCCGAGCGCGGAGAGCCCGCGGGCATCCGCCGGATAGCGGATGCGGATATCCACTTCGTCATCACTATCGTCCGGACGATACTCCGCCATCAGTACACCGTTGGTGACCAGTTGCACGGCATGACCAATTTCAGTGAGGTCCGCACCGTAGAGTGCGGCCTTGGCGCGATCCACCTCAACCTCCCACTGAATACCGGGCAGCGGTGCTGTATTGACGACATCCCGCAAACCATTGAATTCTCTTTCCATCGCCCGCTGCAGGCGCCAGGTTTCCGCCAGCAGGGTATCGTAATCCCGCGAGCGCAACTCGAGCACTATATCCTTACCCACCGGTGGCCCCCCCTCGAACGCATTGGCACTCACCTTGATACCGGCCTGATTTGCGCTGCGCGCGCGCAGGTCGGCAAAGATTTCGCTACTGCGGCGCTCACGCTCCTGTGCGGGGTACAACTCCACCAGTATATTGGCGATCATGTCCGGTGATTGCTCCCTGTTGCCGGTCAGGCCGCCGGAGCCTATCGCCGTGTAGGCCACACGCACCTCCGGCACCGCCAGTACGGCGCTTTCAACCTGCCCGACCAGCTGTTTTTTCTCCGCCACCGAAAGGTTACCCTGGGCCCGAACCTCAACATTGCCGTACTGTTGCTCCGTGTCGGTAAAGAACTCCACGCCGACGCCCCACTGGCCGTAGGCAAACAGGATACCCCGCAGGATCAGCAGGGTAATCACGAGGCCCCATATCGGCCGGCGAACTACAGCGCCGAGTATCCGCGCATAGGTGCCCGTCAATCCGCGCAGTTTTTCCGGCTGGTTTTCCAATTGTCGAAGGTACCGCTGTCTGGAGACATCGAGGTGGCCCCTGCCAAACAGGGAGCCCAGTACCGGGGCAAAAAACAAGCTGTACAAAAGCGAACCCGCAAGCACCGCAAATACGGTTACCGGCAGATAGCGCATAAATTCACCAACCACACCCGGCCAGAACATGATCGGCAGAAAAGCCGCCAGTGTGGTGCCGGTGGAGGCCACCACCGGCCAGAACATCCTCCGCACGGACAGCCTATAGGCGACACCGGCCGACATGCCCTCCGCCATCTTGCGATCGGCGTACTCGGTGATCACGATAGAGCCATCAATCAGCATGCCCAGCGCCAGCAACATGCCAAACATCACCATGAAATTGAATGAGTAGCCCAAATACCAGGTGACAATGGAGCCAAACAGGAGCGAGAAGGGAATACCAAATCCCACCAACATGCCGGACCTGAACCCCAGCGCGGCCACCACAATAATCATCACCAGCAGCATCGCCGTGAGAATATTGCCCTGCATCTCGCTCACCATGTCGCGGGCAAACTCCGACTGATCGAAGACAAAATTGACTTCTATTCCCCGCGGCAGGTAGGGCAGCTCCTCCTGTACCGCAACCCGCACCGCATCCGCCAGTTCCACCGAGCTGGCCTCATTGCGCTTGTTCACATTGATCGCCAGGCCGGGCCGGCCGTTGACACTGGTAAAACTCTCGGCATCCTTGAAAGTCCGGCGAATATTGGCGACGTCGCCCAGAGTGACCACACCGGCACCGGAACTGCGCAGGGGAATACCGTAAACATCCCGCGCCGACTCGATCAGGCCCGGCACTTTGACCGAAAAACGACCGCCGTCCGTTTGCAGCTCACCGGCGGTGATCAGCAGGTTATTGCCGAGCACCGCGTTGATCAGCTCCCTGCTGGTAATGCCGTAGTGCTCAAGGCGCACAGGGTCTATGGAGACCTCCACCACCTCTTCTCTGTTACCGCGCAAATCGGAATCGAGTACGCTACTGATATTGTCGATTTTGCGTTGCAGGCGCTGTGCCGCCTGCAGCAGCGCCCGCTCACCCACCCGAGCGCCAGCCAGCGTTACCACAATGGCGGGAAACGGTTGCGCCGCCACTTCCTCCACCATGGGCTCATCTGCCTCGCGCGGCAGTTCGGCCCTGGCGCGATCAACTGCGGTGCGGACCTCGTCTATCGCATCGTCGACGTCAATCCCGGAATCGAACTCCAGAACCACATATGCCAGGGACTCGCGCGCTGTGGAGATAACCTCTTCCACACCCTCGATGCTTCTCAGTTCCTGCTCCAGGGGACGGACCAGCAACCGCACACCATCTTCCGGCGAAATTCCCTCATGGCGCACCTGCACCACTACAAATGGAGGGTTGACTTCGGGGTTGGCTTCAATGGTCATCATAGACCGCGCGACAATGCCGACGACGAGCACCAGCAACAATAGTGAAACCGTGCTGCGGGCGCGCCGCACCGCACTTTCCAACAGTTTCATTGCCCCTCTCCACGCTGTGGCGTTTGGCTGTCCGTCGCGGGCACAGCGCCTTGCCGCTCGAGCGGTATGGATACTGACAGATGACTAGCCGCTGGCTCAATTTCTGCTGCCACGACATCGCCCGGGCTGACATATTCCTGCCCCACCGTGATCAGCGCCGCCGGATCCGACAGGCCCGTCACCCAGACCCCGTCTTCGCTGTCACCGGCCAAACCCACCGGGACAAATTGCACCCGGTTGTCGTCGTCGATGGTGCGGACTCCCAGGTTGCCGTCATCATCCAGCGTTAACAGGGAGGAATTAATCCGGTGCGCCGATACTTCTCCCATGGGCAACACCAGCCGCCCGCTGAGCCCCCCGCGCAGAGCACCGGAATGGTTGTCCACGGCTACCTCCACCCGGTAACCCCTGGTCACCGCATCCGCCTGCCGACTGATATAGCGCAACTGCCCCCTGAGTAGCTGTCCCTCCTGCAGTTGGGCACTGGCCGGTCCGCCGGATAACAGAGCGGCCACCTGGGACTCCGCCACTTCTCCCACCACCAGCATTGGGTCCAGGTCCAGCAGCGTTGCACATTCGTCGCCGCGGCGCACAAAGTCCCCGAGTTCGACTGCATGCCGGTTGACCACGCCATCAAAAGGGGCGCGGATCTGCAGGTTGTCAACGTCCAGGCCGGCCCGCTTGTGTTCAGCGCGCGCGTTGGCCAGCGCCACCTCGCGCTGGGCCATATCGGTCTCCGACTGCAGCCCCTTCTTCTGCAGTCTTTCGGCACCGGCGTAATCCAGCTCCGCCTTGCGCAATACCGCCTTAGCCTGGACCAGACGCTCAGGCCGGTCCCTGGCACCAATTTCACAGATAACCTGTCCTTTCACTACCGCTTCGCCCTCCGCCACCGGTAGGCGCACAATCACCCCATCCAGTTCTGCCTTTAAGCGCACACTGCGGTTGGGCTCGGTGCGTCCGTTCACCACCACACGGGTGATAAAGGGTTGCGCATTGATCCGGCGCACCACAACCCGCAGGGGACTGCTGTTTGCCTCCGCCCCGGCGGTCGCTGCGGCAGTCCTATTCTGTGGCTCTGACTTCAATACGCCAGTCACCAGCCAGGCCAGTGCCAGCAAGGCAAACGATATCGCTATGCGGTAGTTGCGTTGCCGCCAGATCGATGTGAAAAAATCCATGTAATAGACACCCATATAAAAAACCAGGGGCCGCTCTGCCCAAAGCTGTACTCGGAAAGATTAAGCCACCACTTGTTATTAACCCGGCAACCCAATAGAGGAAGAGGAGATCCCCCATCCATAGGATTGTCACTCCTGAAAAGCTGCGAATTACGCAGGATCACTTGCGCTTCAGGGGCTGCACCGGCCCCTGCCGGCAGTGACACATCCTTGTACCCCAGTAACCCGGCATCTTATTGAGCTGCCGGGTTATTAATTCGGTGCAAGCCCAGTCCACTCCTCCGATAAACCAGAGGTGCCTTAAACAGTATACGGCCGGGCCCCAGGAAAGGTGCGGGTGGAATCACTCTGATTGCGGAATTCGTCAGCGTCCGCCCGTAAAAGGCAGTCGCAGACACTACTTCTCCTCAGAAGGCACAAACAAATTACACACGGGCCCTACCCCTTCCCTTACGGGAGATGGGATTGGGAGGTGGATCGACATTACCGGCTATGATTAACCCAGCAACCTATTGAGTTACCGGGTTAGTAATACCGTCGATCGGTTGGATCAGATCAGTTCAGGAGGGATTCGAGAAAATCCGCCATATCCGTTTCTTCATCGACGAGCTCCCCGCTGCCGAATTCGACATTCCAGTCGAGCAGTATCCGTGCCAGGGCTCCGGCTTGCCCGGCCAGCGCCACTAATTCGTCGCGAGTATTCTTGGCGCCGGTATAGAGCCGGAGCCTGCGGTGGCTATCCGCCAGCTCATGCTCCGGGTACCTGGAACGGTAGACCTCCAGCTTCCAGCGCAGTGAGTGCACCATATTGCGGTAAAACACCAGTTTGGTGGTCAGGTGCAGTAAGGAGAAGTCGTCCAGATCGCTGAACAGTGCGCAATCCAGCCCCAACACCTGCATCTCCCCATTGTCGGGGGCAGCGACAATGGTTGCACTGCGCGGCTCAGCCAGCAGCATGGAGAGGTCACCAAAGAGTTCACCGGGCCGAATCACCGCCAGTGGCTTGCCGGAGGGTGGATCCTTGCCGTCGCCGCACGGCATATGTACGTGCAGCTCTCCCCGCAGAAGAAAGTAAACCCACTGATCGACGTCGCCGGCCCGGAAAAGTTTTTCGCCTGATTGCAAAGTGACCAACTGGGAGCGTTTTAGCAGTACGTCATACTGCCACTCACTGGCAGCGCGAATGTCGCGAAACAAATGAATGACATTTAAAAGGCGATCAATGGATTCCCGCGGAAAGTCACTGAGTGGTTTAGTGTTCATGGTTCAAGTAATCAATCATTAAGATAAGGTTCCGTTGTCAGCCAACCCCCGGTCAAGGCGAACCCTCGCCTCAGACAGTCCTATAGTGGGCACCGGCAGGTGTCGCCGCCAGGCCGGGGGGTTCCATATGCCTGCGGACCCGGAAAGCGACTCTTGAATACCGGGAGCGCAATCCAAACCAGGCTGTAACTATTTATCGGCGGAGGCAGTGTATCTCCAGGATGGCCACTGTCTTCCCCCCTCAAGCCCATTGTCTCTAAAACGAGACTTTCTGCCCATTCCGGACTTGAACTCCGTTGCAGTTTCAGTAGAGTTAGACTCAGTCCAGATCAATTTCAACTCCGCTTTTTTGTGCAGTTGGAGCAGTTGTCTCCTTCTGCCGGTCTGGCCGGTGCGCTCCGGGGAGGGGGGGTGCCAGTAATCCTATCCGCCGGATCCTTCCCATCCGGTAAAAAGGAATCCTCTAAGCCATGAAAACGATAAAATATGTCATCGCCCTCATGGTGTTCGCGACGGCACTATCCGCTCAAGCCGAACCCCTTTTGAACGGACTTGCCCTGGAGCAACAGTTCAACAAGGATCGTTACATAGTGGCGGTCTACTCGGATGTCCCCGCAAATACCACCAGCCTGCTCCTGGACAACAATACCAACCGCAGGATCGAGGTGCGCATTGTCGCCGACAGCCTGTCCTCCCGCAGTCTGCGCAATCAGTGGGTGGAGAGTATCGCCATAAACAATCCCGGCGATACCCTGAGCAACCAGGCGGAAAATATGGTGGCTTTCGCCAACCTTCTCAAGGGGCGGCTATACCAGGGCGACCAGCTCAGCGTGGACTTTTCCGGCGAGTCGGGGGTAACCACCATTGCTCTCGACGGTGTGGCCCTGCGCAGCATCGACAGCAGAAACTTTTTCAACACTCTGTTGCGCGCCTGGGTAGGCCCTGTTCCCCCATCCACGGATTTTCGCGAAGCACTGTTGGCCGCCGGTGAAGTCTCCGGCTCCCTGCTGGACAGATACGAATTGCTGGCACCGAGCGAAGGTCGTATTGAAGAGGTTCGCACCAGTTACGCCGCACCCCCTGAGTCCGAGCAAACAGCAAGCCAGGAGTCTGTCGCAACAGCGCCCGCAGTCACGACTACTGCTGCACCCGCCAGGCCGGAACTGGCTGCGGAGATTCCTCCGCCCTCGCTCGCGTCACTGCAACCGACGCCGTCCCCCGCTCCAAACACTGCACCGCCACAGCGCAGCGAGCCGCAACCCGCAGCGCCACCGCCCGAAGAAGCCACCCCGGAGAGCGAAATAGAAGCTGTTGAGGAAGAAGAAGAGGCCCCCATTACCGTGGATATACTGCTGGCACGACAGGTCTACCAGGCAGTGCTCGCACGCCACACCTTCAAGCACATCCGCTACCCCAAACGCGCCCAGGAACGCGGGCAGGAAGGCAGTGTACGCCTGAAAGTGATCATCAACTCCAGAGGCTATGTGACCGAAGTACAGACCATGCAGGAATCGCGCTTTGGCAGCCTCAACCGCGCGGCGGTGGCCGCGGTGGAAACTGCGGCCCCCTACCCCGCAGTACCGCCGCAACTGGCGCAGGATACCTATGAATTCACCCTACCGATCACCTTCCGCCTGCCGGATTGACCCCGGTCACTACCCGGCGAAGACCAGTTCGCCGGCCTAGCAGGCTGTTGAAATTCGAAGAATTTCGACGCCTGGTACCGGAATATGGATGTTCCGGCAAACTCGACGACGCTTAAGTCGTTGATTTTGGGAGAAAAGTGAAAATCACATTTTTCGCTTTTCGTGTTTTGAAACAGGCAGGATGCCTTTTTCAACAACCTGCTAGTACAGCATAGGGGGGCTAAGCTGCCGGGGGAGGTCGGCGACACCTCCCCCCTGGACCAGCCTCCAGGGCCCACCCCTACCGCATGACTGTGGCCGCTAATCGCACGGCGGTTGCCCCACCCTGGCCGGCCGGCATAACATCGGCACCCTATTATAACCAGGCCAGAGAAGACACTTTCATGAACAAGTTACTCCTTCCCCTCGCCATCGCCGGCATTCTCGCCGGCTGTTCCAAGTCAGAGGCCCCTGACACCAGTGCCCGAATGGCGGACAACACCGAGAGCACCGCGGTACAGCAGGCAAGCCTCGGGTCCGGTATCGACCTCGCAGCCATGAACACCAGTGTGCGTCCCCAGGACGACTTCTTTGCCTATGTCAACGGCAACTGGATGAACAACACCGAGATCCCCGCAGACAAATCCCGCTGGGGTGGATTCAGTATCCTGCGTGACCAGAGCACCGAAAGGGTCAAGGCATTGATCATGGAAGCGAGTGAAGGCGCCAACAGCGCCGATGACCGGCAGATTGGTGCCCTGTACAACAGCTTTATGGACGAAAAGCAAATTGAAGCAACAGGGTTGGATGCGCTGACCGCAGAGTTGCAGAAAATCGATGCTATTGACAGCCGCAAGGACCTGACCGACTACTTCGCTTATGCCGATACTGTGGGCTACCAGGTTCCACTCGGGGTGTTCATCTACCAGGACATCAAGGATGTGGAAAACTACATAGCCTTTCTGTGGCAGAGTGGCCTTGGCCTGCCGGATCGCGACTACTACTTTGACGAATCCGAGAAAGGCCAAAAGCTGCAACAGGCCTATATGGACTATCTGGTGAAAGTGCAGGATATCGCCGGCCTCAAGGATTCCAGTGCATTTGCCGACAAAATTTACGCACTGGAGAAGAGCCTGGCGAAACACCAGCGCACCCGTGTCGATAACCGCGATCCGGAAAAGTACTTCAACAAGAAAGCCACCGCCGAACTGGCCGACCTGATGCCGGCCGTCGACTGGCAAAGCTACCTGTCCAAGGCGATGCTGGGCAAAGCCGACCATGTTGCCGTGGGCCAGCCGGAATATCTGCAGGCAGCCAGCAAGATTATCAACGACACCGATATGGATACCTGGCGCCGCTACCTAAAGGTCAAGGTTCTGACCGCCATGGCGCCCTATATGAATTCGGAACTGGCTCAAGCCCATTTCGATTTCTACAGCACCGCAGTGCGCGGCATCAAGGAAATGGAGCCGCGCTGGAAGCGCGCGGTACAGTTCGTCAATGGTTCCGTGGGCGAACTGGTGGGCAAACGGTATGTGGAAAAATATTTCCCCCCCGAAGCCAAGGCGCGCATGGTGGAGCTGGTGGATAACCTCAAGGCGGCCTACCGGGATTCCATCGAAGACCTGACCTGGATGAGCGAAGAAACCAAACACCAGGCATTGGACAAGCTGGCCAACTTCACCACCAAGATCGGCTATCCGGACAAGTGGCGTGACTACAGCGGCCTGAAAGTCAGTGCCGATAACCTGGCTGGCAATGTACTGGCGGCGAACCTGTTCGAAGCCAAGTACGAGCGCGGCAAGCTGGGACAGCCCATCAACCGGCACGAATGGGGCATGTCACCACAGACCGTCAATGCCTATTATAATCCGGCGATGAACGAGATTGTCTTCCCGGCCGCCATACTGCAGCCACCATTCTTTAATATGCAGGCGGACGATGCGGTCAACTACGGCGGTATCGGCGGCGTAATCGGTCACGAGATAGGCCACGGCTTCGACGACAAGGGCAGCAAGTTCGACGGCAAAGGCTATCTGAACAACTGGTGGACCGACTCCGACCGGGACAACTTTGAGCACCTGACCGGCAAGCTGGTGGTCCAGTACAATAGCTTCGAGCCCCTCGAGGGAGAGCACATCAACGGTGAACTGACACTGGGTGAAAACATCGGCGACCTGTCCGGCCTCGGTATTGCCTACAAAGCCTACAAGATGTCCCTCGACGGCAAGGAGGCCCCGGTGATCGACGGCTTTACCGGCGACCAGCGCCTGTTTATGGGCTGGGCCCAGGTCTGGCGCAGCAAGATCCGCGACGAGGCATTGAGCGAGCGCCTGAAAACCGACCCACACTCGCCGGCAAAATACCGGGTCAGGGGCGTGCTGCCGAATATCTCGGCCTTCTACACCGCCTTTGACGTCAAGGAGGGGGATGGCATGTACCTGCCGGAAGAGGAGCGCGTGGTTATCTGGTAAGCGGCCTTAAATACTTATACCCAACAGGCCCCGCACTGCGGGGCTTTTTTTTGCCCAATTGTCGGGTTAATAGGCCGCGAGGGTGTGCGGCCGCCGAGGGTAAACTCTTGAAAGCAAGCTATTTTAAGTATTTGCGAAAGCCTTCGGGGGCTACAACCCAATGGATGAGGGATCTCCTTCAGCAGGTTCTTGAAAAAGATATCCTGCTAGTGGGTTGCCGGGTAAATAGTGCTGCGGCCTGGATACCCGGGGCGGCGCCGACACAATTGTGTCCCTGTGTGCAGTAGCTGCTGCCAAGCTCAGCTGCAGCGCAACTGGAACTCAAAGGCGGTGCCGCGATTTTCAGTGCTCTGAACACAGATATCCGCCTGGTGCAGCGCCAGTAGTTTTTTCGTAATGGCCAGCCCCAGGCCGCCCTGTCGGTTGCCGTCGTATACGCTGTTAGCAGCCCTGTAGTGTGCATCGAATATATGCGGCAGGTCCGCGGCGGGAATTCCACTGCCACTGTCCTTTACACTCACCGCAACCCGGCTGCCGCGGGGCTGCAACTGCACGATAATCTCGTCCCCCGGTCCGCAGTGACGCAGCGCATTCTCCACCAGGTTGGAAAAGACCCGCTCCAGTTTTTCGATATCGCCGTACACCACAATAGCGGTGTCCCGCGGCGTCACATCCATTCCCACACAGCGCTCGCGCGCCTTCAGGGTAAACTTTTGCAGCACATCCTGCACCAGTTCCGCCAGCACCACCTTTTCAATATTCATCGGTACATCGGCGCTTTCCAGACACGCCAGTTCGAACAGCTGTTCCACCAGCCGGTTTACTTTTTTGCTGTTGCGGTAGGCTGTTTCCACATAGCGCCGGCTTTCCTCCGGATGCAGTTGCTCGCTCAACAGCCAGGTTTCCAGATAACCCTGCAGTGACGACAGTGGCGTGCGCAGATCGTGGGAGATATGGGTCAACAATTCGCGCCGCATCTCATCCACGGTTTTAATGCGCCGGTACTGCTCCCGCAGCGACACAGACATTTCATTGAAAGTGCTGCCGAGACGGTGAACCACGTCGTTGGCATTGGTATCCCAGGGTGTCGGCGCCAGTTCCTGTTGCAAGCCGACTGCACGAAAGCGCTGCATGTCCCCCGTGAGGCGCCGCAGCGGGCGGGTAAGCAGGCCAAATACCCACAGAGAGGCGATCAGGCTGAGAATCAGACCGCTGAGGAAAACCGCCACCACCCAGCGTTCAATGTGGTTCTGCCACACCCCCTGGGCCACGTCGTCGAATATCTCGCTGCCGATAATCACGTACATGTAACCCTTGAGCTGTCCATTCCGCTCCACCGGGGCAGCGGAAAAAACCTTGAGCCGCCCGCGGTCGCGAGGGTCCTGGCCATAAATGGTGCGCGGATCTTTTGCGGAACTGTCCAGAAAAGCGCGAACAGGCTCCAGGTCAATCTGCTGGCGTTTGATCTGAGTGGGGTCTGCGGAATATGCAAGGATTTCGCCCTGGGGGCCCAGCAGGTAGAACTCGAAGTTTGGCCCTAGCACCATCAGGTTGTGGAACAGGTGATAGAGTCCGTCCCGATCCGGCTGGCCGTCAACGAACAGGGCTTTTTCATCCACCAGGTGGCGGGCCAGCTCGCGGTGCAGATTCTGCGCCACTTCGTCCTGGTAGGCGTTGACCATATAGTGCATCAGCAGCAGGAACAACACACCGACAACCACAAAGCTGCACAGCAGCAGCAATGCGAGGCGCCGATAAAAAGCATCACGCAGAAATTGCATCATTGAACTTGTATCCCACCCCCCAGACCGTCAATACATACTCCGGTTGTGATGGATTTCGCTCCAATTTGCCGCGCAGGCGGTTGATATGGGAATTTACCGTGTGCTCATAGCCACTGTGCTGATAACCCCAAACCGCGTCCAGAATCTGAGTGCGGCTGAATACGTGGCCCGGGTGGCTGGCGAGGTAGTAAAGCAGGTCGAATTCCCGCGCGGTCAGGTCCAGTTGACGTGAATCCAGGGTTGCAAGGCGCTTGTCACAGTCGATACGCAAGCGGCCACAGCGGATTAAACTATCTGCCTCGGCCCGATGCTGCGCCTGGTCATTGAGCAGAGTGCGGCGCAACAGCGCCTTGACCCGCGCCTGTAGCTCCCGCACACCAAACGGCTTCGGCAGGTAGTCATCCGCCCCCAGTTCCAGCCCCAGCACCCGGTCCAGTTCTGAATTGCGTGCGGTCAGCATCAGGATTGGCAGGGAGTGGCCGGCATCCCGCAGGCGGCGACAGATCTCCAGTCCATCCAGGCCCGGAAGCATCACATCGAGCACCAGCAGATGGAATTTTTGGTTGAGGGCACGCATCAAGCCCTTCTCACCGTTGTCACAGGAGGTTACCGAATAGTCCAGGTTCTCCAGGTGCAGATGCAGGAGTCGCAGGATGTCCGGGTCATCCTCAACCACCAGAATACGTTTGCTCATGGCAGCCCACCGGTCGTCAGTCATGTACCTGCCCGGCCCCGGAGGGGGGCGGGCAGGAGCCAGACTCTTCTGTCGTGCCAACGCCGCGATTATTACTCGGTGCGGGTGATCCTCAAGCGCATAGTGGGCTGATCAAAGCGGTGCGACTGGTTCAGCACTGATTCGGCATAACCATCCGCCTGGGTGACCACCCCGGAATGGCGTGCGACAAAGTTCACATCGTCGCGCTCGGCATTAAAGCCTTCGCCACCGTCAGCGGGACCGGGAATGGTACCGGCCAGCTCACTGTTAAACTCAGTCCCGGCATCGTATACCGGAGCCAG
This sequence comes from Microbulbifer sp. TYP-18, assembly GCF_040932045.1. Lineage (NCBI taxonomy): Bacteria > Pseudomonadati > Pseudomonadota > Gammaproteobacteria > Cellvibrionales > Microbulbiferaceae > Microbulbifer > Microbulbifer sp. TYP-18. The sequence continues at coordinate 113,360 of NZ_JBFRBC010000006.1, forward strand.
TCGTTGCAGAGAATCGCCCACCGCCAGGGATGAAACATCCACCCCGGTAACGCCGGTGAAGGCGTCGTTGGTATTGACCAGCATGGTGACAATGGTCAGCGTCAACGCCTCCTCCTCAGTCAAACTCAGGGACAGGGTTTCGGTGGCACCGGGACCCAAGGGCCCTTCCGCGCTGGCGGAAGCGAAGCTGCCCGCATCTTCCAATTCCATCACGAACCCGCTGTTGTCCCCGCCCTCAGCCAGAAGTTCGAGGCCGTCGCCGGCAGCCTGGCCTAGAGTCCAGCCACGCAGGCTGTCGTCGTGGGCCACTATGGCTAGCGGTGAAAAAGGCTGGTTGTGAGTCAGATTGGTGACCTCCACTTCAAAAGTCACCGTGACGGGTTCAGGCTCGGGTTCCGGAGCGGGTGGCGGGTTGACCGGCCCGGCCGAGCTGTTGTCGTTGTCACAGCCGACTAACAGGGCTGCGACTGCCAGAGGTGCCAGCAAAGCGCTCAATTTCATTCTTTTCATAGTGAATTCTCCCGTTGCCACCGTTATTGGACGGTTACCACAACCCTGGCCACGGGGTTCAGCCAGCGGTGGATACGCGCATCCAGATCGCTGGCACCGCCATTGGGGTCCGTATCCCCGACATTCCCGCGGTGGATATGTATCCGCTGGTTAACTTCGTCTGCGGTCACCCCTGTGCCCCCGTTACCACCATTGGCACCGGGATTGGCTGGGATGCCGGCGACAAAAGGCATGCCGCTGCCCTCAACCACCAATTCGTTGTTGGCCTCAGTACCGGCATCATAGGCATTCAGCAACAGGGTATAGGTGCCCGCCTCGGTGGGAATCTTCCAGCCATCGAGCCCAACGAAACCATCATTGGTGGGCAGCAGCATCGCAGTGATGGACAGGTAGCCATTACTGCCGGTATCGAACGCGTCCACATCCACACTGGCACCGGCCGCCAACAGCCCCGCGGCCGGGTTTTCCACATTGACCGCGCCCATGGCCCCCGCAGCAGTGGCCAGCCCACTGATATTGCCGCCCTCGGCCATCATTTGCAGTTCCGGGGTGGCCATGGCACCGGCTTCAAACAGGTGAAACTCGCTCCCATGGGCGGATATCAGCAAGGGAGTGAAATAAATACCATGAGTAAGATTGGTGACTGTCATTGAAACGGTTTGTGCCTGGGCTCCGGTCGCGACGGCTGCCAGTGCCAGGGCACCGAGAACGGACTTTATTTTCATAGCTATCCCCAAAGTCTTTGCTTTTGCGGTTGAAGGTTAAACAGCGCATTTCAGACTAAGCGGGAAATATCTACTGCCGATCACAAAATTCTCACGTTTTTATCACAGGGGCTAAGATACCTGATAAAAAGCGCCTCCCCCTACTCACGCGGGACTTCCGGCACCGAAAGCCAAAGGGCAATCAGCGAAAACCCCGTGAGTTCGAAGTGGACAGAGAATAAACAATTTGCAGGGGATGGCTGGCAGTGAGGTACGGCGAAACCACCTAGCAGGCTGTTGAAATTCGAAGAATTTCGAAGCCTGGTACCGGAATATGGAGGTTCCGGCAAAATCGGCGACACCTAAGCCGTTGATTTTGGGAGAACAGTGAAAATCACATTTTTCGCTTTTCGTGTTTTGAAACAGGCAGCATGCCTTTTTCAACAACCAGCTTAACTGCCTGTCTCACAACATCAATACCGATAGGAAGTGCCACCGCTTTTGTCACCATTAACCCGGCAACTTATGTAGCTACCGGGTTAATGTACATGAATCCCTGCTAGGCCAACATCAATCGGGGATATTTCGATCCCCGGGAAGACCGGGAATCAGAGCCCGCGGTAAAACGCACTTTGCAGATCAGCGCGGTCAACCTGACCTGGCGTGAAGCGAAACATGCAGGAATCGTCGGTAAAATTCATATAATTGTTGATCGGGTCCAAACCCTCAAACCCGGGCCCCTGGCAGGAATCCTGCCCCACCGGACAACCGAAGGCCGGGCCGAACTCCGCCGGTGTATCGTCGACAAAGTCCCCCGGATTGCTGCAGCCGCCCTCAAAAGTGTGGAACAGACCCACCCAGTGGCCCACTTCATGCACCAGAACATCGCCCTCGTTGTAAGGCGCGGCAATACCACCCGGCAGGGCATCATTCAATATAACCACACCGTCATCGGTGGGATTGGAGGCATAGTCGCTGGGGAAGGTTGCCCAGCCCAGGAAACCTTCAGCGGGGCTGGTCAGATAGATATTGAGATCCGCAGCACCACCAATACGCAGATTCGACTTCATCTCAAACTCGGCGAAGGTACCCGGGGTGGCCGTATACCAGCTGTCGTTTACCGAGTCGGTAATCGTTGCCAGATTAAAAATAAAAGGTGTCCCTGAATAGGCGGTATTCAATACATCCATCTGGTCGAAGATCACCATGGTAGGAACAATACCATTGCCAGAGCTATCGGCGATAACATGGAAATGTACATTGACATTGGCCACATTGCGCTGGGAGGGTAGATAGCTACTCAGCGCATTGTGCATGTCCTTCACATAATTTGTGTGCAATGCCGCTTGATACGCATTAACTTGCTTGGTACCACAACGCAACAATGGTTGCTGATCTCCAGGCAAACCAGCGGCAAAAAGCCCTGGCGTAAATATTGCCAACGAAAGCAATATCAGGCCTGCAATCCAGCTACCTCCTCGAGGTTGTGTGTTGTTTAGTAGTCGCATTGGAAGATCCCTCCATGAGAATTTATACTTGGTTATATCCCTATACTGTTTCGCCCCCATAATTTCCAATTGGACTAATAGCCAATCTCATGCATTGCCAACAGCCTTACTACAACGTATTTTTTGGCAGAGGAACGCGAACAAATATCATCAGAGACGCCTCGACTATATATATCTTCCCCCAGTGAACACAAAGAAAATCAGGCCGAGTTCTGTGATTAAACTCACAAAACCCCAGAGCATAGTGATTTGAACTGCCAACAGATAAAATCCGTGCCCGCGCAGTGTGAGGAAAATTTTTTTGCACCTTACAGGTAAATTAAAAGCCGATAAATGGTCCAGGTCGGCGCCCATCTTGCGGAAAGCACTTCAAAATGCAGCCATAGAATCCATACGGATAGATAGAACAAAGCTCTCTTCAGCTTTCTAACTTAAGCCTTTGAAATTACCCATCGGGACTTAACCCCGCCAAAGCATGGACCCCCAGGCGAGTACCGGAGCGAAGCATTGAAGTGGAATCAATTTCGCGCAAATTGCCCCGTATCTCCGGCCTGGCAACCAGGAGAGATAATGCTGTATTGCCTCTGCAGTGAGAAGCCTGCCCTGGACGCTAAATACCCGCGAATACTCCCGCAAACAGCAGCATGGCAAAGAAGGTAATAATACCCTGCAACAATGCGATAATAATCGCCTTTAGAAAACCCGTACCCAAAACCAGCATATAGGCGATGGCCGCCAGTGGAATGGTCAGCAACAGGCCAACACTGTCGCTCACACCCGGCAGCATACCCCCCACGACTCTCTGTATTATCAACGCCAGCAGCAGCGCAAACAGGCAGTAAAATACTCCGGTATTCTTTGCCCCCATCATGGCGGCTGCCATCTTCAGCGGCAGCACAAGTATCGCCACCATGACAATCACAAAAATAATCAATTCCATTTTTCACCACTCCTTTGTTGATGTACTTTCACACTGCTTTTCCCCGGGCTTTTGTTACTCCGCAGAATCACCATACAACGGTGATGGGCGATGTAACAGCTGGCAACTGAGCTTCACGCCCAAGCTCTCGCAAACAGTACCCAGCCAGATGCCGTTCCCCGCTCAGGTGGCTCCCTACCTTGCCCACAAGCCAACACATCTTACCGCTTTACCTGAACCCCGATGAACAAGGCCTGGAAAACCTGGCGTAAAAATCACTTCAGGCGCCAACTGCGGCAACCATTTAACCCGGCAATCCAATAGATGGTCCCGTATCGACAGGTTGGCCGCTCTTGAAAGCCTGCTCAATCACGCGGACAGACTGCTGAAAAAGCCTTTCCTGACTTTTGTCAGCAGCCCGCCAGAGCACAACGACCAGCTACACGGCCCTGCCAGGGCCCGTTCCAAACGACGCTGGAACCGGAACGCGAGTGGGCAACGGGCATTCAGGCCTTTCTCCAACCCCCTATCAGGTTGTTGAAAAAGGCATCCTGCCTGTTTCAAAACACGAAAAGCGAAAAATGTGATTTTCACTTTTCTCCCAAAATCAACGACTTAGCCGTCGCCGATTTTGCCGGAACATCCATATTCCGGTAGCAGGCGTCGAAATTCTTCGAATTTTAACAGTCTGCTATGGCCCGGGCAGGTAGGCCGGGCCACTGTTCTCCTTCCCGGCGGCATCCCCCGGATTGCGCAGCGGGCACGCCTCCAGCGACAGGCAACCGCAGCCGATACAACCATCCAGCCGGTCACGGAGCCCTTGCAGCTGGCGTATCCGGGCCTCCAGCTGTTGCCGCCACTGCGTTGACAGTTTACTCCAGTCGCAGGCATTCGGTGTACGGCCCGCGGGTAGAGTCTGCAGCGCATCGCCTATCTCGGCCAGGGGGATACCGACACTCTGGGCCACCTTGATCACCGCCACCCGGCGCAACACATCGCGTTTGAAGCGACGCTGATAGCCGGTGGTGCGCCAGCTCCGAATCAGCCCTTTAGTCTCGTAAAAGTGCAGTGTGGAGACAGCTACACCACTGCGCTTTGCCACCTCACCCACTGTCAGGCCCTCCATCTGGACTCGCCCCTGGCTTTTCTGCTGCACCGCTACCCTCGACTATTGACCATAAGTTAACTTGAGGTTTTACACTCCATCGCGGTTATTGGCAAGTGTGGAACAGAGCAATGGTGGAAAGTATCAATAAAAGGCCGGAGGAACAGCCTGTACAGAAAAGCCCGGGGATCCGGGTCAAGTTTTTGTCCCGACTGGTTCAGCTATTACTGGTGCCGGTAGTAAACTGGAGTCGGCGCGCTCGGGGAGCTTGGCCCGGCTCGCGCTGGATACCAAAATAGAAAAGGAGCCATCGTGGAGCCAATCATTACAGTCAGGGGGGTCGGCAAGACCTATAGCGGTGGGTTCACCGCCCTGCGGGACGTCAACCTGGACATTCACAAAGGGGAGATTTTTGCCCTGCTGGGCCCCAATGGTGCCGGCAAAACCACTTTGATCAGCATCATCTGCGGAATCGTCAGCCCCAGCTGTGGCTCTATTGCGGCCGATGGGCACGATATCCTGTCAGATTACCGCGCCGCCCGCGCCAAAATCGGCCTGGTTCCCCAGGAAATCAGTACCGACGCCTTCGAAAGTGTGCTGGCGACGGTAAATTTCAGCCGCGGCCTGTTCGGTAAGGCCCCCAACCCCGTCTATATTGAACAGCTGCTGCGCCAGCTGTCCCTGTGGGAGAAAAAAGACAGCCGGATAGTGGCATTGTCCGGGGGCATGAAGCGCCGCTTGATGATCGCGAAGGCGCTGTCCCATGAACCCTCTATTCTGTTCCTCGACGAACCCACAGCGGGCGTCGACGTGGAACTGCGCAAGGACATGTGGGACATGGTGCATCAACTGCGCCAGTCGGGTGTGACCATCATCCTCACCACGCATTACATCGAAGAGGCAGAGGAAATGGCAGACCGTGTGGGCGTCATCAACCACGGGGAAGTGGTGCTGGTGGAGGAAAAGCACACATTGATGCGCAGGATGGGGGAAAAAGAACTCACCCTGCATTTGCCGGCACCGGTTGAGAGGATTCCGGCCTCCCTCGAAGATCTGCCTCTGTCGCTGGTTGACGGCGGCAACCAGCTGGTCTACCGCTTCGACATCAACAACAGCGATACCGGAATTGCCACACTGCTGCACCGCCTGGACAAGGCCGGAATCGAATTCCGCGATCTGCACACCCGCGAGAGTTCCCTGGAAGAGATCTTTGTCGATCTGGTCCGGGACGCCCGCGTACAGCAGCGGGATACAGTGGCCCCGGCTGCGGAAGGAGATGCACAATGAACTGGTACGGCATCAGCGCAATTTACAAATTTGAAATGGCCCGCACCTGGCGCACACTGATGCAGAGCGTCGCCTCCCCGGTGCTTTCCACCTCCCTCTACTTCATTGTCTTCGGTGCGGCCATTGGTTCGCGCATGGGCGCTATCGAGGGAGTGAGCTACGGCGCCTTTATTATTCCGGGTCTGATTATGCTGTCTCTCCTGAGTGAGAGCATCTCCAACGCGTCTTTTGGGATCTTTTTCCCCAAATTTTCCGGCACCATCTACGAGATTCTCTCCGCCCCGGTGTCGGCGTTCGAGATTGTAGCCGGCTATGTGGGGGCGGCGGCGACCAAATCGATGATTCTGGGCGCCCTGATCCTGGTCACCGCGCGCTTCTTTGTCGACTACCAGATACTCCACCCTTTCTGGATGCTGGGATTTCTGCTGCTGACCTCGGTGACTTTCAGCATGTTTGGATTCATCATCGGCGTCTGGGCCGACGACTTCCAAAAACTGCAGGTGATTCCGCTAATGGTGATCACTCCACTGACCTTCCTCGGGGGTGCCTTCTACTCCATCAACATGCTGCCGGAGCTGTGGCAGAAAATCACCCTGTTCAATCCGGTGGTTTATCTGATCAGCGGTTTTCGCTGGGCGTTTTACGGAGTGTCAGACGTGAATGTGGTGGTGAGCCTGGGCATGACACTGCTGTTTATGCTGTTGTGCATGACCGGTATCTGGTGGATCTTTCGCAGCGGCTACCGGATCAAATCCTGAGTGAGGGAACACGGGCCCCAGAGGCCCGCACCTCACGCCCCCGGCAGTTTATCAGGCTGTTGAAAAAGTATTGCTCAACAGCCCGCTGTTCCGAACAGTAATCGTCGGAACGCAAATCAAGCGGATAACCGCTTGATTTGTCGTGGAGGGTTTGTGTACCTGCGCCGCAAACCCGGCTTGAGAACAACCGGGCAGGCTTTTTCAACAAACCGTTAGGAGCTGGTGAGTGAGTCGAACACAATACCGGTCCAGACGTCCGGCTTCATAAAACCCTGCCCATACTGCTGATCGAACTCCTTGGTCGGTTGTGCCGCTATAACCTCATCGCGGCTCATGCCCTGATCAATCAGCTTTTGCACCCGGTCGCGCAGGGTAACCAGCAGATCCCGCTGGGCGCGCAGCTCCGCCTTGTTGCTCAGCGTACCATGGCCCGGGATGATGCGGGTATTATCATCCGCCTGCTCCAGCACCCGGTCCATCACCGCGATCACACCGTCCACCGAGCCGCCCGCCGACAGGTCTATAAAGGGATAGCTGCCATTGAAATAGGTATCACCCATATGCACCGCATTGGCGTTGGCAAACCGCACAATGGAATCGCCGTCGGTGTGGGCCGGGTCCACATGCTGCACCCGCACATCCTCGCCATTCCAGTGGAACGTAGTGGCATCGGTAAAAGTGATGACCGGCAGTGCGGCCAGCGGTGCGGCAGGCACCTCCCGACCGAAAGTCTCCATAAACTGGTCGGCGCTCATGCGCTTGCGCACATTTTCATGGGCGACGATCAGCGCTCCCTGTTTGCCCAGGTTTTCGTTGCCACCGGTGTGGTCGCCGTGCCAGTGAGTGTTGATCACGAATTTCAGCGGCTTGTCGGAAACTTCAGCGACTGCGGCAACGATACGATCAGTGAGCGGGGCGAACTGGTCATCGACCAGAAAAGCACCATCATCCCCCACCAAAAGGGCCATATTACCACCGGCCCCGGTGAGCATATAGAGGTTGTCCGACACCTTTTCACTGTTGATGGTAACGTCGGCAAAACGGTCCTGTGCCTGGCCGTGAACGGCGGCAAGACAACACATTGCCCCCAGTAACCGGTAAAGTCGTTTCATCTTATTCTCCTGTTTGCTTGGCGATTTGCCGAGTTTGTAGTAATTGTAATAATCTGTCCGGCCGATCGGTGACCAGGCCATCCACACCCAGTGCGACATAGCGCTGCATATCCACAGTGTCGTTCACAGTCCAAACTGATAGGTGCAAACGGCATCTGCGGGCGGCAGCCACCAGCTTTGGTGAGAACACCGGAATGCCGTGATAGCGCATCGGCAGCTGCATCGTCTGATAGGCTGGCCGCAGCAGCCGCTCCATGCGAAAAAGGTGTGCGGCGAAGAACAACATGGCCTCGAATCTAACTGCGCCGGTGGCCACCTCCGGGCACAGGCGGCGGAACTCGCGCACCACGCCGCCATGAAAGGAGGACACTATCACCCGCCGCTCGCTACCCGCCGCGCGCACGCTCGCACACAACGCCCTGGCCGCGCGCGCATCGTCATTTTTGAGCTCGATCACCAGTGGAGTAGTGGGCAGAGCGGCAAATACCTCGTCGATAGTGGCAATTACCTGCGGTTTGTCCCGGTAGGGAAACCTCTCGCCGTCCCGACTCCAACTGTGCGCCATGTTCAGATTGCGCAACTGCGCCAGCGTCATGGCAGCAACCGCACCCCGCGACTCGGTAGTGCGATCCACCTCAGTGTCGTGGATCAACACCAGTTGGCCGTCCCTTGTCAGCGCCAGGTCGATTTCCAGAGCATCCACGCCCAGTTCGACCATCTTGCGCAAGTAAAGCAATGTGTTGCCGGGGTAGAAACCTCTGCCACCCTCATCGCCGTGGGCGATCACCAGTGGCCGTTCGGGCGTGGGGAACGCCATCACCGAAGGCGGTGCCGGTCGCCCGCGGGCGTAAAGCCAGAGCAATATCAGGAGAATACAAAACAGCGTCGGCGATAACATAGAACTCAGCCCTGGGAATTGGCCCTCTGCGGCAAATAAAAAAGCTAGGGCCTGTTGACACTAGGACCTGTTGGCACTATACGCGCCAGAGATTGTTCAGCGGGCAGTCGAACAGACATTTTCACACCGGTTTGATTGCCGTATTCACTGGCTGGCACCGAAGCCTGTCAGGAAGCCTCGGGCTCTCCCGACGGGCGGCCCCTCTCCGCGCGCCAATCCAGGAACCTCCGCTCCAGCCACAAGGGTAAAAAAATCACTATATCGTACAGGCGCACCAGCACCCCGCCCGCTACCAGGGCGCCCGTGCCACAGAGGCGCAGCCCCAGGGACAGTATCCGCAACAGAAGACTGCTCAGCACCCCCACCATAGTGCGCGCCGAGACGATAAAAGTCTCCATGGGAATAGTCACAGCCGCGAGTGCGAAGGGCAACACCAAACCCAGCCCCATCTGCGCCGTGATGTACAACCAATAGGCACTGGAATTCGCAACCTCCGTAACACCCCCCTCCCCGGGCGCAAGCACCCGCGCCCAGATCAGGCTCACTGTCACCGCGGCCAGGACCAACAGGGCTGTGAACGCGACCCACAGCATACCCCTGCGCGGCCTGTCATCCAGGGCGCCCACAGCGGGGAAAAACTGCGTAATTCGAAGACACTCCACCGCCACCAGGCCGGCAAAGATCTCCAGCAGGATCACTACCAGCGCGAACACCTCCGCAGCCCCGAAACCTACGATATGCGCGGCATTGCCCACCACCCCCGGCAACGCGATCAGGTGAAAGTGCACCACTGCTGCCGCCGCGGCAATCGACAAGGCCACCAGCGAGGCAAAAAACCGGGTTGTGGCGGACGCCGCAAGCCTGCGCGACGCCCTGTCACTGCCCCGCTGTATCTCCTCCAGACGATTCATATGCCGGTCTAGGTCCCCGGCTCGCCGTATCACCGTTTCCACGTTCCGGTTGACGCCGCTCAGGGCCGACAAAATGGAGCGCCAGGCGGGCATCATGCGCCGCAACAGTTGATGCCGCTCGCGGGCGGATTCCCGATAGACTTCCAACGCCTTGGCTTCCGCCTTGTGCATGGAGTGACGGATCGCCTCCAGTACATCGCACACCACCGGGTCCCTGCTGGCGGGAATTTCCGCCACCGCCCGGATAGCTTTTGACCAGTTGCCGGGCTCCGGCGGGACCTCCACACTGAGTGCATAGTCTTTATCGATGGCGGTTAGCTGCTCACTCAGGCGCCGGTGCAGTTCAGGGTACCGAGCCAGCTCCCGCTTGACGGCATTTTCCACATGATCCAACTCCCGCTCGACACGGCGCTCGGCGGCCTCGCGACCCGCGGCCAGCAGCACCTCCCGGTTGCGCCGCCGCAGCCGCCGCTCGCCGTCGGCCACCGAAACCGCCGCGAGACGCAGAGACTGGTGACAGAAGCGCGCCAGTGCCATAAAGGCCCGTTGCACCGGTTTGCGCGCCACAAATAAACCCAGCAGCGCCAGCAGAAACCATAGCCACAACGGCAGTGATGGTAGTATGTCGGTCAATGGGTTCCCCCGTAAATCAGATGCTGAATTGACACAATCCTACCAGCAGAAGGCGGCACAATCGCTACCGGTAGTCGAATCGAACAAAGAATGATCTATTTGCCACGGTAAGCTTATTCAAAATTATCGCTGGAGCAACCCGCGTCACTCATCCAGAAAGGCAAACTAAGCACAACCCCGAGCAATCACATGGCACCCGGGTGTAAAGCCGGATCTTATCAAGCCTGACTGACATTACTTTATACAAGCATCGTTACTCTTTCAGAGACCTGTACTTGGACAACCGTATCCAGAGTAAGCCCTCAAAAACTATCCCCAAAGTAAAAAATATGATACCGCCATCTGGAACTTCGAAAACATAGCATCCAACTGCGGCTACCAGACACAACAATGCAATTGTTCATCCCCGTATCAATTCATACTCTCCTTATAAGATTTTTTTGATCTCATGATTGGAATCAAACGCCAATATAAAGAGCCAGCTAGAGCCTAGCGCAGGGAAATTCAGCGAAATGGTTTTTGGCGAGCTTGTCAAGCACTGATCATTTCTCTTCCATTAGTCCTACCAAGTTACCCTCTGGATCCTTAATAAAACCTATCCACAGTTCGTGATCCGACATCTGGGCAGCAATCTGAGGCTCCCTTTCTGCAATTGCACCCTTAGTTAAAACGGAGTCATAAAACTCCACTATATTGGACACATTAAAATAAGGAATAGAATTTTTACCCGGCTCTCCTGCACCTTGTGAAGTAGTGAGCATTATTCTCGCTTCACCAGATTGAAGGAAGGCCAAATTTTCTGCAGGTGAAAACAAGAACTTCAGACCTAAAATATCTCGATAAAATTCCAGTGCCCGCTGCACATTAGACATCGTTAAAGCCAGCTGTCCAAGCGATACTATTTTACTATCCATATATGGTCTCTCTAAGATTTATAAAAATGATGAATCGTGTATTGCAAAGCTCCCTCAACTGCTTTACTAATAGTGATCCAGGTCTCTTTTCGTCTTTGACGATAAAATTTTAGCCAATAGGCGTCTTCTCTTTTTAAGCTGCTGAGGGATTGTTCACTGGGATATGATCTCGGTAGTTTCCATGCCAGCCCATGCCCTGAAACATAGTTAGTACTACAGCCTCTGTATACGGCTAGCTATGGAAATCTCTATGAACTACTGGATTACATATAACATGCCAACTGACGCAATTGTTAGACAAAAATCAAACCTAACCTGCAAGAAAACAACTGTAATTTATCGATTTTCAATACCTAAATCTAACACTTAAGGCAGCAGTGAATTTTTAGGGCTTCTGCTTAAATTGATAAGCTAAGAAGGACTGGATGATCCAAAACACCTTTCGATAAATGGAAACGCAACTAAACTATCTACCCAGATACTTGAATGCGCCAAATTTACAATAATCGTTGTACCAAAATTACCCATCATATTCACAATGCCTCACAACAGCCACTGAAGGGCAGCTTGATCTATCTGCGATCAGCGCCAATGTGTTTATTGTAAAATATCAAATCCAGATATCATTTTGTGCTGTGCGCTGCCCACCTTCGTCACCGGTATTCTTTACTCCACGCGGCTCAATCATCAGTAACTTTACCTCCTCTTCGGCGTAGGGCTTATGCTCAACTCCCTTAGGTACAACAAACATTTCCCCTTCAGACAGCTCCACTTTTCCATCTCTAAACTCAATAAGGAGATTTCCTTCCAAAACAATAAAGGCTTCATCAGTTTCTTTATGATCATGCCAAATAAAATCACCCTTTAGTTTTGCAATTTTAAATTGATAGTCATTTATTTCGGCAATGACTTTCGGCATCCATTGCTCATCGAACAGTGAAAATTTCTCCTTTAAATTTAATGCCTGATATTTCATTTTTTTAATACCTTATCAAAGCTACAGTTTTTATGATTGATTTCTAATGCCCTCAAAAGCAGCAACATTCAATACTGTCCAGTACACCCCGGGGCCCAGGCAGAACGAAAAATACCTGATGATTGGCAAATCCTGGCATATCCAGTGGCCCATCCCATTTGCCCAGCTCAGATATCCGGAATAGGTGATTCCCTATCAGCAAGCTATTAGCCCGCTTAATTTTTATCACAGACGGTCAGAAGGATAAAGGGACCAACGCCTTCTAAAACAGCAGAAGGAGAGTGCTTGAAACGGTCACAGAAGGGATATGGGGCTGTCCATTTTGTCGAGGCCACCCAGTAAAGAAAGCAAATCGGAAGCCTTGCTAACCCGGAGAAGGAGGCCCCGCCAGTTGCTTTGCCATCTGGGCAACCAGACTCTTTAAGCAAAAAATCCAATAGATGGCCCCTCATCCATTGGATTGTCGCCCCTGAAAAACTGCACCATTACTTGGAACCGCTTGCTTTCCAGAGGCTTTTGCCAGGCATATAACAACGGCTATGGAGCCAGCTTTTGCAGCAGCTGCCGATTACAAATGCTCCACGGCGTCAATTTCATATTCCACCGCACCGGACGGGGTGTGTACCACCACAATATCCCCGACCTCCTTGCCGATCAGTGCTCTGGCGATAGGGGAATTGACGGAAATTTTGCGATCTTTCACATCGGCTTCGTCATCACCGACAATCTTATAAGTCACTTCTTCGTCATTATCCAAGTGGATAATTGTGACGGTAGTGCCAAAAATGACCTTGTCACCCGGCTCTATGGCCTTGACGTCGATCACTTGCGCGTGGGACAGCTTGCCTTCGATTTCCTGAATACGGCCTTCGAGAAAGCCCTGCTTCTCGCGCGCGGCATGGTATTCGGCGTTTTCTTTAAGGTCACCGTGTTCGCGTGCCTCGGCAATGGCTTGCACCACTGCGGGGCGCTGTACTTTTTTCAGGTTTTCCAGTTCAGCGCGCAACGCTTCGGCACCCTCTACGGTCATTGGTACCCGGTTCAAGTTGGAACCTCCACTTTTGGTCAAAGCAAGCCGCGGCCCGGCGAAAACTCCGAGGGTAAATCGGGTTCCGGCGGGCTCCACTGGCGATTGCCGTTTACGTAGCTTTATTCCGGCAGTTCGGTCACGCGCTGATGCAGGTCCTGCAGCCGGCGCACCTCGAGGGGCTCACCGAGCTGCATGGCCAGAGCCATGGCCTTGGCCGCCGCCAGCGTGGTGGTGTAACACACCTGATGATTTTCAGCGCTGCGACGGATATCGGCGGAATCGCGGATGGCCTGGCGTCCCTCGGTGGTATTCACCACTAATGCAATATCGTCGTTTTTGATCATATCGACGATGTGCGGACGGCCCTCGCTCATCTTATTGACGGTTGTAACGGGAATACCGGCATCTTGCAAGACCCGGGCAGTGCCCCGGGTCGCCACCAGCTCAAATCCGAGTCCCTCCAGGTCCCGCACCACGGCGATGGCTTCCTGCTTGTCGAAGTCCCGCACGGAGATAAACACCTTACCGGACTCCGGCAGCCGGTCACCGGCAGCCAGCAGGCCCTTGTCGAACGCCTCGGCAAAAGTGGCGCCAACTCCCATCACCTCTCCGGTGGATTTCATTTCGGGACCGAGAATCGGGTCCACTTTGGGGAACTTGTTGAAGGGGAATACCGACTCTTTGACGGAGAAGTAGTCCGGTACTATCTCTTCGGTGAAACCCTGCTCCTGCAGACTGGTGCCGGCCTGGCAGCGGGCGGCCACTTTGGCCAGTGAGGTGCCGATACACTTGGACACAAACGGCACCGTGCGGGAGGCGCGGGGGTTCACCTCGATCACATAGATCTCACCGTCCTGATAGGCCAGCTGGGTGTTCATCAGGCCCACCACGCCCAGTTCCCGGGCCATGGCTCTCACTTCCTCGCGCATCCGGTCCTGCACATCCGCCGGCAGGCTGTAGGGCGGCAGGGAGCAGGCGGAGTCACCTGAGTGCACGCCACACTGTTCGATGTGTTGCATAATGGCGCCAATTACCACGTCCTTACCATCGGATACGGCGTCGATATCCACTTCGATGGCGGCGTTGAGGAAGTGGTCCAGCAGCACCGGTGCATCATCGGACACCTGTACCGCCTCTTTCATATAGTTGAGCAGCTCGTCTTCCTTGTAGACGATCTCCATGGCGCGGCCGCCCAGTACATAGGAAGGGCGCACCACCAGCGGATAGCCCACATCGTTGGCGGCCAGAACCGCCTCCGACACTGAGCGTACTATGGCGTTTTTCGGCTGCTTGAGGCCCAGCCGCTTGATCATCTGCTGAAAGCGCTCGCGGTCCTCGGCGCGGTCTATCTGCTCCGGGGTGGTGCCGATGATGGGCACCCCTTCGGCGGCCAGGTAGCGCGCCAGGTTCAGCGGTGTCTGGCCGCCGAACTGAACGATCACGCCCCGCGGCTTTTCCTTGCCGACGATTTCCAGCACATCTTCCAGGGTGACCGGCTCGAAGTAGAGACGGTCGGAGGTGTCATAGTCGGTGGAAACTGTCTCCGGGTTACAGTTGACCATGATGGTTTCGTAACCGTCCTCGCGCATGGCCAGAGCGGCATGCACACAGCAGTAGTCGAACTCAATACCCTGGCCGATACGGTTGGGGCCACCGCCCAGCACCATGATTTTCTTCCTGTCGGAGGGGGCCGCTTCGCACTCCTCGTCGTAAGTGGAATACATATAGGCGGTGGAGGTGCTGAATTCAGCGGCACAGGTGTCCACGCGCTTGTAGGAGGGGAATACACCCAGCTTGTGGCGGAATTCCCGCACTGTCTTCTGGCTCACGCCCAGCAGATCCGCCAGGCGCCGGTCGGAGAAGCCTTTGCGCTTGAGGAAGCGCATATGCTCAGCGGTCAAGGCCGAGGTGGGCAGGGACTTGAGGGGCTCCTCTATCCTGATCAGCTCCTCAATCTGCACCAAAAACCAGGGGTCAATGGCGGACAATTCATAGACCTGTTCCACGCTCATCCCCATGCGGAAGGCGTCGCCCAGATACCAGATGCGCTCGGCGCCGGGCACGGACAGTTCCTTGCGCAGGCGGTTCTCGGCGCCGTCCTCGCTGGGATCGATCCTGCTCTCCAGGCCGAAGCTGCCCACTTCCAGACCGCGCAGGGCCTTCTGCAAAGACTCCTGGAAAGTGCGGCCTATGGCCATCACCTCGCCCACGGACTTCATCTGGGTGGTCAGGCGCGCATCGGCTTCACCGAATTTCTCGAAGGTGAAGCGCGGGATCTTGGTCACCACATAGTCGATGGAGGGCTCAAACGAGGCCGGTGTGGCTCCGCCGGTAATATCGTTTTGCAGTTCATCCAGGGTGTAGCCCACCGCCAGCTTGGCCGCCACCTTGGCGATGGGGAAACCGGTGGCCTTGGAGGCCAGCGCCGAGGAGCGGGACACGCGGGGATTCATCTCGATCACCACCATGCGGCCGGTCCTGGGGCAGACACCGAACTGTACATTGGAGCCGCCGGTCTCCACGCCTATCTCGCGCAATACCGCGATGGAGGCGTTGCGCATCAGCTGGTATTCCTTGTCGGTGAGGGTCTGCGCCGGCGCCACTGTGATGGAGTCACCGGTGTGCACCCCCATCGGATCGAAGTTCTCGATGGAACAAACGATGATGCAGTTGTCGTTGTTATCGCGCACCACCTCCATCTCGTACTCTTTCCAGCCGAGAAGGGATTCGTCAATCAGCAGCTCGTTGGTGGGGGAAAGGTCCAGGCCGCGCTTACAGATTTCCTCGAACTCCGGCCAGTTGTAGGCCACACCACCACCGGAGCCACCCATGGTGAAGGAGGGACGGATAATCACCGGGAAGCCGAACTCTTCCGGCACCAGCTTCGCCTCCTCCATGGAGTGCACTATCCTGGCCCGCGGGGTCTCCAGGCCGATGGCCTGCATGGCCTTGTCGAACAGGTCGCGGTCTTCCGCCTTTTCGATGGCGTTTTTATCCGCACCGATCAGTTCGACATTGAATTTCTCCAGGACGCCGTGCTTGTCCAGGTCCAGGGCACAGTTCAGCGCCGTCTGCCCCCCCATGGTGGGCAGTATGGCGTCGGGCCGCTCCTGCTCGATAATCTTGGCCAGGGTGCGCCATTCCACCGGCTCTATGTAGGTGGCATCGGCCATGGCCGGGTCGGTCATGATGGTGGCCGGGTTGGAGTTCACCAGTATGACCCGGTAACCCTCCTCGCGCAGTGCCTTGCAGGCCTGGGCGCCGGAGTAGTCAAATTCGCAGGCCTGGCCGATTACGATGGGGCCGGCGCCGATAATCAGAATCGTGTGGATATCTGTGCGTTTTGGCATCTTTCTTCCGTTCTGCTACCGGCCGGGCCGGCAGTGCTCAATGTCATTCGTGTCTTACTGACAAAACTTTTTGCTAGGCGCGCGCGCTCATCAGATCGATAAACTGATCGAACAGGGGAGCCACGTCGTGCGGACCCGGGCTGGCTTCCGGGTGTCCCTGGAAACTGAAAGCCGGCTTGTCCCGCAGGCGGATGCCCTGCAGGGTACCGTCGAACAGGGACTTGTGGGTTACCTCCACATTGTCCGGCAAACTGCCCGCGTCCACCTCGAAGCCGTGATTCTGCGCGGTGATCATCACCTTGCCGCTGTTGAGATCCTGCACCGGGTGGTTACCCCCGTGATGGCCGAACTTCATCTTGGCAGTCTTGCCCCCCACCGCCAGGCCCAGCAACTGGTGTCCCAGGCAGATGCCGTAAGTGGGGATAGCCGCTTCCAGAAAGGCGCGGATGGCGGCAATGGCGTAGTCACAGGGCTCTGGATCGCCGGGGCCATTGGACAGGAAGATGCCGTCGGGATTCATCGCCAGCACATCGGAGGCTGGGGTCTGCGCCGGTACCACTGTGATATGGCAGCCGCGGTCCACCAGCATGCGCAGGATGTTTCGCTTTACGCCGAAGTCGTAAGCCACCACTTTGAAGGGCTGTTCCGGCGCGGCCCTGTGGCCTTCACCCAACTCCCAGGTGCCTTCGTTAAAAGGGTAGGATTCCCTGGTGCTGACCACCTTGGCCAGGTCCATACCTTTCAGGCCGGCAAACTCCCTGGCTTTGGCCAGGGCTTCTTCGCGGTCTATGTCCTCCCCGGCCAGGATGCAGCCACTCTGCGCACCCTTGTCGCGCAGCAGGCGGGTCAGGCGGCGGGTGTCGATATCGGCGATGCCCACGACATTGCGCCCGCGCAGATAGTCCTCCAGGGACTGCTCACTGCGGAAGCTGCTGGCGAGCAGTGGCAGGTCGCGGATCACCAGGCCGGCGGCCCAGATGTCGGCACACTCCTCGTCTTCGCGGTTGGTACCCGTATTGCCGATATGGGGATAGGTCAGAGTCACTATCTGGCGGGCGTAGGAGGGATCGGTGAGGATCTCCTGGTAGCCGGTCATGGAGGTATTGAACACCACTTCGCCAACGGAGCTGCCGTGGGCCCCAATCGCGCGCCCCTCGAACACGCTGCCGTCGGCGAGCACCAATAGGGCCGGGGTTCTGCGGGGCATCAGGGGCTCTGGCTTGGGGATGCTGTTAGTCAAATCGCTCTCCAATCTCGTGAACGGCTTCCGGGCGGGGCTGGCAGGCGCTGACACCGGCCAAACCACTGCGGCGGGACTCGGCTCTGCCCCATTGAGGCAGGTGTTTGCGCGCCCTATAAAAAAGCGAGATGAAACTGTGCAGCTTCATCTCGCTTTGTCTGAATCTTTCACGCGCGGCTCTCACTTTCAGTGGCCGGCATCTTACCGCCGGTCGCAACCGGGACCAGGGCCTTTGCACGGGGCGAACCCACATACGGGGCCGGTCCAAACCGGGCGTAGATTCTACCCGAAAGTGGCACTGGGGACCAGAGGCTACGGCCGGGTAGAGTGGCGGTCACACAGCAATAGCCCCCCAGCCGTCGAAATCCGGAACAGTCAGGGTTCCCTGCGCGACATAGCGGGCCGCAGCTCTTCCGCCTCGATGGCCGTAGAGTGCCATTTCAGCGCCTTTTCGATCGCCATGATCATGGCGCTGGCGATATCTTTGCGGGTAGCGCTTTCTATGCCCTCCAGCCCCGGCGAAGAGTTCACCTCCAGGAGCAGGGGCCCTTTCCTGGAGCGGATAATATCCACCCCCGCCACTTTCAACCCCAGCACCTTGGCCGCCTTGACCGCCAGGCGCTTTTCCTCCGTAGTGACCTTGACCACCGATGCGGTGCCGCCCTGGTGGATGTTTGCACGAAACTCACCCGGCGCCGCCTCCCGCTGGATGGCCGCGACCACTTTGTTGTCGATCACAAACAGTCGCAGGTCGCGCCCCTGGGCCTCGCGCACAAACTCCTGCACCAGCAGGTTGGCCTTGAGAGACTTGAACGCATTGATCACCGACTCGGCGGCCTTGCGCGTCTCCGCCAGTACCACGCCGCGGCCCTGGGTACCTTCCAGCAGCTTCACCACCAGCGGAGCCCCACCCACCATTTCAATCAGCTCGTTGGTATCCACCGGAGAATTGGCGAAACCGGAAGTGGGGATATTCAGGCCATTCTGTTGCAGTAGCTGCAGGGAGAAGAGTTTGTCCCGCGACTGACTGATGGCCGCCGAATCGTTGAGCGCGAAGACGCCGATACTTTCGAAGTGCCGTGTGAGCGCACAGCCATAAAACGTCTGGCTGGGGCGGATACGGGGTATGACTGCGTCCATGGTATTGAGGATACGGCCATCCCGGTAATGCACTTCCGGCTCGTTCGGGTCCAGCTTCATATAACACTGGCGCACGTCCAGAAAGCTCATGCGGTGGCCGCGCTCGGCACCCGCCTCCATGATGCGCTGGTTGCTGTACAGGTCGGGATTGGAGGCCAGCAGGCCGATACGCAGCCCGGTGCCGGCGATATGGTGCTCGTCGCGATAGCACTCTTCCAGCTCACTGGGGCTGATCTCCCCCAGGCAAAAACTCTCCGAGGGATCCACCATCATGCGGCCGAGCATGGCCTCGCGGCCCAGCAGCATACGGTAACCCATGCTATCGCGGTTGGTCAGGGTGAGTTCGATATCCCAGACACTGCCGCCAACGGACAGCGAGGTGCGGATTACCGGGCGCTTCTCCGCATCGCCTGAGGAGGAGCGCACCGTGCGCCGGTCCAGGAGTTTTGCCTCACAGCGCACCGACGGACGGCGCAAATGCTGTAGCGGGTGAGCCTCAAAGCTCACCCAGGGTTCGCCGTCCCGTTTGAAGGTCTGAATATTGTAGGCGTGCAGGCAGGAGGTTTTAGCCCCGGAATCCACCCGCGCCTTGATAGCGGGAATTCCCAGGGAAGCCAGGCCGCACCACTCCTCACTGCCGACAACAAGTTTTTCCACGATTGCCACCTCAACTCGGGAGCACAATCAAGCCCTCAGCCCCAGCACATCGCGCATATCATAGTGTCCGGCGGCCCGCGAACCCCGCCGGTCCTCCCCCAGCAGCCACATTGCCGCGGTGACTGCGCCGCGCGCAAATGCCAGGCGGCTGCTGGCGCGGTGGCTGATCTCCACCCGCTCGCCATCGGCCAGAAACATCACCGTGTGTTCACCCACCACATCGCCGCCGCGCACTGTGGCAAATCCGATAGTGTCACTCGAGCGGGCATCCGCCCGGCCTTCGCGGCCATATACAGCGACTTTGTCCAGATCGCGCCCAAGCGTCTGTGCCACCACGGCTCCCATACTCAGCGCCGTCCCCGAGGGTGCGTCCAGTTTGTGGCGGTGGTGGGCCTCCACTATCTCGATGTCGGCAAAATCCCCCATCACACGGGCGGCGGTTTCCAGCAGGCTAAAGCAGAGATTGACCCCGGTGGAAAAATTGCTGGCCAGGCACATGGGTATCCTCTCCGCATGCGCCAGAAGCGCTTCCTTTTCCCCGGAGGTGAAGCCCGTCGTGCCGATCGCGATGGGGCGGCCGGCGTCGGCGCAAAAAGTCGCATTGGCCAGGGTTGCCTGCGGTGTGGTGAAATCGATCAGAACGTCAAATTCCGCCTCTGCCAAGGCATCGCCGACGGCGAGCCCGCTCGCGCCCAACCCCGCGACCTCGCCCGCATCCGCCCCCACCAGACTGGAGCCCGGCCGCACAATTGCCGCCGATAGCACGGCCTCCCCGCTCTGTGCCAATACCTCCGCCAGGGCGCGGCCCATACGTCCACCAAACCCTGTCACACCCACGTTAATGGTCATTGCGCCCTCCGTGCCCGAGTTGAACCGCACATTCTAACTCGCCAGCCCGACGCCGAGCTATGGCCCGCAAACGGCCGGGGCAAATAGCATTCGCACATAAGCAGTTGGATCCTTATGTCAAAAAAACGGCTTGATTCCGCAGCTTCCAGGCGCGCCGGTGCGCCCACAGAGAAGCTGCTACGCTTGTGGAAGAGTAACGAAAGGAGCGCCAGTTATGCGTCTGTACTCCGGTATACCCCGCTCTCTCCTGACGGGCCTGCTCGTTTTGGGGCTCGCCTTCGGTGCCACAAATGCATTGGCACAGGAGGGCTCCGAAGATGACTTTTGGGAAAGGCACGACGACATCGTCAACGCGGTCACCCTGCGCCTCAAGCTTACCCCCGAGCAGGAGAGTGTGATACTGCCCATTTTCGATCAGGATTCTGAGCGCCGCAGAAGTCTGCTGACGCAATACGGCTTTTCTAAGACCGCCAGGCCCAAACTGAGCCGGGTCCAGAAAGAAGAGCTTAGTGCAAAAATGCTGGGGATCAGTGCCGAGTTCCGCGCCAAACTGGCGCCGGTACTGGATGCCAAACAGTTTGAATTGTTAAAGGAAATACAGATGGAATTTCAGAAGGAATTTAACCGGCGCCTAATGGCGTACAACCCCTGAAGCAGCTCCGTTTCCCGCTTTTCGCAACCGGCCGGGCGGCTTATGGGCCGCCCGGCCGGTTGCAATAACCTGCGGGGATCGGGTCAGAGTTTCATATCGCCAAAAAAGTTTTTCACCCCTTCAAACCAGCCGGTCTGGCGCGGTGAATTCTTGTGTTCGCTGAGGGTAGAGGAAAATTCCTGCAGCAATTCTTTCTGCTTGCCGGAAAGGTTCACCGGGGTTTCCACCACCACTCGACACAGCAGGTCGCCGGGGGCCCCGCCGCGCACCGGGGTGACGCCCTTGCCCCGCAGGCGGAACAGTTTGCCGGTCTGGCTTTCCGCCGGAATCTTTAACTTCACCTTGCCGTTCAGGGTGGGCACCTCCAATTCGCCGCCCAGAGCCGCGGCGACAAAGCCGATCGGCACCTCGCAGTAGAGGTTCTTGCCGTCGCGCTGGAACAGATCGTGCTCCCGCACCATCACCTGCACGTACAGATCACCGGGCGGTCCCCCGTCCGGCCCCGCCTCACCTTCGCCGGCAAGGCGGATGCGATCGCCGGTATCCACCCCCGGCGGTACCTTGACCGACAGGGTCTTGGTTTCCTCCACCCGGCCCGCACCGTGGCAACTGCTACAGGGGTCGCTGATAACGGTGCCGCGGCCGCGGCAGTTGGGGCAGGTTTGCTGGACCGAAAAGAAGCCCTGCTGCATCCGCACCTGGCCGACACCGCCACAGGTGCCGCAGGGTTGGGGTTTGCTTCCGGCCTTGGCCCCGGAACCATCGCAGCTGCCACAGCTGACCAGGGTGGGCACGCGGATCTTGACGCTGGTGCCGCGCACAGCGTCCTCCAGGTCCAGCTCCAGGTCATAGCGCAGATCCGAGCCCCGCGCCGGTCCGCCGCGGCGGCCGCCGCCACCTCCAAAGATATCGCCGAAGACGTCGCCAAAGATATCGGAGAAGCCGCCGAAACCACCGGCGCCGCCACCCATCTGACCCTCTACGCCGGCGTGACCGAACTGGTCGTAGGCGGCTTTCTTCTGGGGGTCCGAAAGCACCTCATAGGCCTCGTTGGCCTCTTTGAACCGGCTCTCCGACTCCTTGTCATCGGGGTTGCGGTCGGGGTGGTACTTCATCGCCACCCGACGGTAAGCCTTTTTCAGTTCTCTCTCGTCCGCTCCCTTGCTGACACCGAGGACTTCGTAGTAATCGCGCTTCGCCATATTGCTCATGCCCAGAGCCGGTCACCGGGCCGACCCGTTTGTTCTTGTGCGACCTCCCTGTGGGGTAACAACACCCCGCAGCAGTCCGGCCGGGGGCTGCCGGCGGGATACCGGCAACACATAAACTAGAGGGGCGCGGGGGCCGATTCCTACGGAATGCCACCGCGCCCCGGGAGGGATTCGCTGATATTCAGCGAGTGATCATCAGCCCTCCTTCTTGTCGTCCTTAACTTCTTCAAACTCGGCGTCCACGGCGTCATCACCGGCCGCGGACTGCTGCTCCTGTTCACCGCCGGCGGCTTCCGCCCCCTGGGCCGCCTGTGCCTGCTCCGCGTACATCTTTTGCGCCAGCGGGCCGGAAGCCTCGGTCAACTTGGTGGTGGCGGCATCGATGGCTTCCTTATCGTTGCCCTTGACCGCTTCCTCGGCTTCAGTGATGGCCGCTTCGATCGCTGTTTTTTCCTCGGCAGTAGCCTTGTCACCGGCCTCTTCCAGGGTTTTCTTGGTGGCGGAGATCATGCCGTCGAGGGTGTTGCGGGCCTGCACCAGCTCCTCGAACTGCTTGTCCGCCTCGGCGTTGGCCTCGGCATCTGCCACCATTTTTTCGATCTCGTCCTCGGACAAGCCGGAGGAGGCCTTGATCACAATGGACTGCTCCTTGCCGGTGGCCTTGTCCTTGGCGTGTACGTGCAGTATGCCGTTGGCGTCGATATCGAAGGTCACCTCAATCTGCGGCATGCCCCGCGGTGACGGTGGAATGTCCGCCAAGTCGAAGCGGCCCAGGGATTTGTTTTGTGCCGCCTGTTTGCGTTCGCCCTGCACCACATGGATGGTCACTGCCGTCTGGTTGTCTTCCGCAGTGGAGAACACCTGGGACTTCTTGGTGGGGATGGTGGTGTTCTTGTCGATCAGCGGGGTCGCCACACCGCCCATGGTCTCGATGCCCAGGGTCAGCGGGGTCACGTCCAGCAGCAAAACGTCCTTCACGTCACCGGAAAGCACCGCACCCTGAATAGCGGCACCCATGGCCACCGCTTCGTCCGGGTTGACGTCCTTGCGCGGCTCCTTGCCGAAAAACTCGGTGACCTTCTGCTGTACCAGCGGCATACGGGTCTGGCCACCCACAAGAATCACCTCGTCTACGCCGGAGGCGGACAGGTCGGCGTCCTGCAGGGCGATTTTCACCGGCTCCAGGGAGTGGGTCACCAGGTCCTCCACCAGGCTTTCCAGCTTGGCCCGGGTGAGTTTTACAACCAGGTGCTTGGGACCTGTGGCATCCGCGGTGATGTACGGCAGATTCACTTCGGTCTGCTGGCTGGACGACAGCTCGATCTTGGCTTTTTCCGCAGCTTCTTTCAGGCGCTGCATGGCCAGGGGATCGCCTTTCAGGTCGATGCCCTGCTCTTTCTTGAACTGCTCCGCCAGATAGTCGATCAGGCGCAGGTCAAAGTCTTCGCCGCCGAGGAAGGTGTCCCCGTTGGTGGACAGCACCTCGAATTGCTTCTCGCCGTCCACGTCCGCGATCTCGATAATGGAGATATCGAAGGTGCCGCCACCCAGGTCGTAGACCGCGATGGTGCGGTCGCCGCCCTTCTTGTCCAGACCGTAGGCCAGCGCCGCCGCCGTGGGCTCGTTGATAATGCGCTTGACGTCCAGGCCGGCAATACGGCCGGCATCCTTGGTGGCCTGGCGCTGGGAGTCGTTAAAGTAGGCCGGCACGGTGATCACCGCGGCATCCACCTTTTCACCGAGAAAGTCCTCGGCGGTCTTTTTCATCTTCTTCAGAACTTCGGCGGAGACCTGGGGCGGCGCCTTCTTGTCACCTTTCGCCTCCACCCAGGCATCGCCGTTGTCGGCTTCGACAATCTTGTAGGGCACCATGGTGATGTCTTTCTGCACCACGTCGTCCTTGAACTTGCGGCCGATCAGACGCTTGACCGCGAACAGGGTGTTCTGGGGGTTGGTAACCGCCTGGCGCTTGGCGGACTGACCCACCAGTATCTCGTTGTCGTCGGTAAAGGCGACGATGGAGGGGGTTGTGCGATCGCCCTCAGCATTCTCGATCACGCGCGCCTTGTCGCCATCCAATACCGCTACACAGCTGTTGGTGGTGCCCAGGTCGATGCCGATAATTTTTCCCATTTGTAAAATCCTCGTTTGATGCGCACCGCCACTTCTGTTCTGTCTGCCGTGCGCGAATAAATCCTCTGATGTCAGCTATATTGGTGCCGGCCGGTAAAAATCAAGGCCGCACCACAGATTCGCCTAGGGCGCCTTGCTGACCACCACCAATGCCGGACGCACCAGGCGACCGTTGAGCCGATACCCCTTTTGGAACACCTCCAGCACCGTGTTTGGCTCTACATCACCATTGGGTATCTGGGTCATGGCCTGGTGCAACTCCGGGTCGAAAGGCTCCCCCACCGGGTCCACCACCTCCACCGAAAACTTGTTCAGGGTGTCCAAAAAGGACTTGTGGGTGAGTTCAATGCCCTCCACCACCGCCTTGTTGGCCTCGTCGTCCACATCGATGCTGGTGAGCGCCCGCTCCAGGTTGTCCACCACCGGCAACAGATCCTGCAGCAATCGCTCGACCGCGAACTTGTGCGCCTTTTCCACATCCTGCTGTGCGCGGCGGCGGGCATTCTGCGCCTCCGCCTGCGCCCTTATGGCCAGGTCCTTCTGTATAGCCAGCTGTTCGCGCAGGCCGATGATCTCCTCCTGCAGTGCCTCGGGGCTTTCCGAAGCCGCGTGCAGGGCCTCTTCGGCCTGGTGCTGCGCCTCCTCCGTAGGCTCCTCGAGGTCGGCAGCCACACTCTCCTCCGCCGTATCTGTGTCCGCGCCAAGCGACTCTGTATCCGCCGCCCCCTGTTCGATCTGGTCTTCTTCGCTGCGCTCTCTGGCCACTGCTGTCTCCGTCGCGTGGATTGTCAGTTACATGGAAATCTGCCCCAGTGTGGGCGTTGCTGTGCAATATGGGGCCTTATCCGCAATCTTCAAGGGGTATTTTGGCGCTGTTTGGCACTGCGCCGCCAAGGTGGCGGGGGCAGCACAAATACTGTATAAACAGCCACTAGTCGGCGGCGGGGCGGAGATGCCGGATCGGCGCGATTATCCCAGTTCTGGCGCCCCGCCCGCTCACGATAACAAGAGCCACGGGAAGCCGTTTCTATGTTGCTGCACCTGTCGATCAGCCAATTCACCCTAGTGGACCAGCTGGAGCTGGAATTCGGCCCGGGCACAAGTGCCCTGACCGGTGAGACGGGAGCGGGCAAGTCCATCACCCTGGACGCCCTTGGGCTGGCGCTCGGTGACCGCGGCAGTGCGGAACTGGTGCGCGCCGGCGCCCCCAGGGCGGATATCCACGCGACCTTCGACATCAGCGGCCACGCCGAGGCGTCCGCCTGGCTCGAGGAACAGGAACTGGATACCGGCAGCGAGGTCATTCTGCGCCGCACCATCGGCGCCGACGGGCGCTCGCGCGCCTATATCAATGGACAGCCGGTGACACTGCTGCAACTGCGCGCCCTCGGCGAGCAGCTGATTGATATTCACAGCCAGCACGAGCATCAGTCGCTGCTGAAAAGGGATACCCACCGCCGCCTGCTGGACGAATTCGCCCAGGCCCAGGAGCTGACAGCCGAGACCCGCAGTCGCTACAAAAGCTGGCGGGACCACTACCAGCGCTACCGCAGCCTCGCCGACAGCGCCGAGGAAACCGAGGCCCGGCGCCAATTGCTGCGATATCAACTGGAGGAACTGCAGCAACTGGATCTGCAGGGGGAGGAGATAGCACAGCTGGAAAGTGAACAGCGCCAGCTGGCCAACGCCGGCCAGATCCTCAACGGCAGCTATCAGCTGGCCGCCCTGCTGAACGGGGGTGAAGGGGATATCGCCGAACAGCTCCATCGCGCGCTACAGCTGTTGTCGGCCATGCCGGAACAGCCGGCGGCACTGGCCGAAGTGGCGCAGATGCTCGACGGTGCCCGCATCCAGGTGGATGAAGCCAGTAGCAGCCTCTCCCGCCATATCGACCGCTTCGAGATGGACCCGGAGCGTCTCGCCGAAGTCGAGGAGCGCCTGAGCGCCATCTATCAGGCGGCGCGCAAGCATCGGGTGCAGCCGGATGAGCTGTTGGGACTGCAACAGCAGCTGCAGGCAGAACTGGATGAGATGGGAACCCCGGATGCCCTGGACAAGCTGGCAGAGACCTGCGCCAACCTGGAGCGGCACTACCGCGACACGGCCACCAGGCTGAGCGCCCTGAGAACCAAAGCGGCAGAATCCCTTGCGCAATCGGTCAACCGCCAGCTGGCGGACCTCGCCATGCCCCACGCGCGGGTGGAGCTGGCCCTGCAGCCCCTGGAAAAACCCGCTGCCACCGGCCTGGAAGAAGTGGAAATTCTGATTGCCACCAACCCGGGCCAGCCCTCCCGACCCCTGGGCAAAATCGCTTCCGGCGGCGAACTGTCTCGGGTAAGCCTGGCCATTCAGGTCGTCACCGCCCAGACCTCCCGCACCCCCACCCTGGTATTTGACGAGGTGGATGTGGGTATTGGCGGTGCCACCGGGGATGTGGTCGGCCGCCTGCTGCGCCAGCTGGGCGAATCCCGCAACGACCGCAGCGGCCAGGTCATCTGCGTGACGCACCTGGCCCAGGTGGCCGCGCGGGCACACCGCCACTACCTGGTGGAAAAGCACAGCAGCGGAAAAGCGGCTCTGGTGTCGCTGCGGGAACTGGGGGATGGCGAGCGCCGCGGTGAAGTGGCGCGCATGCTGGGCGGCGAGGCCACCGAGCAGTCGCTGGCTCACGCCGGGGAAATGCTGACCCGGGCCTGACGCCCTGGGGGCGCCGGTTCAGCTCTTACCGTTCTTTTCCTTTACATACAGCACCAGGCTGTGGCCGGTAAGCTCATAGCCGTGCTCTTCGGCAATCCGTTTCTGCAGCTGCTCGATCTCCTCGTTGTGGAATTCGATCACCTTGCCGGTGTCAGTGCACACCATATGGTCATGGTGGTCGCCCCGATCCAGCTCGAACACAGAGTGGCCGCCGTCGAAATTGTGCCGCATCACCAGGCCCGCACTCTCAAACTGGGTCAGGACCCGGTAGACAGTGGCCAGGCCCACGTCCTCACCCGCCTCCAGCAGCATCTTGTACACGTCTTCAGCGCTCAGGTGCTGATCGCTGGCGCTCTCCAGCAGCTGCAGTATCTTGACCCTGGGCAGGGTGACCTTCAGCCCCGCCTTGCGCAGTTCTTGATTCTCGTTCGCCATGAATATCCTGCCCCCTCAGGGTTCCTTTTGTCCGCCGTTGGGCCCGATTTTCGCCAACCCAAGTGCCGCCGGACCATTGTATGCCGCGCCCCGCCTGTCAGCGGTGCGCCTCTTCGGGTATTATCCACGGCCTGCGGATACAGCGGAACCCCAAGAGGCCATTGAGCAGCTCGGGCGGTCCCGGGGGAACTTTTTTCTCCCGCGAAGAACTACCCTGTTTACCAGCGACAAAAACAAAGCCCTGGGCCCGCGGCGGCGATCCATTGCCACCGCGATACAGTATGGAGTCACCAATGCCAGCCATCGCGAAAATCCTCCTGATCACCTGCCTGTATGCGCTGCTCAGCGCATGCAGCCTGATCAAGTTCCCGGGCGTGCACCGCATTCCCATACAGCAGGGCAACATAGTCACCCAGGAAATGGTGGATCAGCTCAAGCCCGGCATGACCCGCCGTCAGGTGCGCTTTGTACTGGGTACCCCGCTGCTGGAGGATACTTTTAACGCCGACCGCTGGGATTACGTCAACCGGGTGCGCGATCCCCGCGGCAGGGTCACCGAGAAGAACTTCTCCGTGTTCTTCAACGGCGACATACTGATCGCTACCAGCGGTGACTGGCAGCCGGCGGACTGGCCCCAGTAAACCGGCCCTCAGCCCCCCCTGGCTTTCTCCGCCCGCCGCCGGCGCGCCTCCTTTGGGTCCGCGATCAGCGGGCGATAGACTTCCACCCGGTCCCCCGGTTGCAGAACATACTGGTCCGCCGGTGCCAGCCCCCTGGTACCCAGCGCCTGGCCGAAGATGCCCAGCCGGGCCGTATTTGCATCCACCTCTGGATACTCCTCCGGAATGCCCGAACGCAGCAGCGCCTCCTGGGCCGTGGTACCCGGCGCGACCAGCAATCGCACCAGACGCTGCTCATGGGGCAGCGCGTAGACCACTTCCACCGCTATGGTTTTCAGCTCAGTCATGACGCCTCACCGTAAACACGCGCTGCGCGCTCGCACATGGCATCCACCATCTGGTTGGCGAGGTCGCTGAACAGTTTGCCAGCCGCCGCTGCAACCAGGCGGTTTTTCATACTGAATGCCAGTGAAAAGGTCACCCGGCAGGCGCTCTCCGCCAGGGGCGTAAACTGCCAGAAACCGGAAAAATCCGCGAAGGGCCCATCCACCAGGCTCAAGAGCATCCGCTCGGGACGCCGCAGCTGATTGCGGGTCACAAAACTCTGGCGGATACCCGCCCGGGCCAGATCCAGACGCGCTTCCAGCGTATGCTCATCGCTGTACAAAATTTCGGCTCCACGGCAACCCGGCAGAAATTGCGGATAACTGGCCACATCGTTAACCAGGTCGAACATCTGCTCGGCGCTGTACATCACCAGCGCACTGCGCTCTATTTGTGCCATTTTTGGTTCACTTCCGCTATCAGGTAACAATCCGGCCCTGCCGCAGGGACAAACCCCAATTTTGCCAGGGGGCGCTACTCAAGCAAGGCAATTCCTGTAACAATCGCACTTTTAATCGGCCGCAAGCTCAAATACAAACCATAGCGGCCCCCAGATTGCCCCCGGGGCAAAAGAATAACAGGCAGGCGCGAGAACTATGGCAGCAGCAAGAGAGCACTTTGGATCCCGACTGGGTTTTATTCTGGCCGCGGCGGGTTCCGCTGTAGGAATCGGCAATCTGGTGGCATTCCCGGTGGCCGCCACAAAAAGCGGCGGCGGCGCCTTCCTGCTGGTCTACGCCCTGTTTGTCCTGTTTATCTGTCTGCCGGTCATGATGGCGGAACTGGCCCTTGGCCGCAAAACTGACAAGGACCCGGTAGGTGCCTACCGCCAGCTCTCCGGCGGTTCCCGCCTGTGGAGCCTGCCCGGCTGGCTGGCCCTGATAACCCCCTTCATGATCGCTGTCTTCTACCTGGTGGTAACTGTCTGGGTCCTCGGCTACCTGATCGAAACCCTGACCGGCAACCTCGATATGCTCGCCACCGAAGCCTACTTCGGTCAGTTTATCAACTCACCGGTGGTATTTGTTTACCTGCTTGTGCTGATGCTGGCGATCAACGGTATTCTCGCCCTGGGGGTAAAAGACGGAATCGAGCGCGCCGCCAAGACCCTGATGCCCACTTTGTTCGTGATGCTCATCGGCCTCGCCACTTTCGTGCTGACGCAGGAAAACGCTATTTTGGGGGTCAAATACTACCTGGTTCCGGACTTTTCCAAACTGAATGCGGAAGTCGTCAAGAACGCCATGTCCCAGGCATTCTTCTCCCTGTCTCTGGGCATGGGCATGGGCATCATGATCACCTACGGCTCCTACATGAAGCGCAAGGACTCCATCCCCGGCTCCGCCAAAGTCGTTGCGCTCACCGACACCCTGGTAGCCTTTTCCGCGGGTCTGCTGATTCTGCCCAGTATCTTCCACTTTAATCCGCAGATAGACCCCACCGAGCTGAGCGACTCCTCCGCCGGCATGATCTTCCTGTTCCTGCCGAAGATATTCCTGGCCCTGCAGGAAAATATCGGCTACCTGGGTGCCAGCATCTTCGCTGCGGTATTCTTCTTTCTGGTGCTGGTTGCGGCACTCACCTCCCTGGTATCCATTATCGAGGTGCCGGTGGCGACCCTGCGCGACGAGCGCGGCATGGAGCGCAAAAAAGCGATTTACGTGATCGCCGCAGTACAACTGGTGCTCGCCATAGCCTGCGCAGTTTCCTTCGGTATGGTTGACTGGTTCACCAATTTCATCCATCTCGCCGGCAGCGATAAATCCTTCTTCGACCTGGTTGAACTGATTTTCTACAACACCATTCTGCCGCTCAACGGCCTACTGGTGTGCCTGTTTGTGATTTACAAATGGAAAAAGAGCAATCTGGACCTGGAATTGCAGGAGGGGGACACGGGTTTCATGGGCTCGCTATCCCAGAAGTACGTCAACTTCTCTCTGGGCAGCTTCATCCCATTGATCCTGCTGCTGATCTTTATCAACACCGTCGCAATCAATTTCTTCGGTTACAGTTTCATCTAGGCAATCGTTGTTTTCATGGCCAAAAAGAAAAGCGCACCCTCGAATACCATCGCCCTCAACAAGAAGGCCCGGCACGACTACTTCATTGAGGACAGGTTCGAGGCCGGCCTGGAACTGCAGGGCTGGGAGGTAAAAAGTTGCCGCGAGGGCAAGGCCCAGCTCACCGACAGCTACGTTATTTTCAAGCGTGGCGAGGCCTGGCTGCTCGGCGCGCGCATACAGCCCCTGCCCAGCGCCTCCACCCATTTCGTCACCGAGCCGGACCGCACCAGAAGGCTGCTGCTGAACAAGCGCGAGCTGTCCAGGCTCATCGCCGCTGTGGAACAAAAGGGACACACAGTGGTCGCCACAGCACTCTATTGGAAAAAGCACTTGATCAAATGTGAAATTGCCCTGGCCAAGGGCAAGGCCAGCCACGACAAGCGCGAAACGGAAAAAGAACGCGACTGGAATCGCGAAAAACAACGCCTGATGCGCGCGACGCACCGCTGACCACAGGTAAACCGCTTACAAGAACATAATTACAGGATTTCTCATGAGTGCACCCAGAGGACAATTCAGCTCCAACGTCGGCTTCCTGATGGCCGCGGCTGGCTCCGCCGTGGGCCTCGGCAACATCTGGGGATTCCCCACCAAGGCCGCCAGCAACGGCGGCGCCGCCTTCGTTGTCATCTACCTGCTGCTCGCGTTCGTCCTCGCCTACCCGGCGCTAATGGCCGAACTGACCATCGGTCGTCACGCCCGCCGCAATATGGTGCAAGCCCTGCGGGAGATTTCCACCGGGCCAGTCAGCCGGTTTTTCGCCAACCTCACCGGATTTGGCGGCATCCTGATCGCTTCGCTGATCCTGAGTTTTTATGCCATCGTGGCCGGCTGGATGGTCGCCCACCTGGCGGAGCCATTCGCTACCCTGATCGGCGCCAGCAGCACGGCCGACTGGCTTACCAGCAGCAGTACCGCACGCAATATGACCTTTACCGCGATTTTCAGCGGGCTCACCATGCTGATCATCGCCAGTGGGGTGGAAAAAGGTATCGAGCGCTGGTCCACGCTCCTGATGCCCTCGCTGATCATCCTGTTACTGCTGTTGATCATGTATGTACTGACCCAGCCGGGCGCCATTATCGGGCTGCAGGTCTACCTCATGCCGGATTTCAGCCAGGTTTCACCGGAACTGCTGCTGTCCGCCATGGGCCAGGCCTTCTTTTCCCTGTCCCTGGGTGTGGGCACCATGCTGATCTATGGGTCCTACCTCAGCCAGCAGGAGAGCCTGCCACGCCTGGGGGTACTGGTTACCCTGATAGATGTCGGTATCGCCTTCACCGCGGGGCTGCTGATCCTGCCGGCCATGTACGTGGCCCAGGAGGCGGGCACCCAGATCTTCGCCGACGACGGCAGCCTCATTGCCGGCCCGGGCCTGATCCTGCAGGTACTGCCGGCCCTGTTTGACTCGATGGGTACCATCGGTCTGGTTGTGGCCCTAGCCTTCTTCGCCCTGATGACCATCGCCTCCCTCACCTCCTCCATCTCCATGCTGGAGGTCCCCGTGGCCTTCTCCATCGAGAACCTGAAGCTGCCCCGCCGCAGCGCCACCCTGCTGGTGGGCCTGATCATCTTTGCCATCAGCAGTGTCATTATCTTCAATTTCGACGCCCTTTTCGGGCTCGTCATCAGCATCAGTACCGAGTATGGGCAGCCGCTGCTGGGGGTATCCCTGTGCATCTTCGCCGGCTGGATATGGCGGCGGGACCAGCTGCTGCAGGAACTGCGCAAGGGCCACGAAAACATAGAGCAGACCCTGTTCTGGAAAATCTGGCCCTGGTATGTGCGCGTCGTCTGTCCGCTGCTGATTTTGGCAGCCTTTGTACAAACCCTCCTGTAAAATGTGACCCGCGGGGCAAATTGGGCCTTGTCCGCCAGTTCGCCCCGCCGCCAATTGAGGTATAATGGACACCAAGCCGCAAGGTTCACATCGGGGATGACTTGGATTCGACGCCGGTGACGAAACCATGGGTGCATGCCGTGATGGCAGCCAATCACGTAAATCCAAAGCTGCAATTTATAGTTGCCAACGACGACAACTACGCTCTAGCGGCTTAAGCCCGCTAGCGGTCGCCAGCAAGGTTCCAGTACCGCGCTGTCGGCTGTAATACAGAACTGGATCGCCGTGAAGCCTGTTTGGAGTGGATCGGTTAAAACTTTACAGACTCGCTCATTGCGTCCTGCCCGCCGGGCTGCGTGAGTTAAATCAATAGACGGAACTAAGCATGTAGAGCCTCTGGCAGAGTGCTGACGGACGCGGGTTCGACTCCCGCCATCTCCACCACCTTAAAGAGCCCTAATGAGCCCTCACCAGCCATTAGGGCTTTTTATTTGACCCGCAATTTTACTCACAGAACATGCGGGTTAATGCGGGCTTCCCTCTATGAGCACTCAAACAGCTTCAAGTGTACTCCTTCTCAAGCAACTGGCCTCATACTCCAGCACATCCTCTCGCCTGTACCTGACTTGACCACCCAGTTTCAAGTAAACCGGACCTAAGCACTCAGGCCACCACCGCTCCAATGTCACTTAACATTGCGAATAACAAGTACCGACTGGTCGTGTGGATCAATTATGCCTATTGTGTGGTTTACATCCGATTTATCGATACCGATGCGCAATATGACAAGATTGACGTGCAAACTATTTAAATGCCCCCAAAGGTAGAAACGAGAGGTAAAAGTTATGGACATCAAACCTATTAAAATGGATGCCGACTACCGAGCGGCATTGAAAGAAATTGAAAGCCTGATGATGGCAGACCCTGACACTCCCGAAGGTGAGAAGCTGGATGTGATGGTTACGCTAATAGAAGCCTATGAGGCCAGGCATTTCCCTATGGATTTGCCTGATCCTGTTGAGACCATCAAGTTTGAGATGGAGCGCAAAGGTTTAACAGTGAAAGACCTCGAGCCCATGATTGGTAAGAGCAATAGAGTCTATGAAATTCTTAATCACAAACGCTCGCTCACGCTAAAAATGATCTGGAAGCTGCATGAAGGCTTGGGTATTCCGGCTGAATCTCTGATCAAGCCCCCACAAACACATGCTTAAGCCTGATGGTTTTCAAAGTATAGCCGAGATTGATACTCGGCTTGCTGAGCTTGAACAGTAAAAAAGAACTTCTAGCAGGTTGTTGAAAAAGCCCTCCCTGGCTTTCCTCAACCCGGGTTTGCGGCGCATGTCCGTAAACCGTCCACGACAAATCAAGCAGTGATATACTTGATTTGCGGCCCGAACATCCCTGTTCGGAACAACAGGCTGCTAGGGAACCTATGCTGAATTCAATGCAACGTCAGGTTTCACGTCAGTGAATTACTCAGGGGTTCCTTAGTTTAATGCAGGTAAAATATACTGAGGCACAAATTCCTGCTGAATCTTACGAAAAGTCTTGTGACTGTAGTTTCCAGCGTAAAAAGCTACCAACAAATCCAGGTCTGGAATACCCATCACGATTTGACCACCATTACCGCCGGCAAAAAAAGCCTCGACTTGGCGATTTTTATAAGGGTAACGCGTTATCCACCATGCATACCCATATCCCCTGTTCGCCATTTTATATTTCGTAGAAATTGAATCTTCTGCAAAATCCTCGCTGATTATACGCTGTCCATTCCAAATGCCTTTATTTAACATCAGTTGGCCCAGCTTCATGAAATCGCGCGGCTTCCAGTAGATTCCCCCGCCCAAATAAGGTTGCCCAGTCGGTGAGAGATTCAAATAGTAGTGATCAATCTGCAATGGCTTGGCTATGAAATCGAAGAATAGCTCCTCTATGCTACGCCCACTGGCAGCTGCCAGAACCGCTCCCACCAGATTGATCCCACCTGAACAATAGACTGCTTTCTCACCAGGTTCCCTAACCATATCCAAATGCGCTGTATAACGATACCAGTCATTTTGTTCTTGTTGTGATTGCATAGTGTCTTCATTACCTTTTGAGGAAGCATCACTATCATCACAATCCAGCCCGGATGACATAGTCAGCAGGTGTTCCAATGTTATTCTTTGGCGGCGCGGATCCACACCGACAACTCCCTCCGCTTCTTTGCCTAAAACCTTTTGAACAAACACAGGATCTCCCAACTCCAAATCTATTCCATTGTGAATGGCAGCCCCGACAAGCACACTGGCGAGGCTTTTACTGGCAGAGCGTGTGTCATGAGCTTTATTTCTGTGGAATCCATGAAAATATTCTTCCAGAACCAGCCTACCTGACCTTGCGATTAGCACTCCATGAATATATGGGTCATCAATCGAATCAGCAGCCGGCAATATGACCTGCTCGATAAAATTGGAGATTCCCTGCTCGCTGATTTTCTCGGCCCCAAGGCTGCTTACAGACCAGCCATCTCCAGGGATTTCAGGTGGTGGAATATAGTCATATGGTTCTGGATTTTTCCCGCGCGCATAAAAATGACTATGGTTATCATCTGGGGTTAATCTAAGGTCATAAAGATTACCGCGAATATCTACAGACATACGACCCGGTTGATACTGTGCTTCGACAAGGACAGTTTCCTTCTTGTCACGAAAGAACCGGCCCAGCCAGCGGACTGAATCGCCCTTTCGTTCCACTC
Source organism: Microbulbifer sp. TYP-18 (assembly GCF_040932045.1). Lineage (NCBI taxonomy): Bacteria > Pseudomonadati > Pseudomonadota > Gammaproteobacteria > Cellvibrionales > Microbulbiferaceae > Microbulbifer > Microbulbifer sp. TYP-18. The sequence goes on from NZ_JBFRBC010000006.1 coordinate 148,636, forward strand.
GGTCAACATTGTAAAACACACCAAAGCCGCGATCAGGATTGCGAAAGAAAGCGCCCAGGGCCCCATCTTCCCTCTCCCAAACAGGTAAAAATACAGAAAATTCATCTGGCATAGGAACTATTTTCCCACGCCACCTATTGTCACTGTCAGGCGTTAATATCACCGGTGAGGCATAAGGCATTCCGTTATTGATCGTGCTTGGCTGAGTCCAATAGCCCCTGACCTGATGGCTTGCAGGGTCAAGTTTTCCATTAAAGGAGCCTAACCCGCCTGGAATACTGAAAGATAATTCAGTACTGCGTTTACCCTCCCGTAGTGGGATTGACAGATTATAACCGGATAAATCGATCCGCCAGCGGTCCGATTCGCGTGTAATAATAATATCACCCTGAATTTCCGGTCCCGCAATACGCTTTCCTTCCCACATACCGACCAGCTCATTATCCTTGGCTTCACTCTGGCCAATTGACAACAGGCAAAGCGCTGAGCCAAATAATAGGCATATTGTGCGTAAAGAAATTGCATTCATTGAAATAATCCTCATAAAGGTGCGCAAGACCTAATGAATATCACCCCACCGTTCAATTTTGAATCCGATGGTTAATCCTGTCAGTATTTTTTAAACTACCTGAGCATGAACCCTTGTAGTTTATCTGGCTGGACTAATAACAAGACGATTAGCGAGACAAAGAAATTTCCTGTCAAATTTTTTCGAATTTCTTTAAATATACATCAATGAATATTATTTAATCGAATTGGTACTGTATTCTTAGAAAAGAAATTCCTTTTCAGGTTCTCTTCTAACCTTGAGCTTCGATTAAATAAGATAAACAGCAGATGCTCTTATGATGACTGCTCTTTTAAATAGATTAATAAAAATTAAGACTTTACAGTTTCCCGGCGTTATTACTCTATCAGAAAATACAAGCTGCGCCACCCATTACGGTCTAATCACAAAAAAGTTTTGGTGAATTACCCAGGTTAGGTGAACCCCATGCCTGCTATTGGGCACAAACCAACCCGACAGCACTTTCTTGCTTTAACGAACTCCTGACTGCGGGCATCAGCCTGCGACTGACTGGAATAGCCTGCCCATCAGTAAGCTGAAGATGGTAGCCACCGGATTCGCTGGCAGTTTTTCTGCTAAGTGTCACCACCTGCTCAAGGTTTACCAGAAAAGAGCGGTGTACCCGGATAAAGGTATCGGGCAGTTCAGTCTCGAGTTGTTTTAGACTGCCTGAATAGAGTTTTTCACCCTGCTCCACCAGGTGTAATTCCACGTAATCGCCGGCCGCTTTGCAGTAAAGAATGTCGCTGACCGACACCCAAAGGGTTTTCCCCGCGGAGCTGACTTCCAGGCGCGCTGGTGTGTCGGATTGGCTGTTCTGGGCCAGTTTATATTCCAGTTTGGCAATCAGTTGTTGGTCGTCCTTACTTTGCTGTTGTTGAAGGCGATATTCCTTTGCCTGTTGCACAAACAAATATACTAGAAACAGTGCAATGATCAGGAAATGCATGATTTCATGAAAGCTGCCTTTATTGGCTACGATGGTAATAGCAACCAGAAGCTGCACCAGGAACCAGCCCAGCCAGGCATTTTGCCGCTGGCGGCGCCACACAATCAGCAGCTGTATCAGACTGACCAGCAGGGGAAAAAACACACCCGCGGTGGTTTTACTATCAAAGCCCGGAGCCAGCATAATAACCGTGACCGTAACCAGCAAACCCCCATAGATCCAGTGCAGGGCATGATCAGCCATGGTTTTGTAGGAGCTGTAAACCAGGATCGACATGCCAAACAGCAGTGACAGAGCGGTGACTGTGACCAGGCGCACGTCGTGCCAGGGGTAGCTATAGGGGACCAGGCCCCGGGACATTTCCGCCAGCAGTTGTAGTGCGGCTATCAGACACATGGCCCCAAACAACTTCTGGTGGCGATGCCCATGCCGGCCAAAGCTGACGGTTAAGAAATACAGGGCGCCAAGCAAAAAGGCGCCGGTCAAAATCAGCCCCACCCCCCTGTATTGTTGCACGAAAAGCCTGGGGTCATGGTAGTGACCAAAGCCGATAAAGTGCAGGGGGTAGCCCAGTTCGACCAGGCTATGCTGTCCAGACAACTCCAGAATCAGTTCATTGCCTGTGTCCTTGAGCAGAGCTTCGGGCAGATAGAACACCTTATCCATGGTGCCGGGAACTTCCCGCTTGTCAGCCGCAGGCGTGCCATTATTGCCCAATAATTGACCGTTGAGATAGACCCGGCTGGCCGCCTTGCCCAACACAAACACCCCGTAAGGCGGAGTGAGCCGCCGCCAGTGCGAACTGCGATCGAAGGTGAGCCTGAGCCACAAATAGGTGTGTTGGGGGTTAACCTGATAGAGGGGTAAATCCCTACATCCCGGGTCGTCAAAATCCGGCACCCCTTCCGGTATATCCATAGGTTCGCAGACGCGGACAATAGGCGCAGCATCAAAGGGGATGGGAACCTCGGCCAGGCTACTGAGGGGGCTCATCCATAGCAGCAGCCATAGCAGATACTGCCAGGGACCAAAAAGACCTGATTTCAACATCTTCCCTTGTAGCCGTTCATCGAAAAAACGCTACCGCTTAACGGTACAGGCCGGTAAAACCGCCCGCTCGGCGAATAACGGTGGGCATCGGGGCGATGCATACGACCTAATGGCTTCACCCATTGATAAGGAGTCATAGTATGCGATTTGTAGGTTCTTTAGTAGCCACAACCCTGGCCATATCTACGCTGAGCGCCCTGGCCTCGGAGGACCATTCCGAATCGGCCGAAACCCGGACTTACGCCAACGAAACCCCCATAACCTTTACTGCCAATGATGGGCAAAGTACAGAGGCCTTCTCAGGCCATTTCTGGGTACCCGAGAACCGCAACAATCCACAAAGCCGAAAAATCCGCATTAATTATGTGCGCTTTGCTGCTACCGGTGACCTCCAGGGGCCGCCCATGGTCTACCTGGCGGGAGGACCCGGCGGCTCGGGGATAGGAACGGCCAAGTGGAGGCGCTTTCCACTGTTTATGGCGATGCGGGAGTTCGGTGATGTCATTGCACTGGATCAACGCGGTACCGGCGAGTCGGAAAAGGCGCCAAGATGTGATTCTTCCGTCACTATCCCCTTAAAAGAAGTGGTCACTGCGAAAGCATTTGTCCAGGGATATCAACAGGCGGCGCGCGAATGCCTGGCCAGGTGGCGGGAACAGGGTATCGACGTGTACGGATACACCACCGTGCAAAATGCGTGGGATATCAACGACCTGCGTCAGCACCTGAACGCCAGGCGGGTTAACCTGTGGGGAATTTCCTACGGTAGCCATCTGGCACTCTCAGCGATGAAACTGTTTCCCGAACAGATTAACAGAGTCATCCTTGCCAGTGCGGAAGGCCTGAACCAGACGGTTAAATTGCCTGCTCGCACAGATGCCTATTTTGCCCGTGTCCAGCAGGTGATCGATCAGCAACCCCTAAAATCCGCTGTGGCCGATTTGCCCGCGTTGGTTAGACGAGTGCATCGACGTCTGCATGAGGCGCCTCTGAAGCTGGCCATCCCGAAAAAAGATGCTAGTGAGCAGCAGATGCTGTTTCAGGCACACCATATGCAGCGCCTGGCCGGTATGATGATTGCCGATCCCAACCAATACCTGGCAATGTTGATCCTCACCTACAACGAACTGGATAAAGGCAACACCCGCACCCTGACAGGTGTTCTGCAGCGCGGTATTTTCCGGGACAAGCCGCTAAGTTTTTCCTTGATGTCGCTGGCCATGGACATGGCGTCTGGTATTACTCCTGCGCGACTGAGACTGGTGACGCAACAGGCCGAGTCGAGCCTGCTGGGGACCTGGCTGAATTTTCCGATGCCTGCGCTGAACAGGCTGGATGAAAAACTGGACCTGGGGAATGCCTTTCGCAGCGCACCGCAATCGTCGATCCCTACCTTATTATTTACTGGCACCCTGGACGGGCGAACCTACCCTGAAGGACAGAAAGCTGCGGTACGCGGCCTCAGCAACCTGACCCAGGTAAAGGTGGTGTATGGCGGGCACAACTTGTTTATGTCGTCACCCGAAGTATTGGAAAATATGCAGCTTTTTATGCAGAACAAAGCCCTTCCTAACACCACCATCACCCTGCCGTTACCAAAACTGAGCCTGCAGGAAATTGTCTCCCGGTAGTTTTATAATCCTGGTGACTTTATCCAGGAGTGGGTTTATTGAATGACTAAAAGTTAAATATCCTTGTGAAAAAATTCCTGGGCAGAAGAAAACTTCAGGTATGGAAATATAAACTAGTGGATTCCTCCAATGCCTAAAAGGCGAGCTTTTGAAAACAAGTCATTGCCTTCTAGCAGGCTGTTGAATAAGTATTTTCTGCAGCCTACTGCCCCGAACAGGAATGTTTGGACCACAAATCAAGCATGTAACTGCTTGATTTGTCGTGGAGGGCTTGCAGACATGCGCCGCAAACCCGGGCTGAGGAAAGCCAGGGAGGGCTTTTTCAACAATCTGCCAAGGTGCCTCCGGTTAATTCAGTACTCCCTCAGCGGAACCCGTGGCGTCCCTTGGCAAGGTGTTGCCCGAAGGTCAAGGCTGCTTGTCCTTGACCAGCGCAGCAATACAATCCAGGGGGCGCCGCAGGCCCGCCCCTTGCTAAAGCACTGTCCCAGGCAGCATGTAAAAACCCCGCAAATCCGGTGCTTCCCGGGGTTTAGCTTATCCAGCCAGTCCCAGTTAGTCTAATCCACCCGTCCAAATTTTATACAATGTGAGCTGTATCGCTGAATGATGACACCAAGACCGCGCCGCCCTCCCCTTAGCCCGCGAATTGAGGAACCCCATAGGCTGGTGGCAGGCCAATAGCTGCTAAAAATCCACTGGCTGACCCAAGCGGGATGCTACATAATTGCCTGCCACCCATGTAACGCAACAACAGATGGCCTGATGTATGTGGTTTAAAAACCTCCGGCTCTATCGTTTCACCAAAGAATTCACCCTGGACGCCGACAAGTTGAGCGAACTGCTGGAAGCCTTCGCGTTCACGCCCTGTGGCAGCCAGGACAGTGCCCGCTATGGCTGGGTGGCCCCCCTGGGCCGTCACGGCAGTCAACTGGTGCACGCCACCAACGGCTATTTAATGATCTGTGCCAAAAAGCAGGAGAAGGTTCTTCCCGCAGCCGTGGTCAATGAAAAGGTGGAAGAGCTGGCACAGGGTATTTACGAGAGAGAGGCCCGCCGGGTGGGCCGCAAAGAGCGCCAAAACCTCAAGGACGATGTACTGCTGGAGATGCGCCCCAGGGCCTTTGCCCGCTCCCGCCTGCAATATGCATATATCGCCCCCGATGAGGGCCTGATCGTTGTGGATGCTTCATCCGCCTCTGCGGCAGAGGAAATGCTGGAGAATTTGCGCGAAGCCATCAGCAGCCTCGCCGTCATACCGCTCTCGGCAAAAAACCTGCCCCAACAGGCGATGACCCATTGGCTTACCGCGACAGAAGCACCCGCACACTTTGAGTTTGGGCACGAGTGTGAGCTGCGCGACCCCAAAGACAGTGGCAGTGTTATTCGTTGCAAAAACCAGGAGCTGTGTGCCGAAGAGATTCACAACCACCTGGTGGCCGGACTGCAGGTCTATAAACTCGGCCTGGTATGGCGCGGTGGGGTGGAGTTCCTGGCAGATGAGCAGCTTGCCCTCAAGCGCGTTAAGTTCAGCGATAAGCTATTGGAAAAAGCGGACAGTGTCGACAGTGAGGATGCGGCACAGCGTTTCGATACGGAATTTGCGGTGATGACCCTTGAAATCTCCGCCATGCTCCAAGATCTGCTCGCCGCTTTTGGTGGTGTCAATAAAGAGTCCGTCAGTGTCGAAGCACTGGTCGCCAAGGCCTCCCGTTCAGAAATTGAGCCGGCGGTCCGGGAAGTGGAGGAAGTGGCCTTTTGAGCCGGAGCAATGGGTCAAATAGGTGTTTCGGCATAAAGAGCTACCCAAAAGTCTATCCTGGGTTGCCCTCTTAGACACCTATCTGACCCGGTGCCGATTTCCTGCGTGTTACTACAATAGTATTTCTCAGCATCTGAGTTTATTGACAACTTACACAAGCAAAATCGTACCACCTAAGCCATCCGATGCTGCTTGAAATTCCCCACATGCTCCATTTCATTCAGGCAGTCCAGCTAGCACACTGGATCGCCGCTAACGTAATTACTGCTGTCCAAGTGGTGAACAGCTCGGTTGAGTGAATACAGGTAATTGCACACGTCTACAATAGATGCCACGATATCTTCAAACTTGCCAGTATGTCTGCCATCGAAATTCTTCAGCGCTTTGTATATATTGGTTTTGATACCAATATAATGCACCACCAACCCCTTTCTATTGCTCTCAAACTTGCGAGTTACCCGAGCAATCGCCTGGGCTAGCCCGGATATTTCATGATCCAGCCTAGAGCACAGTATTTTCTTCTGACTCTCGAAGATCCGCGACCATAGGTCACTAATTGATCTACTCGACTACAACGCAACCAGTTCCAGTTCTGCCGGGCGCAATTGCCCCTTACCCCATTCTTTATTCCGTGCCGGAGCAGCACTCTTTCACCTATATAGGCACCAGTCTCGCCGCTGCCTTGCAGAAGATTTCTCTGTCTGGCATTGACGTCGGTAGCAGGAACCGCAGGCGCCGTGTGTTTTTAATCACCACAGCTGCGACCTTGATCAAGCGATTGCGTAAGGTGCCAACCGACGCTTTTGCCAGCGGCGTATTCTTGAGCTGTTCTCGCAACTCTTCGAACAGTATCCAGGCTAATGCCGAGAGCAGTAGCCGCCACTGATTCGGCCACCAGCGGTGGCAGGAAGTGCGGCCCGCGAACAGATCCAATTGCTGATCCTTGATGCGGTTTTCCATGTCTCCGCGT
>NZ_JBFRBC010000060.1:0-4627 GCF_040932045.1 Microbulbifer sp. TYP-18
CAATGTGGAAAAGGTCTACAAGAACGGCACTACGGAAATCCGTCGCAACATCGCAGGCTTCGTTCTCACCACGGACAAATACGATACGGATATGCGCCAGTGGCAGGCGGACCCCAATATAGACGGGACCACTAGCAGCCAGGGCTATAACCGCTACAGCTATGTGCACAATAACCCCCTGGCGTTTACCGATCCAACCGGGTACTGGTCGTTTAAGGAGAATTTACCGCAGATTTTCCAGTCAGTGGTCATGCTTGCAGTCAGCACAAATCCCCTGGCCTTTGCCATAACGACCGCTTTCTTTGCCAAAGCCAACGGCGCCTCGGACAGAGAGGCCTTCAAGCAGGGCGTAAAAGCAGGCGCCATTGCGTTTGCGTCCAACAAGGCTTTTGAGGCCATTGGCAACTATGGGGCGGGAAATGGGGTATCTGCGGATACGCCCGGGGCTATCCAGGTTGGCGAGAACGTCTGGGTCTCCAAGGAGATCTATGTCACCATGGTAATGGCCCATGGTGTGGTGGGCGGCATAGCCGCGGATCTGCAGGGGGGCAAGTTCGGGCACGGGTTTATTTCCGCTGCGGTGACCAAGAGTCTGTCGCCGGCGATTGGCAGGCTACCGGAATCTGTGCAGTTGGTTACCACTATGGTTGTTGGTGGTACAACCTCGGAGTTAAGTGGCGGAAAGTTTGCCAATGGTGCCATTACGGCTGCAATGCAGTATGTGATGAATTGGCAGGGAGGGGATGAACGTGCACAAAAGAGATATGTAATCACTGTCGCAGAAACAAGCGCTGATGGTGGGAATTTCACTAGAGCTGCTAATGCTTTGGCTACGGATTTGGAGGGTGCTGGTTATACAGTCGATATTGTCCATATACATTCTATCGAGACCTTTAATAGCGTTATAACTTCTGGAAGACAGATTCATGGCATGACAATGTTGGGACATGGGTTTGGAAGTGGGGGGGCGGTAACTTTGAATATGGCAAGTTCAGCACTGAACTCTAATATAGCTCCATACAATATTGATTCTCTTGATTTTTCTAATTTTTCTTCTAAAGCAGTGATAGATATACGGCATTGTAATACTGGCATGGCGTCTGATTGGGGTGTGTTTGCTCAAAGTATGCATAACGCCTCGGGACTGGAAACTATAGGTTATACAAAGGGTTTATCTTTTAGGGGAGGCGATATGAAGTATCTTGGAGGAGCCGGTGCTAGACCCCCATCAAGTGGTTCGATCTACCTTGTGCCAAATCCTAATAGCTCTGAGGTTAGATATGGATTTTAACAGAAGTTGTTTGTTTGTTGTATTGATGTTATTTCAAATTTCCGTAAATGCTGGAGGAAAATCGTGGTTCAGTACAGGGGAGGGATTTTGTTTAAACCTAAAATCTAATAAGCAACTAAGTATTGATAAATTGGAAAAAGAGCTGGAAGTTATCGGGTTATACGCATCTCCTTGTTTAATTCAGCAGCTAGATAGCCAAGAGACTGTGGATATATATAATGAACGTTTCTCTGTAACGTTACCTTTGTCGGTATTGTCAAATTACTTTCTTGTAAAAATTAAAAGCCAAATTGAAAATGCGGGAAATGATTCGAGTTTGAAGCAGGAGGATTTGTTTGAGGGTCGCGTTTGTTGCTCGAAATGCGCCCTCAACAAGAAGGGGTTTGTTGAATATTTTGGTGAACTTGTTGAAGAAAAAATAAATTTTGAGATTGAAACAGGTGTAAACAATGAAAGATTCGAGGATTACAAAGCACTGTTTGAGATAAATCGTTAAGCTGTTGCACAAAAGGGGCCGACCGGTAATTTTTCTCCAGTGCCAGGAGCCTATTTTGATGAAAATGGTGTTCCGGTTACCGTTGAGGTCGGACCGTTTGGTAACACAGTTAGCGCAGATGGTACGACAGCCTATAGTTTTGATTCTAATACTGGGACGTTAATTAATCCTTTAGCTACAGGTATGGCTAAGCCTAGTGCTCCTGAATTAATGTTCTTAGGTGGCGTTCGTGTGGGTGTCTCTGCTGGCTATTCAATGTTTAATCTTGCGGCAAGAGCGGGGCCAAGTACTTATACCAATTTCGCAATCAACTCTATAGGTAGGGATACCTTAAAAGTTATGAGTTTTGGCTTTCTATATCGTGTACCTAAATTTAACCCCTCATATTATTGGGCTAGGTCTGGTGGTAATTACTCTTTAGCAGTCTCAAAACTTGGCCGCTCTAATCCTGGGTATGATGCAGTTTTTGGCGGTCTTGGAGTGATTGGAACTTTGGGTACAGCTCCGGTGGGTGATTAATGTCTGACTTATATCTAATTAAAAATGCTCACTGCCCTTGTATCTCTTTTGAGGTTAGTAAGGGTGCGAAAAGTGTGAAAAGAAGATTTTTTTCTTTAAAGAAGAAGGATGGATATGGAATAAAACTGAATGGAAGGCTGTTTGCGTTAATTGTGATAAAAAACAAGCTTTTTTTATTATTTAAAAATTGCTGGTACGATGTAAGCGAGCCCTCCTTTAGTGCTAAGGTGGAACAGAAGTCTAAAGCTGAGAAGAGCTTTAGCCTGCTGGATGGGGAAAAATTTATTTTCTCCTTTGATTTTTCTGATCGAGAGTTAAACAGGAAGGACATCACACCAGAGCCGCATTTTGTTGATGATGTTGTAGATTGGTTGAAGGATGATGCGTCAAGAAAATGGTATAAGAGTCTTTTTGAGAAGGCTTGAACTCAATATATAGAAATTGTAAAACGCCCAGGCAAGCTTACTTTTTATACTTGGTAAATTGATTTTTGTCCCCCAAAAAACTAAGAAACCTAGAGCGCTAACTACCAGTAGTTAGCGCTCTAACGGCCGCATAGCATGTTCCACCTGACGCTGAGCGATAATCGCATCGATCACCCGAATCACCGTGTCCTTGTCTTGATGGTAGTGTTCAGAATTCTGTGTCATTTCTTTACCATTAGCAAAAAAAAGATGACCCATGACCAAACCTACTTTCGATATGGATGCCGCTGTTAAGGCGCTGCGTGAGGGCAAAGACCTCAGCGGAAAAGACGGCATCCTAACCCCACTGATCAAACAGCTCACCGAAACTGCCTTTATAGATTTAGGGAGTGGCACGGGGCATGTGGATTTAAATACCGGAAGCATTATGTTCAGCAATCAAGTCCCACTTAACTACTATCATAATTCCGGCCGACAAGCAGCAATTATGCTATGGCGTTTATCTTCCAGAGAAAAATGAGATGAATTTGACATATGAATTGTAAAATATTTTGTCTACTATTTATGGCTATGTTTTATAGTCAATTAAATTATGCTTATGAGATATTGGAAGATGAGTATAAAAGGAAGCTAATTGAAAATCTTAATGAGTGTAAATTCGAAATCTCCATTCCCAAGCGTAATGATAAAAACGCTTACATGAAGATTTGGTCAGACTGTGATCTGAGTGAATTCGAAGTGGCAGAGAAATTTAAGCAGATTGTAAATAAAACTAATAGTATAGAAATTTTGAAAAATGTAACGTCAATCCGATATCAAGGCTATGTTGGGTACGCTCCACATTGGCAAAATTGGTTTTTATACCAAGCTACCTTCCGGAAGCAAGGACTAGATGATTTCCATGAATACTTTAAATCAAGCGACTTTTCCAAAATCTTGGCTAATTATGGTCTTTTTATTAAGGAAATAATGAATGAGCAATATTCTTTAATTGACTCTCAGGCCGTCAGCAGTTCAAAAGAAATTAAAAATTATTTCGATCCAGGGGTGTATTTAATGATTGAAGTAAGCCAATGCAATTTAGTTGAGTAACCAGGTATTAACTAAGAATAATTGAGGCTATTGATAATAACTTTGCTTCTTTAAATTAACAAAAAGGGCTAAGAAGACATTTATTTATTTCAGTGGATTAAAAAATGAATTTAATGCGGAGGTCGATCGAATTGCTTTTTACTTCATTGGTTTCTAATTTTAATATAGTTGCAGAAATTAATTCCTTCGCATATTCATTTATAGAGCTATGTGCACAATAACCCCCTGGCGTTTACCGATCCCACCGGGTACTGGTCGTTTAAGGAGAATTTACCGCAGATTTTCCAGTCAGTGGTCATGCTCGCAGCCAGCACAAATCCCCTGGCCTTTGCCATAACGACCGCTTTCTTTGCCAAAGCCAACGGCGCCTCGGACAGAGAGGCCTTCAAGCAGGGCGTAAAAGCAGGCGCCATTGCGTTTGCGTCCAACAAGGCTTTTGAGGCCATTGGCAACTATGGGGCGGGAAATGGGGTATCTGCGGATACGCCCGGGGCTATCCAGGTTGGCGAGAACGTCTGGGTCTCCAAGGAGATCTATGTCACCATGGTAATGGCCCATGGTGTGGTGGGCGGCATAGCCGCGGATCTGCAGGGGGGCAAGTTCGGGCACGGGTTTATTTCCGCTGCGGTGACCAAGAGTCTGTCGCCGGCGATTGGCAGGCTACCGGAATCTGTGCAGTTGGTTACCACTATGGTTGTTGGTGGTACAACCTCGGAGTTAAGTGGCGGAAAGTTTGCCAATGGTGCCATTACGGCTGCAATGCAGTATGTGATGAATTGGCAGGGAGGGGGTGAAAGTGCACAA
>NZ_JBFRBC010000061.1:0-4350 GCF_040932045.1 Microbulbifer sp. TYP-18
CCTGAAGGGAAGAGAGTTCATTTTGAAGATAACTTTGGCAATCGCGGGTATTTCTCTTTTACACGACGTGACATAGGCGATTATTTTGGAAATGGCTATTACCGGATAGATGTCGGTACCGGTAATTAAAATCTTAATCTAATGCACAAGGGTAAGTATCGTACTTACCCTTACATTACTTGATATCGAAGGTTGTAACATGTCAATCACATCCAACGCAAATAACTTCTCCGAATTTATTTCTTCCGGTGTCGACCCCAGAACAGGAACTTATTCTTTCTCAATTAAATTGTCGGAGTTCTTGTCACACAAAACAGTAGGGGTCACATTTTCTTTGATGTTGCATTATAGTGCCTCCAGCTCAAATGATATGGGGTTCGGACGTGGGTGGGCGTTGGCTCTCAGTCGCTTTGACCGACATTCTAATAATCTTTCCCTATCGACGGGGCAAAACTTCAAAATTGAATTCAATCGGACAACCAATGAATATGATATTCCCTATCGAAAACTGAAGGATGTCAAGGTTTTCTATGATGATTCAATGAGTGCTATTAAGGTAGTGTATAAGGATGGACGTCAGGAGTTCATTGACTATACGACTGGAACAATGACTAAAATGGTATCCAATCAGGGATTGGAAACACATTTTAGTTACACCGACTACAATCAACAAAAGGTATTGTGGAAAATAGCGGATAACGCAGGACGCGAGTTAACTATTGATACCTGGTCTAGCCCATCAAAGGTCACCATAACGGATAATGTTAACAATTCACTATATCAAAAACTGGAAGTTACAAAGGCCAATAACGGGATTTATCGACGTCTTGCTTCCGTAGTATTACCAGACATGGAATCGACCTTTTACCTAGAGTATGAATATGCTGCCAGTAATGGATATGACTTGATCACCAGAGTCACTCATCCTACTGGAATGGTTGAAAGGATGACCTATTTGCATAACGGGCACAGCCTGCCTGAAGATGCGCCCATAGCCAGCGCTCCCTATATTACTGAACACAGAATACTACCAGGAGCGAATCAATTTCCTCAAGTAACCACTTATACCTACTCAGATAAAAACTATCTTGGATTTGCTAGTGAGCGTACATTTATAGCCGGAGAAGATACATTATTTAAAGCACGGGCAGACTATGAATATAGCAGCACTGAAACGATAAATAATAGTCTAGCCATAACACGGTATTACAACAAATATCATTTACAAATACGTGCTGATTATCGACGAGATGGAATCTTATATCGGCAAGAAAACAATCTATATTTTGCTGAAACCAATGTCGCTATTGAATATCAGCCGGCTACGTATACCCTCCTTAAAGAAAGCCGTGTAACACATTATGAGGATGGTAACTCTAGAGTGTATACCTTTCGGTACAATTATGATGACTATGGTAACCAAGTCTACATTCAAGAAAGTAATGGGGATGAAGTTTCTCGCACTTTTTACTCAAGTAGTGGGGAGGGCGAGAATTGTCCGGCAGAGCCTAACGGTTTTGTCTCTTTCCTTAAGAGTGAGACTATTCAACCTGCTGTTACCACTAATGGTGAGGTCGAGCGTACCACCACCATGACTTACCAATCTCTACCCAAAATTGGAGGCGGTAACTTTATTGTTCTGAAAAGGACTCAGAACTATTTAGAAACAATAGATTACACTTATTTTAACGATGTTAGTGCATTGCAGCATGGTCAACCTAAGAGTAAGAGCACGACTGTAAATAACCAAACTTCAACTGACAGTATTGTTTACCAGTATACCAACACTACCTTAACGACCACGACAACTGTCACCACACACGATGGCTTAAGTGCTACAAATTCGACTAAAATACGGCTTAGTGATGGTCAGGGGTTTGAATCTACCAATACTGAAGGTGTCAAATCCAGCGTTGACTATGACAGTTTAGGCCGAATCACTCAAAGGACATCAGCAGTTGGTACAATTAATGAAACCAGAATGACTTATGTCTATCGCGTTGGGGCAGGTCTGAATCAGTTAACTACTACAGATAGTAAAGGCAATCAACAGGTCGAACGCTATAATAATGCAGGAAACACCATCAGTGTTTCTCAAAGCGATAGTGAAGGGATGTTGCGTGAGCTATCGACATTCAATTACAACAACTTTGGACAGCTCATTAGCCAAACAGATTTGGACTATTTGCCAGGAAACAATACGCTATCACTAATTACCCAATACGAATATGACCTTAGAGGTGAAGTTAACAAAATAACACATCCCGATGGTCGTGTGGAAACTATTACTCAAAGCCCGGTCAGCCTCACTACCCGATACGATATTAGAGGCCTGATGTCAGAAATCAGTTTGCTTGATTTGACGGGACAACTGATAAGCAAGGAAACACTCGACAGTGCAGGAAGACGCTTAGCTTATACCAGAAATACCTATGACGGTTTCGGTAATCTGCTAACCGTCACTGATACAAGCGGGCATGTAACTGAGTATGCTTATGATAGTGCCGATAGGCCTACTCGCATAAGACGAATGGTTGATGGCACTAATGTTGACATAATCACGGAATATGCCAGTTTTTCAAATGATAATTTACCTGTGTCTATCTATGTAAATAATACATTGATAGGATCAAGGGTATATGATGGTCTATTGCGGATTACCACTGAAACCTCAACCTCTGGTACTGAACAAAGACACTATGATAGCACTTTTACTGCACCATCGAGTGTCACTACAGCCAAAAATGAGACACTGGAGTTCACTTATAATAAAAACTTGGAGGTAATAACGCACTCAAGTGTCAGAGGGCAAGCCGACCTCAATGCTACCTATACTCATGATCCGCTGACCGGAGCGGTTACGCAGCACCAAAACCTGAATAGTAATAGCCAGTATGTCTATGCAAATAATGGTACATTGTTAGAAGAAAGAGCCACATTTAGTGATAATGTGCTGCGCCGTTGTTTATACACTTATTCCCCTGCCGGACGATTACTTGCTAAAACCGATTATTTTGGCAATAACACACTTTATAATTACGATTCCTATGGTCGCTTAAGCCAGATAAGCAGTACACAATCAGGGGTAACCACCACCAGTATATTCACCTATGACAACTATAGCCGTGTCACCCGCTACGATACCGCGAAAGGTAGTGATATGGTTTCGGTAAGGATAACCTTGAATGATATTGGTTTAGAAACGCAGCGGAAAGTCTATCTTAACGATCAACTTGATTTCTCATTGGCTCAAAACTTTAATGACGATCTGCAGATCAGCGAAAAAATTTACCAGCAAGGGGGAGAAACCACGACGGAAAGCATGACCTATGATGCTTTTCATCGGCTGACTAATTATCAGTGTACTGGGCCAAACGCTCCTGCAGATGAATTTGGCAATAGTTATCAACGGCAGCAATTTAGTTACGATATCTATGGCAATATTACACGGGTCATTAGCACCTTTGAGGATAGTTCAACAAACACCGCGCAGTTTGTTTATGATGCGCTGGATCCTGTTCGTTTAACCTCGCTCTCGAATACTCATGGTGATTACCCAAGTTCGCTATCATTTGAGTATGATCTTGCGGGAAATTTACTGAATGATGAAAAGGGACGTCGCTATACCTATGATGCGTTAAATCAAATGCATTCGATCTCCGATGGTGACAATAATGTTCTTTCTAATTATAGCTACGATGGGACGGGTACACTGGTTTCTCAGACGCAAAATAACGCCTTAATATATCTCTATTATCAGGGCGAAGAGCTTGTGAATGAATTATCAGAATCGGTTCATAGTAGTTACCATAAGATCGGTGGAGCCGTTACTGGAAGAACGGTATCATCAGATAATTTCAATCAGCACCAATTTTTGCTGCAGAATGCCCAAGGCAGTACCCTCACCACATGGACGAAGCCACAAGGTAGTGAGCAAAGAACGAAAGCTCGCAGAAGTTATACTCCATATGGCGAAGGTTAAGGATAAATTATGAAAAACTGTGATAAATCATTTGTACCGTTCAATACTGCCGGTAAAACGGCGGTGAACAAGTCAAGACGTACCTTTTTAAAACAATCCAGTATTGCGGCAGCGACGACAAGCCTTGCCTCGCTTGGTATTGCCACTTCACGGCCTGCGCGGGCTACAGAGCAAAGTGGATTCAACCGTTTGTCGACAAATTCAATGGGATTTAATGGCCATCGCCAGGATCCCGTGAGTGGATTTTATCATTTAGGTAACGGTTATCGTGTATATAATCCCGGATTAATGCGGTTCCATGCCGCAGATTCTATGAGTCCTTTTGGCAGAGGTGGCGTAAATAGCTATGCTTATGCATTAGGTGATCC
>NZ_JBFRBC010000062.1:0-4171 GCF_040932045.1 Microbulbifer sp. TYP-18
GCCCAGCCAGGCGTTCAGGTCCGGCCCCAAGCCCTTAAAAATTGTCAGCAGTCCCTGCGTATCGTCCCGATACTGCACCACACCGTCGCGCCACTCGGGCGCCCCATAGTGGAGGATGGCGTGCATGGTGTCAGCGATACTGGATGCCAGGCGGGCGCCCACATAACCGGAGCCGGCATAGTCCCCCGCAGAGGTGCCCTTGCCCGCGGCTTCCTCCGCGCGTTGAATGCCCACCAGGCCGTCGAAAACACCTTCGTAGCTGCGCTCTTTCACATTCGCCCAGGCTTGGCGGAGATTGGTGGTCTGGAAACGGGTGATCAGGCGGCGGATGCCTTGCGATTCGGATTTACCCAGGCCCAGGCGGGCCAGGGCTTCGTCGGTGCTGGGGTCGGAGAGAGAGTATTGGAGTTCTATCAGCGGCCCTTGCTCTTTCCCTTTGCTTTTCTTCCCCTTTCTCTTGCCCTTGCCCCCCCGACGCAAGGCCCGCTTTCCCCTGGCCAGCAGCGCCACAATATCCGCTTCGGTCCACTTCGCAGTCAGACCCAGTTGACGCAACCAACGGCGCACCACGGCGATGATGCGTTGCAGCAGGCTATTTTTGGGGTCGTTCTCCGCCAGGTGCGCCACATACTCATCCGCCACCCAGCGCCTGGCCTCGGGGCCACTCAGTCCCTGCAGCTGGCTGCGATATTTGCCTTCCAGTGTATCGCGCACCTCCGCCGGCATGTCCCGATAGATTTCGGTCAACACCAGATCCAGGCGCTTGCCGGTGACCGCACGAATGCCCTTGTGACCAACCACCTCGTGCAGGTAGATGCGCACGGCATCGACAGGATTATTGAGGTTGCCCGCCACGATATAAGCGGTACCTGTGTCCGTGTGGTAAATGCCACGCACCCGCCCGGTGACGCCATCGGACTCAATCTGCTGGCGCAGAGCCATAGGCAGCCCGGATTCATCGGCCACCACCTCGGCATCAACGCCTACCGATTGTTTAACGCGGCTCAGCGCGGCCTTGGCCAATGCCGGTTGAATGCCCTTGCCGATACCGAGCGCGTATAGCGCTACGCCTTTGTCGGTGCTGCGGGTTTTCAGGGTGGAGAACAGCTGATCAAACGCCTGCTTTACCGGCGCCATTTCAGATTCCAACAGATAGGGGTAGCGCTCCGGGTTGCGCTTGAACTGTTCGATACTGGCGACACTGGCCAGGTAATCGTTTTGCGCGCCACTGTCCGCCAGTTTGGCGATTACATAGTTCTCGAAGGCCCGTGCGGCCCGCTCGATAATCCGCGACCAGTAACCATCGACCTTATCCTTGTCGATGACGGATGCGCGAGCGCGCATTGGCGAGGCGTTCAGCGTCTCGACCAGCTCCGCGAACCCCATCTCCACGGCCGGTCGCACGCCCTCGACCTTTTGCCAATTGTCACGCTCAAACCGCGCCGAAATAAAACGCTGGCCCCGCGAACCTTCGCCACCTTGCGCCATCGGCTCAAAATCCCTCGCCGGCAACGACATGCCATCACGCTTGTGCACGTAATAGGTTTCGGGGCTGTAGGTGATGTATGTGGCTCTCCGCAGCGTGCCGAGAAAGGGATCATTGCGTTGCGCTTGAAAATAGTAATCCAGGGCGTGAAACCATTCATGCGCCAGGGTGCCGGCCCCCTTGGTCTTGGTCAGGTTGATCACGAAGGTGTTGGGCTCGAAGTGCGCCGAGGCAGAACCCTTGCCCCTGGAACCGAACGCCAACCCCAGGCCACCATTAAGAGACAGCGCCAGCGGCGGGACATCGAGAATCGCCGCCAGGTCCATCAGCGCATCGTACGCCTGGTTGAGCAGCCCCTGGCGCTCGCGGCCATCCGCGCCCTGCCTGACCCAGTTGCCGAACTCGACACCGCGAAAGCCAAAGGTGTCCATAAACGCCTGTGGCTCCACATCCTCATCGCCGACGCGATGTTCAGCACCGACCCTCGGCGCCATTTCCAGAAGCCGCACGTCCCGCTTACCCACATTGTCCCGCGCTTTGACTTTCTCCCACTCCGCATTCAGCACCGGGATGTTCGCGCGCTTGAACTTGAGCGCGTCCGCGCCGGCCTTGTCGCCGGTAAAGGTTTTCAGCGGGCGGTATTCCTTGTCGCCCTTGCGGACAATGGCGGCGTAATCCTTTCTCCCCCGAACCTCGAAGCGATCCAGGTCCTGGCGCGACGGTTCTTTGGCGGCGGACTGCAAGCGCTTCACCACTTGCGCAAACAGGCTTTTTGCGGGAATCCGGGCCTTGTCGCCATAGAAGCTTTCGTGGTGACCATCTATCTCCACGGACAGCATGGCTCGCGAAGGGGTTTGTTTGCCATCCCTGGTATAGGAGTGGGTCTCGGGGTGGTAGCTTACCCGGCCAATACGGCTCCAGTCGGACTTGTCCAGCGTCACCATCAGGCTGATCTTCTCCGCCAGGCCCGCAAGCGCGGAACTGCCACGCATACGCTTCAGCACGAGATCGGCATCAAGCTGGCCACGTTCAAACTGATCCAGCACATCCTGTTGGAGAAAGTCGCGCAAGGTTTCCACTTCCTCCACCCACCGCTTTCGCTTGTAGGGCTTTCGGGGCTTGGCGGGAATGGTGGCACGGACCGCATGGGCGAAAGCCTCGACAAACGGGTTGCCCAGATCCTGAAAAGCGTCCTTCGGCCAGATCTTGCCAAGGGGCTGATTGGCGAGGTCCCCGGACTTCAAAGCGGCGGTGCTGTTTTGGAATGCGTCCTTGCGCGCGCCGGCCATCTTCTCGCCAATGTCTTCGATTTTTTTACGCGGCTGCTCGCGCTTTTTTCTCCTGGACGGCTGGCGTTTTTTCGTTGCCGATGTCGATGCCGGAAAGGATTGGCTGACGGGCCTGGAAGTGTCGCCTTTGAGCCAGTCCTTGAATCCCGTCAACTCCATGGCCGTCACCGGGCCGACTTTCCACCCCTTGTCATAGGCGCCTTTGTAACCGGCAATGGCCTTGGCTTTGTCACTGAATCCCAGCAGAACCTTGTGCTCATCGAAACTGCCGTCCCGGTTCACCTGATCCACCACAAATACCCGCTCCGAATCCACATCCGGCCCCACAAAAACATCCACATGGTCGCCGTCGGCGCCTTCGGTTTTGCGGATATAGCCGTAATGATGAGGCAGTGTGTTTTGCCAACGCTTGCCGTCCGGGCTGGTCCCGGAGCGGATAGAACCGCGTGGATTTTCGATGGACAGTTCCAGGCCGTGCAGCTTCAGTTTGCCGACCTTGTAGTTGCCCGCCTCCTTCTGCGCCTCCGTTGGTTCGGGCAGGTTGTTCAGCGGGCTGGTGGCAGCCCCGTTGGCGGCTGTTTCTATGTCATGGACAGAATCGCCGGGCGAAGCCCGCTGCTTTTCCAGCTTGTCCCAGGCAGTCTGAATTTCCGCCTTCATGCCTTCAGCAGCCTGTTTTCCGAACCGACCCCGCGCATAGCTGCGCAATTTGTCCAGAGAGCCCATCCTGGCCGCCGCCTGCTCCAATATCGTCGCGGCGTCCCTCGCGCTGGTTTCGGCCCCGGCCGGTGTTGTGCTTACGGGTTTATCGGCCTCTTTCTGGGCATCATCGGACTCAGCAATATCATTTTTCGGGGAGTTGGGGGCTTCATCGGTGGCGACATCTATGTCAGAAGTCGGAATGGCATCCACCTCCGACTCCTCCAATGCTGTCTTGAGATCCGACTCGGACAGTTCCGGCGCCTCAGATGGAAGCTCCTGAACCTCGGACGCAGAGTCCTGGGTCTCGACCCGCGCGCCACGCTCTTCCAGGCGCTGGGCCAGAGCATCGATACGTGACGGCGGCTCGTAAGGAATACCCTCTTCCCGCCTCTCCATCGGCTCCAGGGACAGTGCAGCCCGGTCTTTACTGCCAATTTCAGGCCGCTCAAACTCGATAGTGTTGTCGGGCTCGACCGCAGCCGGATCGATTTCCAGCGGCGCCATCGTCTGAGCATAGGGCGTATAGTCAACAGTACCCTCCGGCGGCGCGCCGGCCTCCGGCATGGTGGTACCATCCAGAGATAGATCCACATCGAAATTGGGCGCTATCTGTTGGCGTGCAGCCTCCAGGCTTTGCACATAGGACGCTTCCTCGTTCATCTTGAGGATTTCCGCCTCAATCTCGGAGTTCAGT
>NZ_JBFRBC010000063.1:0-3633 GCF_040932045.1 Microbulbifer sp. TYP-18
GTCACCAGGCGGGTCCGAAGTATTTATATTCTGATCTTGGTAACCTGATAGATTGGTATACTGATACGTCGGATTTTTTTCCGACCCTACCTCGGATTTTTTTCCGAGGTTGTTCGGATTTTTTTCCGACCCTCGGATATTTTTCCGACCCTCGGATTTTTTTCCGACCTCAGCCTTGTTCCACTGAAGTCCCTTTTGGGTCACTCGGTAGTAATCCCCGCCATTGATGATCTTTCGTTCAATCAGGTCTTTTCGAATCAGTTGAGAAGCCAACCGGTAAACGGTATCTCGTTTGTCGGAGAGGATGGGCAGCTCCTCGATGATCTTGCCCTTACTGAGATACCAATAGCCTTCCTGCTTATCCGCCCATGAGGCGGCACCCAGGATAAAGGAGAACAAAGTGGCCTGCTGAAGGTTCAGCTCCCACTCGATACTCTTCGCCTGATTAATTGAGAGCGTTAGTTCCACTTTCGCCTCCGTCCAGTTGGCACAATACAGCTATCCGCTTCACACAGACTCTAGGGATGCGCATCAAGCCGGATGCCTGGGCGCTCTCGGTATTCACGTCTCCGAGGTTCTGCGCCAGCATCAGCACCTCATCACTCTCTGCAACCAGCCATCCCACCGTCTTGCATTCCACCACTTCCAGCGGTGGCAGGTCGCTCAGGTGATTCCAGCAGCCGTAGGGCTGGGCGCTGTCCACCCAATCCACCCTCACGAGCTTCAGTCGTCCCATACCAGTGATTGACACCTCTCTGTCTGCTCCAGCGCTGCCCGAGCAAATACCAGGGCAGCATCAATAATCTCGGGCTTTGCACAGCGATAGGTCGTTGGAACCACTTTCAACTCACACGCCGCCAACATCTTTGCGAACATCTCAAGGTCACCATCCTTCATCTTGCTGACCTTCGCCTCGGAGCAGCCAAGCGAACGTGCGACATTCACCTGCCCTACCCGAGAAAGGCCGGTCAATAGGGCGGAAAGGTTCTTTCTGGCTCTTTCCGACACTTGCCGCGATTCTTCACTCAACAAATCCATGCGAGGGTTCCTGTATGTCGCTCTACTCAGCTATCGCTTCGACAAATAGCCCTATGAGTCGCTACAACCGCGATTCGGCACTATTTGCGCTGTGTCGCCATCTTCATCGTTTTCAAACTTTCCAACAGATAAGACGCTTCAAATTTGCCGCCTGACAGTTCAGCCAAAATTTCGGCATATTTGGTTTCACCCGTGTATTCAGTCCTTGGCAGCCGACCGTTAGTAATCCACTTATGCACGGCACTGGTGGATATTTCGCAGTGCTGTGCGACCCGTAGAGGGCCACCAGCAAACTTGACAGCCGTTTTCACCCCTAGGGATGAATCAAAATCTGGAGTACCCATGACGCCCCCAAAAAGTCAACTTTCAGTTGATAATATAGATCAACTGATACTTGATCAACCCCTATGCAATACTCAACTGATGGTTGACACTACTCAGATCAGAAAAGAGTTCGTTCGGCGGTTAACAGAAGCGCTTGCGGATAAAGGCGTCAAAAAGAATTTTGGTGTCACTATCCATGAAGAGCTGAAGCGGCGCGGGGCCAAGGCGACTACCCAGGCAATTAACAAGTGGCTCAATTGTGAGTCGATGCCCGCGCGGGCAAATATGCAGATACTGGCGGACTGGCTGGGTGTTCAACCCTCATGGTTGCAGTTCGGGGAGGCTCCCAAAAGAGAGAGCCATGGAGTGCGCGAGAGCTCTTCCACTTATTACACGAACGTCGCTCCAGGGCCCAAAGACATTACATTGGTTCCGCTAATCAGCTGGGTCCAGGCTGGTGAGTTTTGTGAAGCAATAGACCCCTATTTAGCCGGTGATGCTGAGGCACTAATGCCATGCCCAGTGCCCCATTCTCGCAGAACCTATGCGCTGCATGTCCGTGGCGACTCAATGACTAGCCCCTACCCTGGCCAACGCTCATACCCTGAAGGGGCGATCATCTATGTGGATCCAGAAATAGAAGTGACAAATGGCTCCAGAGTGATTGCCAAGATAGACGGCGAAGTAACTTTTAAGACCTATATTGAGGATGCCGGCAAAACCTACTTGAAAGCGATCAACCCTAGCTACCCAACCCTTGATGTAACTGGACAAAAATTACACATCTGTGGCGTGATAATCGGTTATTACATGCCTGGATAGATAGCAAAGGGCATAAAAAAAGCCCCTTACACTTCCCACAAAGCCCCTTTGGGGCTTTTTTATTGTCTGCAAGCTCCAGCTCACGATTCCGTTGTTTTATAGCGCGCCGAAAATCAACCATTAGTTGTTGACTTCGATCAACCTTTAGTTGATTATTGATTCATAGCTACAGAGCAAGGACAACAGTTATGTACGCCACCAGCTCAGCCAGGCCAGTAGAGGAAGCCCTGCCCGACTACGAGTGCCACCAGGACAGCCAGCGGGAAATCACCCAAAAGGACATCGAGGCAGTCGCCGAATTCATCGAGTACCGCTTATTAAAAGAGCGCGGCATTTTGAGCAAAGCTGCCGAGCGTGCCTACGAATTGTTCGCCGATGAAATGCCAGACCGGATCGACAGCCTGGCCGGGAACTCCGATAGCACCGGCCCTGAATACATCGGCTGGTTATCACTTCAAGACGCAGCAAAGGCAGGAATCAAGCTCCAAGAGGCCGCTCGCAAAGCCATAGCGCACATTGCCGAGGAGCATTTTGAGGAGTTCTCAGCCGAAGCTCGCTGCTGGGGTTGGCTGGAATGATCAACCGCCTCTCTGAAAAACGAATCATCAGCTTCATGAAATGGCTTGGCAACCAGGGCGCAGAGATGCTGCCGATCACTAATGAATATGAGGTGATTCGTTTCCGTTGTTCTAAGGGTGTCGGCGTCGTCTATCGAAACAGTAAGGGGAGGCTCTCTGTCAGCAGCCCACTCGTTACGGAGGCTTTAAACGCGTATTTCTCCAATGGAAAGTGGGCTGGGAAGGGAAAACCAACAAAGCGCTTTTATGGGAATAAACGCAAGCTGCAGCTTTTGAAGCGCGACGGCGATGAGTGTTTTTACTGCGGGAAGCCACTTGATACAGATGCCACCGTGGAGCATCTGGTTGCACTCAGTCAACGCGGTCCGAACAGATTAGAGAACTTGGTGTTGGCTCATAAATCCTGCAACCAGAAAGCTGACAATCTCCCGGTAATTGAGAAGGTTCGGCTGCGCGAAGCAATGCGAGCGGAGGTGGCTGAGCAATGAAATCCATACGACTCAACCTCGATACAGCCAGCATTAGCGCCATTGCGGTCGCAGCCAGCCGTCGGGCCAGCTACCTGTTTCCTGGCCTGAAAGTAACCGTGGTTCGCGCTTGTGACATGGACTGGTGGGAAGAGGTCTGCAAAGCCATTCGCGAGCGCTGCCGTCAGTCCTATCAGCGCTGGGGCCACTGTGAAAACCCCTACCCCGTCGGCGACCTGAAGCGTTGGGAGTGGGTTGATGAAACCCAAGCCATTGTGCGGGAACGCCTGTCGCTGGTGCTGCGTGACACCAGCTGGGCTGAAGAGGATGCCATCTGTGATCTGGGCGGGGCAAAACGCGGGGAAGTGATTCCCTTCCCTACCCCGCAACGACAAAGGAAACCG
>NZ_JBFRBC010000064.1:0-3326 GCF_040932045.1 Microbulbifer sp. TYP-18
ACCTCAGGACTTTGACAGGTGGTGGGCGGTCAGGCGGAGGTGGAGGTTACTTTTACGTCTCACAAACTTCCTCTTCGGGTAGTTCGAATTCGTCTTCTGATGACGCGGGAAGTGAAGAGGATACCGAGGATAGTAAAGTGTCCCCCGCGGGGACTCCTTATGATGAAGAAGTGGTAGTTAGGGGTGATCCGAATGCACAAAAGGAGCCTAGCTTTATCGGCTTCATAAAGGAAGAAGGTGTTAATATTCTTCTGCGAACTGGGCAGGCTATTGGTGGAGCTGGGCAAGTTCTTTTAGGTTCCGCAATTTGTAGCGGCGGTGTTACTTGTGTGGCTGGAGCTGTTGTTGCAGCTAAAGGTGCTGATAACTTTCAGGCAGGAATTAGAGGGACGGATAGTGTTTCTCAACAACTCTTGATCGATGTTACTGGTAGTGAGCAGGCCGGAACACTAATCAATGCTGGGCTTGATTTAGGTACTTCTGTGGGCGGCTTAGTGCGAAGTGTTCCTAAGATAAGCGCATACGGAACAGCGTACAATCCAGCATGGTATAAAGGTGTTCCGGGCTATCATGAGCCGGCTCTCAATCAGGCTACGAATACTGCCTTAACGGTTGAGCTGTTTTCGAGTGGGTCCACTATTTACAGTGCTGTGGATTAAAGGTGGTAAGAGTGGATATTTTGATACTGGTCTCATATATATTTTTGCTTAGGTTGGTTTTATTTCTATTTTTTAGGAAGTTTTCTTCCGAAATCAGCACATACGTTTTGGTGATTTTTTTGTTGATAATGGCTTTTGCTGTGCCGCTACCGATTATGCTTGTTAAGAAGGAGGTTATTGTTAATAGCATTCCTAATATACTTTTATCTGGCGTGTCTATTTTTTATTTTGCGTTTGTAATTTCAAGAAAACTTAATCAGTGGAAGAGGAAGTCGAATGAATAATTGGGGTCAGAGTAAAGTTTTGACGCCTTCCATTTAACAGGAAGTGTTTCAGGCAAAGGAGTAGTTGTGGATACCCAGGTGAATTATGCCCCACAAATTGGAGATACAATCTATCAAGAGATTAGTGCGGATCTTGTAACCGGATTCCACAATGACAGCGGCCTTGCTAACATTGTTATAACCCAAACTATAGTTAACAGCGATGGCATTATACTAAGAAGGCAACAAGGTTCCCCAGGGTTTTGAATACTATGAAATTGGCATATGTTTACTTGAAAAACCTTTTTTCTTATCCGCTTTTCAGGAGTGGGCTCTATGGCTTGGTAGGATATTCAGTATTTTTTTTCAGGGTAGATATGGGGAAATTGGGTTGGATTCCACTTGCAGTGTGTATTGTTTGGGTAATCGTTAGCCTCGTTTTTTTTGTGATTAAAATGAAAAATTTCGACAGAATTAAAGATTAGGGCCGGAGTGAGAAAGGTGCTCACTCCGGCAGCTCGCTAGTCGCTTGGCACTTTCCTGAGCCTGTATTAAGTAAATGCCATTTAGATCGGAGTAAGATTTTAACACTTTTTTCGCGCGGTCTGATGTATTTCTTCCATTAGAAGCGGGTGGCTGATTTCGATAAAGTGAGATCAGCCCCCGCACCAATTCCGCCTCTTGCCCCCATGATACTCATACCCAAGGTTAGCGCCTATGAGTAGCTGATCTAGCCGCTTTCCATCTACCCATACTTCAGCTAATAACCTGAAATACTTGTCCCGCTCTATCTCCTCAAGGCGTACTTCTTGGGCGCCGTGAAACACAGTGGCGGTGAATTGTTTGGCCTTTCGTGCCAGTTCCTTTTCAGCCTGGCACTTGCCCCGCAACTCCGGGGTGTCTACGCCCTTAACTCTGACGCCGATGCGCTTGCCGACTATATCGGGCCATCCTGGGACATTAATGGTGAAGGCGCCTAATTTTAAATCATGAATAACGTTTTCATTCTCCAGTAATTGATGAAGACTGATCATCTGCAGCTTCCCCAAAGTCTATGCAGGTGAAGGGCGCGCGATTACGCGCCCCAGTTTACACTTGCTCGCTCGGGTGCCCCCACATACGTGGGTCGGCGTAGGGTCCAGTTAAGCTGGATGTGGATTCGCCCACGCCATCTAGTGCCCCCGGGGTCAGCTCACGGGCGAACCAACACTCTAACGGAGCTTTGGTTCTCACGGGAGGCAGGACCTTATGAGGGGTACTGTAGCGTTTGCCGTAATGAAATGGCTCACCCATAACAAAGATCACGTCAGCGTCCAGCTGCTTCTCAGCCTCTTCCATCAGCCTGGTGGCGTACCCTTTTCGTTGGTACTGAGGCAGTACTGCCAGGGGGGCCAGCACGTAACACTTGAGGTGTGGTGCCGCGTCTACGGTAATAGGGGTGTAGCATGCATGTGCTACTCCTTCATACACGATAGAGAAGCTACCGTCTTCAATCAGAGCGTCTGCGAAGTCAGCATAGAGCTTCGCGTGTCGTTCATCATAGAGACCGCCGGCGGCAGCGAAGGCCTCATATTGTATTTGGTAAGGTGTTTTCATAAGAAAATATCCTCCTTTCAGGTTGTCTAAAAAGTTATCGCTGGTCCATTTGTGATCGAACGGAACTAGCCCCCAATTGCGTGATGCGATAGGGCTGGCTCTTTTTCGAGCTGACAAATTTCTTACTTTTCAGGCGTTTGAAAACGTCAAGCGTGCAACTGGGAAGGACGTGTCCATCCCGTGTGTAGCAGATGACTTCATGGACTTTGCCACTTTCGTGACGAAGGTAGTGAATCTCGCCGCCAAGTGCGAGAACGTGCAGAACGCGCTGCTCGTGCTTTGAAATGTTCAATGGAGTGCCTCAATCTTCAGGAATCGCGGACATAAGTCTCCTCAGCATCTCGCGTGAGGGCCTTAAGTGTTAGGAGCGTTCCTTAACCCTAAACAGGATTAGGAACGTGCGAATACCTGATGATCTAGCAAAAAATTTCCATTGATGGATAAGGACAGGCGCGAATCATAGTGGGCAAATGGACAAATGTAAAGGGTGGCATTTTCGTGTGATTGCTCAGAACAAGGAAAGCCTTTATTTAACAAGAGTATGGACCAGTAAAAGTACTGATAGAATATACAGTCCCGGTAGGGGGTAACTGCTACCCCTAATAGACATCGCAAGGGGTAGAATACTGGTTATAAATACAGTAATTACCCCTCAAAAAGCTCGATACTTATTGATTTTATTAGTGTTATCAGAGGCTTGTGGCTCCTGAGGTCGCGGGTTCGATCCCCGTCAGCCACCCCAATATTCCCCATCTAAATCAAAGACTTACGAATCCTGCCCAGTGCGGGTTTTTTCGTTTTGGGCGCT
>NZ_JBFRBC010000065.1:0-4184 GCF_040932045.1 Microbulbifer sp. TYP-18
TTTATGGGCCGTCGTTCTGCGATTATTACTGAAACGCTGCGCCTGTGCGGGTCTGTAACCTCGTAAACCGCAGTTGCGCTTCAATTCTCTACTAATCGTTGAAGGTGAGCGTCCCAACAAAGCGGCGATCTCTTTCTGGTTATGTTCTGCTTTCAATAATACGTAAATCTGGTATCTTTCTTCTTCGGTCAGCTGGTGGTAGCTCATCAGTGCTTCGTCTCTTGGTCGGGAGAAGCGCGGAGTCTACCANTCATGGTGCAACGACACCTGCTTGTGTCTCAATAAGTAGCCCGCTACTTGTTGAGGGCTCAGCTCCTGGCGAAGCAGCTTCTCTATCCAGTCTCTCACTTCATCGGTCACTTTGATCGCTTTATGGGCCGTCGTTCTGCGATTATTACTGAAACGCTGCGCCTGTGCGGGTCTGTAACCTCGTAAACCGCAGTTGCGCTTCAATTCTCTACTAATCGTTGAAGGTGAGCGCCCCAACAAAGCAGCGATCTCTTTCTGGCTATGTTCTGCTTTCAATAATACGTAAATCTGGTATCTTTCTTCTTCGGTCAGCTGGTGGTAACTCATCAGTGCTTCGTCTCTTGGTCGGGAGAAGCGCGGAGTCTACCAGCTGGCCCCTCTCCCTATCCAATTGCACTTATTATCCGAAACCGCGTATAACAAAATAATCCTTTAAAAAAATTTATGCAGAGGGTCCTTAGCATTTTTCCTCTAGCAGGTCGTTGAAAAAGGAATCCTGCCTGTTTTAAAAAAAGAAAAGCTTAAAATTTGGACTTCACTTTTCTCTCACAATCAACGACTTAGGCATAGCCGATTTTTCCGGAACATCCATATTCTAGTAGCGGGCGTCGAAATTCTTAGAATTTCAACAGTCGCTTCCGGCTAGGACAGCACTGGGAGAAGACCAGAACTAATTGGCCGTGCTTAGCAACCACCGTTCTTGTCCAGGTGCCATAGTTCACTCACTTAAGGAATTTGCGTCGAGTTCATCCGCTATGGTGCAGTCATCAGAAAGGCATCCAGCCTTTCTGTGCACTGCTCCTTATTGTGGAACTCGACGCAAAGCTTGAGGTTGTAGAGAATTAATCAGAGGTTTTTAAATCCTATAATCCCTCTAACTAGGGTAAAGGCCTCACAACATTTGCTAAACGATCAAAGCCTCTTGACAGCAAAAAATCTTTTGTAGTACTAATATTTCCCGCGTCAGTATAGATACCGGCAATCCGATCTATATTAATGCCACCAGGGCTTATAGGATGATCTATACCTAGATGCCTGGTAACTGGAGTACTACCGTCCAGCCCATACAAAATTGGAAAACGGTCACTAGAGCTAGTGCCGTAACCGGCATACTGTAGTGAGCCCCTATAGTTATTGACTGTATTGAGGCTAACACCTTGTGAGATGGGTTGGTTTTTATATAGATTACTAAAAGTATATCCACGTTCTCCTGAGTTTAATCCGCCATTTCGATGAAAATAAGGTGTCCCGTCTATCTGCTCCGCAGTTAAAATAGCTCTGAATTTAGTCAGCCCATCTAAACTGGCGCTATTTGAGCCATGAACATACTCAACACCTTGACTTCTAAGTATTTCGTGACTTTTGTCTATCGATAGTGTTAGTTTAGGTCTCTTTTTAGGGGATAGTAAAAAGCCTATTTGATTATTTTGTCGCACAAGTTTTCTACTTACTTTACTGACCACTGTACCAATTCCCTTTCCTAAGCCAAAGGTCACTAGGCCAATCGCGGCACCCACTCCGGCGCCTACACCGGCGTCTCTAAGGTTCGAACCTGCGGCCACATTCAATCCAAAATCGGCAGCACCCGAAACCACAGCATCTGCCACCGCTATGCCCACCTGAACCCCTGTTTTAGCTCCAATAGCTGCAGCACCAAATCCTCCACTGATAAAGCCGAGAGCCGCTCCGATAAATACTTGCTTGAAATCGAATTCGTCACCCGTAGCTGCCGCCCTGATTCCTTCCACCGCAGCGGAAACCACTGCTCCAATCACCGCGCCTATAATGGCGCCAATGAGCAAACTGAAAAGCGCAAAGTGGCCACTGGGGTCACGTAAGTTAATAGGATCACCTAATGTATAAGCATAACTATTTACGCTACCTCTACCAAAAGGACTCATAGAATCCGCGGCATGGAATCGCATTAACCCCGGGTTATATACCCGATAGCCGTTACCTAAATGATAAAATCCACTCACGGGATCCTGGCGATGGCCATTAAATCCCATTGAATTTGTCGACAAGCGATTGAATCCACTTTGCTCTGTAGCCCGCGCAGGCCGTGAAGTGGCAATACCAAGCGAGGCAAGGCTTGTCGTCGCTGCCGCAATACTGGATTGTTTTAAAAAGATACGTCTTGACTTGTTCACTGCTGTTTTACCGGCGGTATTGAACGGAACAAATGATTTATCACGGTTTTTCATAACTTACCCTTATTCCTACCCTTCGCCATATGGAGTATGGCTTCTGTGTGCTCTCACTCTTTGCTCACTACCTTGTAGTTTCGTCCATGTGGTGAGGGTACTGACTTAAAGTTTTAAAGCAAAATTGGTGCTGATTGAAATTTTCTGATGATACAGTTAGTCCAGTAATGTCTTCGTCGATCTTATGAGAACCACTATGAGCCGATGCCGATAATTCATTGATAAATTTTTCGTTCAGATAATAAAGCTATATTAAGGCGTTATTTTTCATCTGAGAAATAAGTTAAAGAATTCCATCGTAGCTATAATTAGAAAGGACATTATTGTCACCATCGAAGAACGAACGTATTTTATCTAAGGCATCGTAAGCCTATGAGAGTGTTTGGCTGACATAGAACTTGAACACCTTCCATTGAGCTATTGTGCATTCACAGTTCTGCCCATGGGGATCCTCAACGTAGAATGCAGAGGCATGAGCAGAAATATGATTTAAGTTACAAGCTTTGGCTTACGATAGCTTAAAACAAACAGGTCGATAATTTTTTCCTGTTAACTAATCGTGCCAATCTTTGGACGCACTGACTATAAAGTCTTTACTTACCTTCATGATACCACTACAGATCTATCTAGAAAGGGCTGAGCGTCATATTATGTGGATAGTCAAATCCATAAACAGTTTGTGCGGTATTAGCATAGGAAAATGTTACATCTCCCGATGTGGATCGTCCTGCAAAGATATGACTTTCCAATCCGAATTGGCTGGTATCCTGAAATCTAATCTTTGCTTTGTTGTTCAGGCGCTTACTTATTATATTCTTGATGTTGGAAGTGCTTCGCAAGCCTGATGAATTAGATTTCATATAATTGCTCAGGGCACCAACAACATGGACATCATTGAAGCCACTTGCCCCTCCGGTCTTCATTACGTCAAGTATTTTATTAACGTTGCTTCCTGTAGTGATATGAGCGCCCACCATGCCTGAATCGGAAACACCAGTTATAGAAATGCAAGAACTGATATTTGGATAGCAAATCCCACGAGTTGATGAGCCGACAAAGTCCTCTCTAAGTACTACATTTTCCCCACTTAGCACGCGAATCTTTGGTTCTGGCCATCCTCCAGAAGATGATGCTAATTTAGACTTTCCACCTGTGGGAGAAAGCAGAAAGCCTATTCGATTATTTTGCCGCACGAGCTTTCTACTTACTTTGCTGACCACGGTACCAATTCCCTTTCCTAAGCCAAAGGTCACTAGGCCAATCGCGGCACCTACTCCAGCGCCTACACCAGCGGCTCCATAGTCCGGACCATCTGGGTTGTTGAGGTCTGCAAGCGTAGTTAATCCAAAATCGGCAGCACCAGAAACCACAGCATCCGCCACCGCTATGCCTACCTGAACCCCTGTTTTAGCACCAATGGCTGCAGCACCAAATCCTCCACTGATAAAGCCGAGAGCCGCTCCGATAAATACTTGCTTGAAATCAAATTCGTCCCCCGTAGCGGCCGCCCTGATTCCTTCCACCGCAGCGGAAACCACTCCTCCAATCACCGCGCCTATAATGGCACCAATGAGCAAACTGATAAGCGCAAAGTGCCCACTTGGATCGCGTAAGTTGATGGGATCACCTAATGCATAAGCATAGCTATTTACGCCACCTCTGCCAAAAGGACTCATAGAATCTGCGGCATGGAACCGCATTAATCCGGGATTATATACACGATAACCGTTA
>NZ_JBFRBC010000066.1:0-2924 GCF_040932045.1 Microbulbifer sp. TYP-18
ACCAACGCGGTTACCAAAAGCGTCAAGACGAACACCTATAGCCGCAATACGTCTTCCGATGGCGACAGTTATACCTCCGTCTTCTACTCGCAGACCGGCCTTTACAACCGCGAGGCGATCCGCAATATCGCCCTGCAGTTGACCGATGCCGCCAACGACGAAACCCTGATCGCCCACCACGCCAGCTACAACGCCTTTGGTGAGACTGTGGCGTCGATCGACAACAACGGCAACACCACCCTGTACGAATACGACCAGCGCGGCAATCTGGCGAAGGAGCTGAAGCCGGAAGCGGACGTCTACACGGAGCAGATGACCAGCTTCCGCGCCCACACCGCTACCGAATACGGGGTGAATGCGTTTGGTGAAGTGGTGATGGAAAAAATGGGTGCGGAAGCTGCGGCCAGTGCGACCACCGCGACCAGAAATGCCGTGACCGCCTACAACGTCCAGCATGAGCAAATTTACCTGCAGGATTACCAGGCGGGCTTGTTGATGGCCAGCCAGGACGGTGTGGGGGATTACGACAGCCAGGTCTACGACCAGGCCGGCAACCTTAAGGGCAGCAGCCAACTGGTGTACCGCGCCAACGCGCGCGGCAACGGCACCAGTGCGCTTTACTACCAGGTGGCCTACCACTACGACGCCAACAACCAGCTGGTGCGGATGAACCGTTTCCAGGACGGCAGCCAGGCGATCGACTATGGCTATAGCGCCTCAGGCAAGTATGACGAGTGGGATTACGACGAGTTCGGCAACCGCATTCGCCATCGCAACGCCCTCTACGGCGACACCAACCATGTGCTGTATTCCAGCTTTAACAGCGGCGGCACCGTCAGCGACAGTGGCACAGTGGGTCAGGAAAGCTACCGTTACGACGGCATGGGCCGGGTGCTGCAGTACAAGAGCTACAACGGCAGTATCACCGATTACGCCTACGCCTGGAGTGATGCCGTGGCGCGCAATGTTCTGGCCGCGGATGGCCAGCAGGCGCAGGGCCCGGCAGATGAGGTGCAGCTGGGGGGTTATATCACCTCCATTGCCAAGTCCGGAATGGGCGGTGTGGTGGACACCGACTGGAATCAGTCCTCCCGGGAGGATGTGATCAGCGACGCCGTCGACTACTTCGGCAAAGCCGTTTGGCATGACGACCTCGGCGGCCACCGTATTGAGTACGCCTACAACTACGCCGGCTGGCTGTCACGCCAGACCGGCAATACCGCTAAGAGTGGCGACGGCACCTGGGAAGCGCGCAACAACCAGGATATACGCTTTACCTACTACCACAACGGCAATCTGTTCCGCACCTACGACTACGGCAACAACGGTCTCGCCGATGGTGACCAGACTGCCGCCAACAGCGATATCGCTCCCGCCGTCACCGAATACCGCTACGACAAAGCGGGCAACCGCACCGGCGAACTCTATTATCGCTCGCATGACCTCTACAACAACCTCGGCCGTGTGGTGTACCAGCACAGTACGGCCGAGTATGACGAGCAAGGGCGTATTATCAGTATCGAGGGTTACGACGAATACGGTAACGCCTACCAGATCGACTACACCTTTGATGCCTTCAGTAACCGTCGCAGTGTTTCCAGTGTGTATAACGGCCGTTACGTCGACAACCTCGACGGCACTATCGACGGCAGGACCCAGTCGTTCTACTACACCTACGACAGGAACAACCGTTTCACCCTCACCCTCGGCGAGTTCGAGAACGGCCAGATTGTCCTGGGTAAAACCGGCACCGCCATTACCTACAATGGCCTGGACCAGCGCTACCTCGCCACACGCGCCAGTGACGGCAGCATCCGCGAGAAGTACGCCTACGACAGCAACGGCCGTCTCACCACGGTACATATCGACCAGGGCAGCGGCTTTGTCCTGCGGGCCAGCCGCATCAACAATGATGCCGGCCAGGTCACCGCCTACTACGAGTACGATTCCAGCGGCACCCTCTACAGCCGAACCAAAAACTACCACAATGCCGACGGCACCCTGCTCGGCAACGAAACCCAGCGCTACAGCGAGAGTGGTGTGGCAACCGATGAGGTCACCCGCAGCCGTAACACCTTTCTCGGGGATGGTGAGACAGTGAGTACCAGCGTCACTCACGCCTACCCCGAAGATGGTGGCGCGGCCACAGTGACGACCCTCTACAACAGCTACGAAAAGTGGGACACCTACAAGACCAAGTCTGTGGTGATCAGCGCCGACAACAAAGACCTGCACCCCAAGCAGCGGCAGAGCTGGGAGAATGGGGAAGCCTTCTACACCTACGATTCAAATGGCCATATCCGCCGCGTCTACGATGTTGAAGGCCAGCGCGCCATCGCCTATGTGACTGATAAGGAAGGGCGCACCCTGGTGCGCGAAGAGATCAACGACAGTGGCCAAAGCAGCTACGGTCGCGAGATGCGCCACTTCTACTACTTCAACGGCCATGCGGTGGGTGATGTTGGCAACGACCGGGTGCCCAGCCGCTACGACTACGTCAAAGCCCTGGCCCAGGCCGAAGGTGCCGGCAATCGCCACTCCCACAGCAACGGGGACCATGTTCAGGCGGTGCAGTCTGCGGACTTTGACCAGAACTTCCAGCCGATCAACCCCAACTATCCGGCCTCCAGCTACACCAGCTACGAGGCCCAGGGTGGCGAAACCCTGCAATCCGTGGCCGCCATGCTCTGGGGGGATGCCAGTCTCTGGTACCTGCTGGCCGATGCCAACGGCCTGACCGGCACCGAAACTCTGACCAAAGGGCAGCGACTTGAGCTGCCCAATGTGGTGACCAATATCCACAACAACAGCGACACCTTCCGCCCGGTGGATGGTGCCCTGCAGATGGGCGATACTGCCCCGACCCTGCCGGATGTACCGCCGCCACCACCGGTGGATAGTGATGACGGCTGTGGTGCGCTGGG
>NZ_JBFRBC010000067.1:0-3268 GCF_040932045.1 Microbulbifer sp. TYP-18
ATGCGGTGGCCGTGGTGCAAAACAGCGCGGATTCAGGGGACGAGCCTGGGGACGCCCGCCTGGTGGCCTATGTTGTGATGCGTGGGGGCGATACGGAAGCGGCGAGTGCTGGGAAGAGCGCTGAAGAGGTCAGTGCCCTGCGCGAACACCTGGCCGAGCGCCTGCCGTCGTATATGTTGCCCTCCTTTATCGTGCCTCTCGAACAGTTGCCTTTAACGGACAACGGCAAAGTGGATCGACGAAAACTGCCGCTGCCGGCAGAGATCCTCCCCCAGATGGCTCAGCTCCCTCCGGAAGGGGAATGCGAGGAGCGTTTGGCGAAACTTTGGCAAAACTTGTTGAAATGCCCTTCCATTGGACGCCATGACAATTTTTTTGTTATCGGCGGCCACTCACTTTTGGCGGTTCAGCTGCTCAGTGATATTCACGATGAATTTCACCTTGAAATCCCTATCCGCGTGTTTTTTGAAAACCCCTCTATTTGCGAACTTGGCAAAGTGATCGGCTATATGATCGGAGATGCAAACGACGACGACTCCGAAGGCAGTGTCGCGTTTGACGAAATCGAAATTTAAAGTCCAAAAAATAAAGATGACAATGAATCCAGTAGATGTTTTAAATACTTGTAAAGATCACGGCGTGAAAGTCACGCTCAATGAAGGCCGCCTTAAAGTTACCTCGCAGAAGAAAAAAATTCCTGCAGAAATTGTACAGTTGCTAAAAGAAAGTCGAGAAGAAGTTATTATTTTTCTCTCGAATTTTTCGTATAAAAAATACGAACTTGAAATTGAAAAGCTCAATCCTTCTAAAGCGAAAGTGCTCTCTTACGCGCAGCAGCGCCTGTGGTTCCTGGGGCAGTACACCGGTGCCAGTGCCGTCTACAATCTGCCACTGGCGCTGCGGGTGCGTGGGCAGGTCAATGAGAATGCTTTAATCAAATCAATCGAGAGTATTGTTCAGCGGCACGAGAGTTTGCGCACGCGTTTTCAGACCATCGATGGCGATGCTGTGCAAATGATTGAGGCGGATGTACCTGATATCGCTCTGGAAAAAATATCAACGGTAAATGAAGTAAAAGAGATTTCTGAAGGGGAGATGTCTTTTCCATTTGATGTGACAAAAGATCTGCTATGTCGCTCACGGCTGCTTCATTGTGTCGAAGATAACAGCTATATACTGCTGGTTGTTATGCATCACAGTGTTTCCGACGGCTGGTCCCAGGGCGTGTTGCTTCAGGAGCTGGTGACGCTTTATCAGGCATTTGACCTTGGGCGGGCCTCGCCGCTGCCACCGTTACCCATTCAATACGCAGACTATGCCCACTGGCAGCGTCAATGGTTAAAGGGCGAAATACTGGAAAAACAGTTGCACTATTGGCGCCATCAGCTCGACGACTTGCCACCGGTGCTGCACTTGCCTCTGGACCGGGCGCGCCCCCAGCAACAGAGTTTTCGCGGTCATTTTAAAAACCTTCAACTGCCTCGGCAGTTACTCGAAAAGTTGGAGAATTTCAGCCGCGAGCAAAGTGCCACGCTGTATATGACCACGCTGGCGGCCTTCGCTGTTCTCCTGGGCCGCTACAGCGGGCAACAAGAATTTGCTATTGGTACACCCATCGCCAACCGCACGCGCAAGGAGACCGAAGGACTGATCGGCTTTTTTGTCAACAGTCTGGTCTTGCGCATTGACTTGCGTGAGGATTTACCCTTTACCGAGTTTTTGGCGCGGACGAAAGAGCTGTCCTTGCAGGCTTATGCCCATCAGGACATCCCTTTCGAAATGCTCGTAGATGAACTCAGTCCCGAGCGAGATATCCAGCACTCTCCTTTGTTTCAGGTGATGTTTGCGCTGCAAAAATCCCACAGTGACAGTGTTTCTCTGCCGGGCCTTGAGCTTGAACCGCTGACTTTCGATGGCCAGCGGGAGGGTATCTCACGCTTTGATCTGACCCTGACCCTGCACGAGGGTGCCGCAGGTATTGAAGGTGGCATGGAGTACAACAGCGACCTGTTCGAGGCCGCCACCATCGCACGCTGGCTGGATCACTACCAGCGACTGCTGGCGGCCATGGTGGCGTCGCCGGAACAGCGCCTCTCGCAGTTAGTGTTTTTGAGCGAGGCCGAGCAAGGGGCGCTGATGCCCCTTCCCCCACAGGAACCCGGCGCTTTGCTGGCTTCTATCACCGGGCCAATAGCGGACCAGGAGCTTGAGTGGAAAGCGCAGGCCCTGGCCCGGGCGGTTGGGAATGAGACTCAGCTCGACCTGGGCCGACCCATCGGCCTGTGTCTGGCCAGTGATGGGGAGCACCTGGCTGCGGCCTTGCTGGGGCTGTGGCGGGCCGGGGCGACAGTGGTCCCCCTGGATGCGAATCTGCCAACCCTGGCCCTGCAATATCGTGTTGAGGACAGCGGCCTGGCGGCTATCCTCGGTGACGCTTCGGGCTCAGAGCATCTGGCCGCCTTGAGGGGTGTTCCCGTCCTGGCTCTCGAGTCTTTGCTCTCAACCACATCCGATGCCGAGCAGAGTGTCGGGACGGCCACGACCGAACCCAAACCCACCCAGAAGGCCCTGCGCTATTACCGTGTTAATGGTGCGGCCAGTGGCGAGACGTTGAGCCATGGCACCCTGGCGTGCCTGGCCCGCTGCGAGCGCCGCTGGTGGGGCGAGGGGCTGGATGCTCTCAGCCTGGCCTGCTTGCGGCTGGCGCAGCAGTGGGTGGGCGGCGAGCCCGCCGAGACCCTAAGCCCGGCCATGGGCGCCTGTGTGCTCGACCGGCACGGCCAGTTGGCGGCGCCCGGTGTTGTGGGGGAACTGCACTGGTTGAATGTGGATCTTGGCGAGGGCGATAAGTGTTCTGAGTTTTTGGGCGCGGCCTCTTTAAAGCGCGATTGTCATTCCAGCGGTCTGCCAGCCATTCCCCACTGTCGCGACGATATTGTGGAGATTGTTGCCGTCGAGTCGCCGCAGGGCTCTTCACAACTTCCGGCCAATTCCGCTACGGCGGCGGCCACTGAGGCTTTGAGCCGCCACGAAGAGATCAGCGAGGCCGCGGTACTGTGGCGTGACCAGCCGCCCTGTCGGGTGGCCTATGTGGTGCCCTGTGGCGAGTGGGCCGAGAGCGAGGACAAGGGGCTCCTGTGGTCGCGTCTGCGCCGGCACTTGCGCCTGACAGGCCAGGCTCTGCCGGAGGCCTTTGTCGCTCTTGAGGGCCTGCCGCGCGAGGCCAGCGGGCGCCTGGATCGCCGGGCCCTGCCGGAACCCGAACGCG
>NZ_JBFRBC010000068.1:0-2831 GCF_040932045.1 Microbulbifer sp. TYP-18
TTCTAAATCCGTGAAGAAACCCTCTCTAATAACTCCCGGAAATAAATAACCCATGTTTGCGTAGTTGCGAGAGGCAGTGCGATAATCTCCTTTATAAATACCTCCATAAGTTACTACAAAAGTTATATTTTCATTAGTATTAAAGTTATAATCGAATGGATGTTTTATATAGAGGGGACCAGGAGGTTGATAGGTATAGTTAGTTAGATCGTGATATGGGAATTCCAGTCTACTGGTGACCACACCATTTTCAATCCAATACAGCGAACTGGAACCGTTGAGGTGGGCCTGTGCAGGCTGGTTGGGTCGATCCGGGTGATAGCTAGCTAATAATTTATAGGGAGCGTAGTTAATTCCGGAATCAACGAAAAAATCAGTTTGATTTTGGTTTAATCTAAGCCCATTTTCATCCCAGACCCTACGTAGAGTAAAACCCTGAGGTTGATATGTATAAGCCCAGATGATCCAGTCGTCAGTCCAGTCACCATCAGCGCTACTCGCTATGAAGTTTGACAAAGAAAAGTTGGTAGGACTGAGTTTTTCTATGGAAATG
Source organism: Microbulbifer sp. TYP-18 (assembly GCF_040932045.1). Taxonomy (NCBI): domain Bacteria; kingdom Pseudomonadati; phylum Pseudomonadota; class Gammaproteobacteria; order Cellvibrionales; family Microbulbiferaceae; genus Microbulbifer; species Microbulbifer sp. TYP-18. Next base: position 554 of record NZ_JBFRBC010000068.1, read on the forward strand.
GAGGCATTATTGGTCGTGCCTTCACAAGTACTTTGCGTGATTATGTCATTTGTGACGTTGTTGCGCGCTTGTGCTTCAACACATACTTGTATGATGCCTGTAGATGAAGATGAGAGGTACTTTCTAACCACCTGAGTTGTGGATAGGGTAGAGGTTGAACTTGAGGTTAAAGGTAAAGACGTCGAGGCAGGTGTTCCGGAGCCTAATCGAATATCTTTAGTATATCCATTGTAACCATCGGAGATCACCGTATTTTCAAAGGATTGCCCGCTATACAATTCTTTAAGCTCCGCCCCAATAAACGTATAACCATCTTTTAATTGATAAAAAATATCAACTTCAGCCTGCATTCTACCGTTGGCATAGATCCGATTGCTTGGATAAGCGGTGCTATATTCACCCTCTACAAATAAGCTTTGAAATGGTACCTCAGGGGGGCCACTGGCAAAAATATAATTGCTAATGAATAATGAACTTAAGGCCATTAATTTAATCTTGGATTTTTTATTCATACAAACTTCCAATCTATTAATAATTAAATAAAGCCAGGTTGAAGATTCCAGTCAGATATTCCTTAGACTTTCTCCTGCTGGCCAGAAATTTATATTCTCTTGCATCAGAAGTCGTCAACGATTATTTTCTTGTAATTTAAAAACCTTGATACTCTTCTTACTTTTGTAATTTCACATTAAATTAGCTGTAAGTACTTAAATAAATGGGAAAAAAGCAGTAAAAATATTAAATTTCAACAATATCTAGGATACGATCAATGCTCAAAACGATTTGGTATTGTGTGTTGGAAAGTTTGAACAAGTTGCGGACGGCTTGTGAATATTAATTGATGCTTGGTCAATTTTTGGCGCTGCCGATATATAAAAAAGTGTGAACGATTGCCTATTTATAATTTAAAAGCTTTTAGGCTCCTCTCCTTTTTATAATATTCCCTATTTGGCGCCTTAATAGGATAATTTTCTTACAGAAAGTGCTGTTTCTATAATGAAAATAGAACTTTTAGCAATTTGAAAAGGTACTTACATTAAAACTAGTGTGAAAGTTAAAAAATAAGAAGAGCATCAAGGTTTTTAAATTACAAGAAAATAATCGTTGACGACTTCTGATGCAAGAGAATATAAATTTCCGGTCAGCAGGAGGAAAGTCTAAGAAATATCTGGCTATATATTCCAGCTGGCTTTATTTAACTATTAATAGATTGGAAGTTTGTATGAATAAAAAACTCAAGCTTAAATTAATGGCCTTAAGTTCATTGTTCATTAGCAATTATATTTTTGCCAGTGGTCCCCCTGAGGTACCATTTCAAAGCTTATTTATCGAGGGAGAATATAGCACGGCCTATCCAAGCAACCGGATCTATGCCAACGGCAGAATGCAGGCTGAAGCTGACATTTTTTATCAATTAAAAGAAGGTTATACCTTTATTGGGGCAGACCTAAAAGAATTGTACAGCGGGCAATCCTTTGAAAATACGGTGGTCTCCGATGGGTACAATGGATATACTAAAGATATTCGACTAGGATCTGGGGCTACAGCCTTGTCTTTAACTTCAAGTTCAACTTCTACGCTATCCACCACTCAGGTGGTTAGAAAGTATCTCTCATCTTCATCTGCGGGTATCATACAAGTATGTGTTGAAGCACAAGCGCGCAACGACAGCACAAGTGAAATAATCACGCAAAGTACTTGTGAAGGCACGACCAATAATGCCTCCATTTCCATAGAAAAACTCAGTCCTACCAACTTTTCTTTGTCAAACTTCATAGCGAGTATTGGTGAGGGTGACTGGACTGATGACTGGATTATTCACGCTTATACATATCAGCCTCAGGGTTTTACGCTACGTAGGGTCTGGGATGAAAATGGACATTCACTAAGTAGCATTAATAATCTTCTCAGCCTTTCTGGAATTAGCTACGCTCCCTATAAATTATTAGCTAGCTACCAACCGGATCGGCCTTACTTGCCAGCTCAATCTCATCTCAATGGCTCAAGTACGCTTTATTGGATTGAAAATGATGTCGTCACCAGCAGGTTGGAATTCCCATATCACAATCTAAGTTATTATGAATATACTCCTCCCCCTGCAGAATTTTATATAAAACATCCGTTCGATTATAACTTTAATACCAGGGAAAATATAACTTTTGTGGTAACTTATGGAGGCATATATACGGGAGACTATAGGGATTCATCTCACAATTATGCAAGCATGGGTCATTTTTTTCCGGACGTGATTGGACAGGGTTTACTTCAAGACACGGAC
>NZ_JBFRBC010000069.1:0-2774 GCF_040932045.1 Microbulbifer sp. TYP-18
ACGGGTAAACGAATTCGTAATGGCACTGCCACTCACACTTTCCGTTTGCGTATTTTCTACACGCTGATTGGTAGTGGAGGCGAGTGCATACGCATTTTGCGCCGGTCGGGTAGTGGCACTCTGGCTCAAGTCAATACTGCCTGCCTGATTCGCGGCAATCTGCTGGTTGAACCCCAGGGTATCGGCTTCAGCATAGCTTTGTAGCGGCTCGACCCAGGTAGTGGCACTGTCGCTGGCGACGCTAAGGCTGGTATTACTGGCTGCATACTTGGCCGCCAGTGTCACCGTGGTCTCACTCCCGGGGTTCTGGACCTGTATGTCGTACTGCGTGCTACGCAGCACCTGACCCTGGGCGTTGTACTGGGTTTCACTCAGGTAACCTGCCGCATCCACCACAAACCGCACACGGTCGGCATTGTCGTAGTACTGATACGCCCGGCGATCATTCCCCGCATCGGCCACAGGTCGAAGATCCTCCAGCGACAGGGATTCGTCGATACCAATGATGTTCTGGCCGCCATCTTTTACCAGCAGGCTTTGCAGTTGAAGACTCGTCAGCTTATTGGCATAACCGGTATTGCGGACCTGGCGCCCTTCGGCATCGTAATGGAATTCGGTGACGGAGCCGGTCGCGCTAATCACTGCGACCATCTGGCCTTTGCTGTCGTAGAGACTGTGGCTGATGGCGCCAATGGCATCCTGGGTGGCACGGATTCTACCCAGGCTATCGTAGAAGTATTTGCTTTCACCTAAGGGGACATTGCCATTGGTGGTATCAAAGCGGACCTCGCTGACCAGACTTCCATTGGAGGCGTAACTGCGGGTGACCTGCAGGCCATCGGCATCAGTGCTGATGATTTGTGATTGGGCGTCGTTATACAGGGTCGTACTGGTGTGCCCTTCGGCATCGGTACTACTGAGCAGCCGACCCAGGCCATCGTACACATAGCTGCTGCTATAGGTGCTGGAGGCGGCACCAGTACCACGGGGGTCTACGGTGCTCAGCAGGCGACCATTGGCATCATAGACGGCGTAGCTGGTGGACTCACTGCCGTCGACAACACCGGCACCAGCTGTATCGACACTGGCGTAGTGCGTCACGCTGTGTACTTGGCCACGAAAATCCAGCAGGGTGTCATGGCGGCGAGTGGCATTGTGCAGGTCGTTGGCCTGGATATCGCTCTGGGTATTCTGCACCCAGCTATCTAGCGCAGCCATATCGAAGGTCGCACTGTTGGCAGTGCTGGCTTCGCTGTAGTTATCCGCATCAAACTGGTCGAAGTAACCGTGTTGCAGGTAGGTAATACTGCTGATCGTACGAGCGGGGACACCATTTTGCAGGTTTTGGCTGTCGTCTGTGTAGCGGGTTTCCTGGACAGTGCCGTCGTGGCTGACGATATAGCGCAGACGCTGGTTATCGTCATAGACATAGTGGGTGACACGGGCTTCGGCCGGTTGCTCTGCACCGCCGGCGTCGGGGTCCGGACGCAGGTACACCGTCTCTTTAACGAGTTGGTTGTCACTATCGTATTCACGTGCCACCGTGTTGCCCTGGGCATCGCGCATCAGGGTCTGGTTACCGCGCCCATCGTATTCATAGGTCGCGGTATCCCCACTGTGATCGGTAAGGGTCAGGAGATTGCCGTCGGCATCGTAGCTGTACTGGGTGACTTCCCTCACGCCGTTTTGGTCAGCGGGGGCGGTCATCTGAGTGATACGCCCGGCGCTGTCGAACATCAACTCGGTTTGCGGGCCGATCCAACTGCCCGAACTCGCCTCGGGATTGCTCACCTGGGTGATGGTAGTGACCGCATTCGCCAGGTCATACGCATAGGTGGTGATACGCAGATCGCTGTTGTCGAACTCCCCAGCCTGACCACTCGCCGCTGCGCGCCCGGCACGCACTTCGGTTACCCGGTAGTCCCCCTGGCCATCGACATCCGTATAGGCAAACTGCATGAGGGTGCCGTCGCTCTGGGTGACAGAGGCAATACGGGTGCTACTGCCGTCGTAGGTGTAGTTGGTGGTGTAGGTGTTGCCGTCGGCAATGTCACTGTCTTCGGGGGAGAGATCGACGGTGACGGTTTGCAGACGGTTCTGGCTGTCATAACTGTAGTGCAGGCGCTGTTGGGTCACGCCGTCACTGGTGACGGTGACACCCGTGACCTGGTTGCCGCTGTAGGCAAGGGTGAAGGTCTGGCCGGCGCTGTCGACAATACTGTTCACCAAGCCGCTGGCATTGTGGCCAAACATCAGTTGACGGCCTTCCGCATCCACTCGGGCGATGAGTTTCCATTCGCCGTTCACGTCTCCATAGACCTCTTCGATACGGCTGGAGCCCTCACGCCAGACCCACTGGTTGTTGCCGCTATCGTAGATAATTTGATCATGCGCGCCGGCGCCGTCGGGGGAGGCGTAGGCCTGGAGGGTGGCATCGTAGGTGTAGGTGGTCTCGGCGCCGTCGCCGCCAATACGGGTGATCTGGCTACCCGGCTGATTGGGGGAGCCTACAAGGCTGGTCAGTTGCTGGGTGAAGTTGAAGCGAAAGCCGTCATTGTTGTCGCCGTCCAGCTGGCCCTGGCTGTTGTAGGTCCGCAACAGGCTGAGATCCAAACCGGAGGACACCACGAATTCGTCTTGTTGGCGCAGCACCAGGTTGCCGGTGGAGGCATTCACGTAGACCTGTTCCCGGCCCTGGCCAAAACCGGCTGCGCCGATCCCCGTCTGGGTACTGTTGAATAAGCCCAGGGCTTCTCCGCTGATGATGGCTGCCA
>NZ_JBFRBC010000007.1:0-147471 GCF_040932045.1 Microbulbifer sp. TYP-18
AGCGCCCAAAACGAAAAAACCCGCACTGGGCAGGATTCGTAAGTCTTTGATTTAGATGGGGAATATTGGGGTGGCTGACGGGGATCGAACCCGCGACCTCAGGAGCCACAATCCTGTGCTCTACCAACTGAGCTACAGCCACCATCAATTTGTCTAGTTCAGCGCCTTGTGGCAACGCCGACTCACACCCTGCTTGTATGTCTAGCGTCTGTGCAGGGGGACCAGACTAAGCACTAACTTTGAGCCAAGACTGGCCAGATCAGCGTCATCTACCTGAAACCATTCCGAAAGAATGGCGCACCCGGCAGGACTCGAACCTGCGACCATCCGCTTAGAAGGCGGATGCTCTATCCAGCTGAGCTACGGGCGCTAGGCAACCCTGTCCTGGTCGGGGCAGAGGGATTCGAACCCCCGACATCCTGCTCCCAAAGCAGGCGCGCTACCAGACTGCGCTATGCCCCGAATCTACCAAGTTGGCAACGGAGTCTTGCAAACACCCTCCGCGATCTCTTTGGTCGGCTGTCACCTCCCGTCGAGAGCGCGCATGATACTTGCGCCCCGGGAGGGAGTCAACGCCGCTAAGCTGTTCTTTTTACAATAGTTTAGCCCTGAGTATGGAATCCCGGGCGAGGTGGGATTTTGTCGGCCCGCTGTGCGAAAATAGCCCGCTTTTGACAAGGTCTGCCGACCTGCGGGTGGGCGTGACGAAGCTCCCACTGCCGCCCCGCCATTCTCCGCAGGGTGGCTACGGCTCACTGACTGATAGAGAAATCCCTATGTCTGCACTGGTTCTGGACGGCAAGGCCCTGGCACAGAAAACCGAACAGGAACTCTCCGCAAGGGTTGCGAAACTGAAGGAGAGCAGTGGTGGCCAGACACCGATCCTCGCCACCATACTGGTAGGTGACGATCCGGCCTCGGCCACCTATGTCAAGATGAAAGGCAATGCCTGTCGCCGGATCGGCATGGATTCGCTTCAGGTGGAAATGCTGGCCTCGACCACCACAGAGCAGTTGCTGGCCAAAATCGAAGAGCTGAACAGCAACCCCAATGTCCACGGAATCCTGCTGCAGCACCCGGTACCATCCCAAATAGACGAACGCGCCTGCTTCGATGCGATCCGGCTGGATAAGGATGTGGATGGCGTCACCTGCCTCGGCTTCGGCCGAATGGCAATGGGTGAGAAGGCCTACGGCTGTGCGACCCCCAAGGGCATCATGCGCCTGCTGGAGGCCTATGACATTGAGCTAGCCGGCAAGCACGCGGTGGTCGTCGGGCGCAGCCCCATTCTCGGCAAGCCCATGGCGGCCATGCTGCTGAACGCCAATGCCACGGTCACCACCTGCCACTCACATACCCGGGATCTGGCCGATCACGTCCGCCGTGCCGATATTCTGGTGGGCGCAGTTGGCCGGCCAGAGTTTATCAAGGCGGACTGGGTTGCGGACGGTGCGGTGGTTGTGGACGCCGGCTACCACCCCGGCGGTCTCGGTGATATCGAACTCGCCCCCCTGTTGGACAGAGTTGCTGCCTTTACACCAGTTCCGGGCGGTGTGGGGCCCATGACCATCAACACGCTGATCTACCAGGCGGTGGATTCGGGCGAACGCAAGATCGGTTGACGCCGTTGCCCCAGACTATCAGGCTGGACAAGGCGGTAAGCCAGGTGACCAATCTGTCGCGCGCGGACGTCAAGCGCGCGGCCAGGTCCGGACGCATCACCGTCAATGGGGAAGTTATCACCAACCCGGCCACGAAAGTGGTGGATGGGGACATTCTATGCCTTGACGGCAGGCAGCTGAGCCAACCGGGGCCTCGCTATTTTATGCTACACAAGCCTCTGGGCTACGTCAGTGCCAGCAAGGACAGTGAACACCCCACGGTGCTGGATCTGATCGACGAGCCCAACAAACACCTGCTACATGTGGCGGGCCGGCTGGATATCGACACCACCGGCCTGGTACTGATTACCGACGATGGGCAGTGGTCCCACAAGATCACCTCCCCCCGGCATCATCACCACAAGGTCTATCATGTGCACCTGGCGGACAGTATCGCAGAGAATGCGGCGGACAAATTTGCCAAGGGTGTCTGGCTGGACGGAGAACAAAAGCGTACCAAGCCGGCACAGCTGGAGGCACTGTCTATGAAGGAGGCGCGCCTCACGATCAGCGAGGGGCGCTATCATCAGGTAAAGCGCATGTTCGCCGCGCTCGGCAACCGGGTACTACAGCTGCACCGTGAGCGCATCGGGACCATTGTACTGGACGAAGAATTGGCCGAAGGTGATTACCGGCCACTGACAGGTATCGAGGTCAATTCCATTCAATAGCTTGCCGGTGTCAAACCCGGCGAAATGGCGGTACCCGCAGGGCCCCAGCCGACACAAATGAAACCGATTCGCCAATGACTTTTGCTTTGCTTACACAACTCCTGCAGCAAAACCCGTCCGAGACCCTGTGGATTGCGGATGAAAACAGCAAGCCACTGCTGGTGCAAGGGGTGGATTTTCGCGGCGATCTGTTAACCAACCGATGGGATATTGCCAAACTCTCCGAGCACCAGACGGCCCGTACCTTTTTCAACGACTTTCGCATAGACGAATTGAGCCGGCGCTACCGATCCGTTGTCTACCCGCTTTCGAAGGAAAAAGCGGTAGTGCACCACATAATCAACTGCTGTCCTTCGATGCTTGGCCAGGGCGGTGAACTGAAAATGCTCGGTAGCAAACGGAGTGGCATCAAGTCCTATGCGTCCAAGTCAGCCGCCTACTTTGGCTCTGCGCCACAGCTACGCAAGTGTGGCAGTGATTACATCAGTGTCAGCCTATTTAATAGCGATGCGGAGCTTGGTAAAACGCTCGATGGCGACAACTACCCGGAATTGAGAAAACCACCGGCACTGGGTGGCCTGATCAGCAAACCGGGGCAGTTTGGCTGGGACAAAGTCGATATAGGCAGTGATCTGCTGGCGACTCAATTCGAGCAGTACCTGCCACCAACCGGTGCACGAATCGTAGACTTGGGCTGCGGTTACGGTTATCTCAGCAGCCGCTTGAAAAAACTCGGCAACTTCCATATCACCGCCACAGACAATAATGCCGCGGCGTTGCTGGCCTGTGAGAGGAATTTCAAGCTATTGGAAATCGAGGGGGTGGTGGTCCCCTCGGACGCCGGTGCTGACCTAGAAGCAAATATCGCTGATTTTCTGGTTTGCAATCCACCATTTCACCAGGGGTTCCAGGTGGAGGGTGACTTGACGGATCGCTTTTTGAAACAGAGCGCGCGACTGCTTTGCGATAGGGGGCAGGCTTTGTTCGTGGTCAACGAATTTATACCTTTGGCACGCAAGGCCAAACAGTTTTACGCCGAGGTGAAGCTCCTCTGCAAAGCACAGGGCTTTTGTGTTTATCGGCTTACCAACCACTAGCAGGTTGTTGAAAAAGGCATCCTGCCTGTTTCAAAATACGAAAAATGTGATTTTCACTTTTCTCCCAAAATCAACGACTAAGGCGTCGTTGATTTTGCCGGAACATCCATATTCCGGCACCAGGCGTCGAAATTCTTCGAATTTCGACAACCAGTTAGAGAAAATGGCTTGCGGTTGCAACCAGTCCTTTACTGCCAACTGGTTGCTGAAAAGACTTTAGCTGCAGATTGCTGTTCCGAACAGCTAGGTTGAGGCCGCTAAGCCTGGCTGAAATAAGCCAGGAATCGCTATTTTCAGCAAGCTGCGAATATTGACCCAGCAACTGAATAAGTTACCGGATTAATAGTCGCGCAAATTGAACAGATCTATAGAGAGCGCGTGTTCCTCCAGCTCCTCCAGTTCCAGCAGCCGCTGGAAGGCGTCTTTGGCCGAAGGGGTATCCGCACCCTGCAACAGGTCCCGGTACTGATCCGAAAGATACATATCGATGTCCATGGCCAACTTGGCGATACCCTCCAGGTCGTTGACGTTGAGGTTGCGCGCCCGCTGCAGGAACTCCGGCTCCCGCCCCTCGGGTGCAAACTGAACCCAGGTATGCAGGGCACCGGGGGAGATATCCTGGCGGAAATTCTCCAGCGAGTGCTTCATGGAGTCCTCGCGACGGTGAAGCTGGTCCAGTAGTAATTCGACACGCTTGTCCGTCGCCAACTGCTCGTATTCCCCATACTGGCGGGCAAGCTTTGCATGAAAATCCTTGCCTTCCTGAATGACATCTTCCACAGTTTTGTAGCGCATCGGGACTTACCAGAAAAGCACCCAGATACAACAAAGTATAGACATGCAGTGACAATAAACGCCAAGTGAAGCTTGGGGGTAGGCACCGGAAAATCAGTTGCTCAACGCAGGCGCCTTAAAAGACCGGTCAGTCGCCTTGTCGGATTCCCTGGATTTAGTGCGGCCGGGGCCCGCTGCTTGAGGTGATGGATAGAAAGTGGTTGACGGCTCACTGCAATCACACTGTTCTCGTAGCCCGGTAATTCGGCGGACCAGCTTCCCTTAAGCTGGTCACGTAGTGGCTTTTCCCGCCAACCACTGGCAAGCAGCTGCCGCCGGCTGCCGAAATTGGCCACCAGCAGACCATGGACTTCGGTAAGCCCCAACAATTGCTTACACCAGCTGAGATCGGCAGCGACACTCCGCTCCGGCTCTCCCTTGCCATGGCCAAAGAGATCGTCGATAACCAGGTCAAAACGCCGCTGCGTACGGGAAAGGCAGTTCACGAAGCGGACGGCGTCGTCGTGGACCAGTTGAATACCGCTCACACCAAAATAGCGCCGCGCTATGTGCAAGTGTGTCTTATCTATGTCTACACCGATGATTTCAGTGGGATCGAAAAACCGTTGCAAAAGGCGAATCAAGGCACCGCCCCCCACGCCCAGCATCAAGATAGAGCGGATCTGCTGTGAGGGCAGAAAGAATACCGGCAGTAACATCAATTCCCACAAGCTACCCTTCAATGGGTCCCGGGGATTCCATTGCGAGTGAAGCACTCCGTTGCTGTACAAACGGACGCTGGCACCATGGCTGCGCACCTGATACAAATCGCCACCGAGGTGTTTCTGCCACAGCAACGCCATCAGAACGCAGGAAGATCGGAGCTGTCAAGCAGGATCTGTACAAATGCCTGGAGGCCGGTGAGGTCGTCACTGGAGAAGCGGGCCAGCCTGGGGCTGTCCACATCCAATACACCGAGACAGCGGTTGCCGTCATAAAGCGGAATCACCACCTCGGAAACGGACACTGCATCGCAGGCGATATGCCCGGGAAACTGATTTACATCCTGTACCAGCTGCGCTTTGCCACTCGCCACTGCGGTGCCGCAAACCCCGGTACCGACCTGGATCCGCGTGCAGGCGGGTTTGCCCTGAAAAGGGCCAACCCGCAACTCGTCACCGTGGAGGAAGTAAAAGCCTGCCCAATTGATTTCAGGCAGTTCCATAAACAGCAGAGCGCTGGCATTGGCGGTATTGGCCAGCCAGTCGCGCTCACCGGACAGAAGGCCCTCAAGTTGCGCGTTTAGAGAAGTGTAAAATTCGTTGCTGGACATTCTGAGCCTTTCTCACTAAATGGCAAATAAAACCGTTGATCCGGCAATCCAATTGACGATTCCTCATCGGTCGGATTGTCGCCCATAAAAAACCTGCGCAATTCCACTAAGTTGGTGGCTGTTCAATGGCTCACGCCGGCCTCTGCCCGGCGGTGGTCACCTCTGTGCCGCATTAACCCGGCAATTTATTTAATTGCCGGGTCAATAGTGCCCCTATCGCCTACTTTCAGACCATAACCCCTTGTCCAGCAAAGTTGCTGAAGCTGCTTCTTTGTGAGGCCCCTATTGGGACCGGCATTGGCGTGCAGGGGCCAATTTTACTGATAGGGGTCCACTGTGGAAGCGTCATTACCGTTCTGTCTCTGGTATTCCTCCGCGTCCACGGTAGGGCGGCTCCACTCCCCCCGGTCCTCGGCTTCCTCATCCCGGCGGATTACCGGTGGCGCTGTGGTCACATCCGATGCAATCAATTCCCGTTCACTGCCGGGGCTAGCCTGGTGCCCCTGGCTGGGCGGGATTTGCACCGGGGCGGCGCGCTGGTCTGGCCGGGCCCTGGCCCTGAGACTGGGCTGACGCCGCCAGGCGAGCTTCGCCGCTTCCAGTTCGCCGTTGAGGCGAGTTACCTCGGCTTGCAAATCACCCAATTGGGCCTGCAACTCGGTGAGCTGGGTCAATACCCCTTTGACCTTGCGACTTTCCTGCTCATACAGAATGGCGGCGCCACCCAATATCACCGCAACTATCACCAACATCGAAAACTGACGCATACCTCCTCCCCATCCCCTAAGGCGACTCTACCAATCGGTGGTCAACTTGACAGTCCAACATCTTCGGTTATGGCAGCTGGCCGGTGCAAGTACAGAGTCGGCATTTTTGAACCTTCCCATATGCCTTATCCGGCTTTGGTGGCCATCTTCCTCCGGGCCTACAGCTTCATCCCTCCACCAGTTCCAAAAAATCCAGCGATACCTGCTGGCGAATGGCGCGGCGGTGATTGGCCCAAAGAGTGGCGATCTTGTCCCGGTTGCAGACCTTGCGATCCACATAGACGCGGGTGTGGAGTTCACCCACCGGCTGCGGGCTGGGGCACTTGCTGAACACGAACTGGTTCGATATCAGGTCCATAAAAGGTCCCGACTTGCTGCTGGGCATAATAAACAGCAACTGTAAGCCCAGTGTTTCAGTCAGGTAGCGGATCACCTCCCGGGAGCGCACCTCGTCCATCTTGGAAAAGGCCTCATCCACCAGCACCATCTGCAAATGGGTATTGCCGTCGTTGAAGCGGAAAGCGGACGTCACCGCGGCGGAGCGGATGATGTATGCGGGGGTTTCCAGCTGGCCGCCGGATCCGGTGCCATACTGGCTGAGGGCAATGGGTTCCTTGCCCTCCGGCTCCTTGTAGATCTCGTAACTGCGGTAGTTGCGGTAGTCGCTGATACGGTCCAGCTCGCGGCGGGCCAGCTGTTCGTCCTCACTCAGCAACATCGCCAGCAGCTTGTCGCGCACCTGTCGGTGGCGCGGCTCCAGCTCGGCATCGAACAGACTCTGCTCTTCCCCCAGGTTGGGCAGGTCGATCACGGCCTTGAAGAAGCCCCAGTACTCACGAAATTCCGGTACCCACTGGTAGTCAAAGCGGAAGCGCTCACGGTCGGCACCAAAACGATGGAATTCCAGTTCCTTGTTGAGATCGTCGAGAACCCGCTTACCGTCGTTGATGGACTGGTAGATGGCATGGCACAGATGGGTCACGAAAGTGGTGTTGAAGGACTTTTTCAGCCCCCGTAACTGCTCGTGGCGATCCACCAGCAGGTTGTTTTTCAGTCGGTTGCGCAAGGCCTCAACCTGACTGTGTAACTCACACACCAATTTGAACAGCGCTTCACCGTGACCATCGCCGTAATCCGGTTCGAATGCCAGAGCATCGCCGGCCGTGGTCGAAGTGTTGTGATCCATTACCCCCCGGTCCAGCTGGCGGCAATACTTTTCCAGCAGCCCCTGCCACTGCTCGATATCAGCGCCAAAATCGAACTTGTCCCCGGCCTGAGCGGCCTGCTCATCCGCCTGCTGCAACGCCTGCTGGACATCGAAATCCGGGTGGATATGGGCGATACACCGCACCGCCCCCTCGCTGTGGTCGAGCGCCTCTCCCAGCCTTTCCAGGTCGTCCGCCAGTACCTTTAGTTGTTTGGCGGTATTGTCCAGGTCCCGCTCCAGCCTGCCCGCATCCTGCAACAGGCCCGCGTGGTTTTTTTGCTGTGCCTGTTGCTGCGCTTTCACTTCCACCAGCTGTTGCTCCAACAGGCCGCTATCACTCAGGTCGAGATTCTGCAGCCCCTGTTCAGCACTGCGCCAATCCCGCTGCGCCGCCAGAGCGGCGTCCACCTGCACCTGCAGGGAAGGCGGGGCAAGCTCCCGCAACGCCGATGCCACGCGGCGCAGCAACTGCAGCTGCTGGTTGACCTGGCCGGCCTCCTGCAACAGCTGCTCCATGGCCTGCTGCTGGGCCGCCAGTGCCCTGGCCCGCGCGCCCTGGCCAAACACCAGATCGCTGTCGTCGATATCGCAGCGCCACATACTGTAATTCCCACTGGCCAGGCCATCGGCTGTGAGCCCGCGCCGGGTGCCGCGCAATTCCTGCTCGTCGCGCACCTGTATCACCGAACCGTAGGAGGCGCGCAGATAATACTCGGCCGTGCGGTGGCTAAATTCCATCAATTCGACGATGGAACCCCTGGGCGGATCGCTGCGCTCGGCATCGCGCCTGGCCCTGTCTCCCTGCACCACGCGCGCGCGATTGTTCCGCCCCGTCAGGCCGCGGACTATCCGGATGGCGGCCGCCTCGTATTCGGGTTCCACCAGGATGGCAAAGCGCGCACCGCCCAGATAGCCTTCCACCGCCATTTGCCAGCGCTCGTCCAGCACCTCGATATAGTCGCATAGCACGCGGGGATCGGCCTGAGGACACTGTTCGCGAATGGCCGCCAGAGCCTGCTCCACCGACTGGGGATAGCGGACCCGGTTGGCGCGCAGATGCAGAATCCGGTTCTCCTGCGCCTGCAGCTGTTTTTGCAGCTGCTGCACCCGCAGATCCCAGCGGGAAGCCTGCTGATTGATCTGCTCCCGCAACGGCAGCTGGCCTGCGGCAGCGCTGTCGATCGATCCGCACAATTGCCCGTGCAGGCTGTCGGTGGACACGGCGCTTGCCCGCATGGCTTCCAGGGCCTCAAGATCTATCCAATCCTTGCCCAGCAGTTTGTGCAAATCTGGCAGCTCGTCCTCGCGGCACACCTGCCTGACCTGGAACAGTAAACCCGGATCGCGCAGGGCGGGAATTTCCAGCTCGGCACTGGTCTCCGTCAACAGTTTTAACAATTCACCGGCTGCCTGGCGGTTGCGTCGCCAGATAGACTGCTGCGCCGACAGTGAGGCGCCCAGGGCGGAAAGCTGTTGCTGGGCGCTGGCGATACGCTGTTCCAACTCATCCTTGGTGCGGAGGGCGGGAATGCCCAGCCGCTGGGCCTGCAACTTCACCAGTTCCTGTCCCAGCTGCTCGACCCGCTCCTCCGCCAGCCGCGCCTCGCGTTCATTGTTCTGCTGGTCGGCGCGCAGTTGTCGCTGGGCATTTTTGCCGGCCACATAGGTTTTCTGTACCCGCATCTGCCGGTGGCGGGCATGCAGGTATTCCTGCACCCGCAATTGCAACCACTGCTCCCGATACAGATTGGCGGAACTGGCGATCTGTTCCAGGGACGCAACGCGCTCGACGATCTGGCGCGCCTCCTGCTCCATCCCGTGGATAGTCTTCATCAATTCGGAAACCGAGCGAATGGCCTCGCCCAGGTCGCGCTTTTCCAATACTTCCTGGGCCACAAAGTCATTGATACTTTTGACGGGCTTGTAGGCCATAAAGTTGGAGAAGGTCCGCGCCGCATGAATCGCCTCGCGGTCCGGCACGGCATCGCGACGGCCCCGCATGGCTCCGTAGAGCCGGCGCAGATAGGCCTTTTTCTTGTCGTACTGCTCTACCCTCTCGAATTGCTTGCTGACAATGCCGTAGAACTTGTCCAGAGGCAGAAGGTGGCGGCCGTCTTTGTAATCTCGAATAAAATCACCGAGCGAGAGCTGTTCACCGGGGAGGATAAAAAAACGCAGCTCGGACTGTCGCGCCTGGGCGGGCTTGGCGCTGCGATCGAGATGTGCCCGGATGGCCATCACCGCCGTAAAGGGCTCGCCCTCCTCGCCGCTGGTGGGATAGAAAACCCCGGCGATATAGCAGTCAGTAGGCTGCAGTCGCGCGTAGCTGCCGTCATCACAGCCCAGGACATAGGATGCAAGTGTGCGCACCTGCTTGCCACCCCGCCCCCTCTGGGTGGTTTCATCCTGCCCGGGGTTGAAACTAAACAAGGTATCGTGGGCCGCTGTCATCAAAGCCTGAATGGCATCCGCCGCAGTGGTCTTGCCGGAGCCGTTGCCACCGGAAAACAGGTTGATGGGGCCGAATTCATACTCCAGTTGCGGTATGTTGCCCCAGTTCACCAGGATCAGCTTTTTAAGAAACACTGTCGCTCTCCTCCAATTCCGCGACCTCCCCGCCGCCTCCGCTGTCGGCGTCCGCAGCCGGGTTGAACAGGCTGTGGTCCTCCACTGTTGGAGTCAGTCTCTGCGGGGATTCCGTCGATCTCCCTCCCTGGGCCAAACCGGAATCTTCGCTTTCGCTGTGTTCCCTGTTCCCGGTCGGGTGCGGCTGGTCCGCGCCGTCCAGCAACTGGTGCAGATTCTCCTCGGTGACAAACCGCACTATGGTCGGGCGCACACGCAACAACACATCGGCGGCGACCTGACTGTCGTCATCACTGTACTGCAGCAGGCGCAACTGGCGCAGCCTTTTCAGCAGGCTCCTGCGCTCCGCGATCCGCTCCGGCAGTGACATTTTCAGCAGGTTGCGCAGACCCAGCTCAAGGGCTTCCAGGTTTAGGGCGACACAGCCGTGATCATCCACCTGCCCTTCCCTCAGCGCCTTGTCATATTCGACACGCAGCACCAGTATCGCCGCCACTTCCTGCTGAGACAGGCGCGCGCGGAACCCTCCGTGGTGCGGCTCCTCTTGATCGGCCATTCCCGGCACTTCTGCGCCCGGCGGATACAAGCGAATAAACTGGAAACGCCCGTCGTGCTGCAAACGCAGGCCCAGTGGCCCCAACCATTCCCGCACCAGCGACTCACAGCGCTGGAAGCGGTCGTACAGCACCCCCTCTATCTGGCTCTCGTCCCGGCATATGACGCCGTAGTCCAGCAACCGCACCAACAATTCGGAAAACTCCGTCCGGGTAACACGGCACTCCCGCAGTGCTTCTTCCAGTGCCTGTTCAATCACTTTCTTTCAACTCGAGATAGTATTCGTCCAATTGTGCGAAATAATCATTGCTCGCTACTTCGCCGGTAAAGGTCACCGTCAGGCCGGCGGAACCGGTTGCCTGGCCGACCGCAGCGGACTCCAGTGCATGGCTCATGGCGAGCAGGTCGCGGGCATCGCGCAGTGGCAGGTCGCGGCTGCTGACGCGGCGCCCGCGCCCCAGTGCTTGTTGCAGATAATCCCGCAGATCGCCGCTGTTGAAGTTGAATGCCTGATCCAGCATCTGCTGCAACAGGATCTCCCGGCGGCTGTCCTCCTCCAGCGGCACATCCTCTGCCACGCGGGTATTGACCGGGGCGCGGCGCTGGCGCTGCCACAACTGGGTTTGTTTAGGGTCGAACAGCCGCAATTGAAAAGCAGCCAGCTGATCCCCCAGCTGGCTCAGCAGTACACCGCGCTGCGGCGCATTGCTGAGTCGTTGGCAGAGATCGGCGAAGCCGCCCTCTCTCTGGTTGGTGAGAAAGCTGAGCTGGCGAATAATGATATCGGCGCGTTTGGTGAACGCCTGCAGCGAGCGGCGCAACGCCGGCAGCTTGACCTCACAGGCCCGGCGCATCCGGTCCTCAATGGTATCCAGCATCAGCCACAGCAGAGAGCGGCCCTCTTGCACCAGCTCCGGCAACAACTGCCGCAGCTTTTTCTCCCAGACCGCCTTGCGTTCGCGGTCCTTGCGCCGAATGCGGTCTATCACCCGCCCTATGGCATCGCGGTGCTTTTCGACACTGTCGGCAGACAGGCGAATCGCCAGATCCGGCTGGAAACGGCTTTCCATAAATGAAAAAAACTCGTCGGTGGCCTGTTGCACCAGCAGCTGGGCCTCCACCTCGCACACCAGTTCCCGCTTGCGCTCCTCCAGTTCGGCGATCATATCGGTAAAATCTGCGACGATGCGCTCTGAATACTCCCAGGCATCGATCAGGTCGTGAACCTCGCCGCGGCTGGCAAAAGCCTCCAGTGCGTTCAGGGTATTGCGGGTATTGCGATGGCGCGTTCGTACGCGGGTGCTGTTGATTTCCACCAGTGGCTGGGTAAACAGGCGGCCGCGGCGGCTGAAAGGATAGGCGGTGCTGAGTGTGGCGCTGTCCACCTGCTTTTCCAGCCAGCCGTATTCCAGCAAACTGTTGAGCACCCACAGGGCCTGTTCGCGCAGGTTGCGAAAGCGGCTCTCCGAGTCGCCGCCGTCATCGCCGTCGAGCTGCGGCGCGCGGGTCAGCGCCTCCGCGAAAATTTCCAGGATCTGCTCGCGCGTCAATGACTCGCCGTAATCCGCCTTGGCCGTATAGAGGCGCTCGTAGAGAAGGCGCAGACACTCTACCACCTGTTCCCGGTATTTGCCGGTGAGAGGGCGAAAGAAATGCTGGTGGGAACCACTAAAAAACAACAGGGTGATCCCAATCAGCTGCCTTCGGGTTTTTGGTTCAGCACGCAGTACTTGGTGTAATCGCCCACATCTTCCAGGGTCCACTCCCCCTTGGGCACTTCATCCATTTTCTTGCACCAGGCATCGGAACCCCGCTTGGGCTCACAGGCCGTCAGAAAAATCACTGCCAGCACCGCCAGCCCCAAACTGCAGACTCTGCTCATCGGTCAACCCCCTCTGTTGTTATCTTGCTGTTACTGCTGACCCGGCCAGCAGACTGCCGGATCCATACGGCGTGAGGCCAGGCAAAGAGCGGCACACGCCATTAACTATCAAGCCACCGGGCGCCGTAGCGCAGCATTTAAAGGGTGACAATCCAATCGATGAATTTACCTTGTCGCTGCCACCGGCATGCCCGCAAGACGCCGGTCTATTCCCGGCGCCACTTGGTGCCTTCGCGACTGTCTTCCAGTACCACACCCTTGCCTTTGAGTATCTCGCGAATCTCGTCCGCGCGGGCGTAATTCCTATCCTGCTTGGCCTGATGGCGCTCGGCAATCAGCTGTTCAACCTTCTCTGCCGAAACCTCCTCGCCACCCCGCGCCTGTTGGAACCAGGTCTCGGGATTCTGCTGCAGTAGGCCAAGCATCTCACCGGCACGCAACAGCACTCCTTTTAGCCGCGGCTTTTCGGAAGCCTGTGCTTTGTTGAGCTCCTTTGCCATCTGGTGCAATTCGCTGATGGCTACGGGTGTGTTGAGGTCATCGTGCAGTGCCGCCAGGAAAGCGGTGCCGTCCAGCTCTACTGCTGCCGCGTTAATACTCTCTACATCGCGCAGAAAACCATAGAGTGTATCCAGGCTGCGCCAGGCCTGATCCAGCAACTCGCCACTGAAATTGAGCTCCGAGCGGTAGTGCGCGGACAAAAGTGCGAAGCGCAGCACCTCGCCGGGATACTGCTGCAGCAAATCATGGACCAGGCGGAAGTTGCCGAGCGACTTGGACATCTTCTCGCCATTGATATTCACATAGCCGTTATGCATCCAGTAGCGCACAAAATCCACGCCATTGGCACAGCAGCTCTGGGCGCGCTCGTTTTCGTGGTGCGGAAAAGTCAGATCCCGACCACCGCCGTGAATATCGATGGTGTCGCCCAGGTGTTTTTTGATCATCGCCGAACACTCCAGGTGCCAGCCGGGGCGGCCGCGGCCCCAGGGGCTATCCCAACCCGGTTCGTCGTCCCGGGACGGCTTCCACAGCACAAAATCGCCGGCATATTTTTTGTAGGGAGCCACCTCCACCCGGGCGCCGGCCAGCATGTCATCCAGCGACCGCCGGGAAAGTTGCCCGTATTCGGGCATGGATTCCACCGCAAACAACACATGCCCTTCGGCCTCATAGGCGTGGCCCTTTTCAATCAGAAGCTCCACCATGGCAATCATTTCCGGCAGGTGTCCGGTGGCGTAGGGGATTACATCCGGCTGGAGATTGTTGAGGGCGGCCATATCCTCGGCATAGGCTCCGGAAAAACGCTGTGAAAGTGCACCGATGTCCTCGCCCTGATCGCGCGCGGCCTTCATGATTTTGTCGTCGATATCAGTGATATTGCGCGCATAAATCACATCGTCGTATTCCCTTTTCAGTAGCCGGTAAAGGGTGTCGAACACTACCGCGGGGCGCGCATTGCCAATATGTACCCGGTTGTACACAGTGGGGCCGCACACATACATACGCACTCGCCCCGGCTGCAGGGGTTGGAAAACTTCCTTGGTACCTGAAAATGTGTTGTAGACCTGTAGGGACATTGCTCTCTGTCAGATTCCGTTTATTTCGTAGATGTGTATCGGGCGCCCCTGCTACTTATCCCGCTCTTTGGCCCAGGAGTCCCGCAGGCCGATAGTGCGGTTGAACACGGGTTCGCCGGCGGTGCCAACTCGATTGTCGCGGCAAAAATAACCGTTGCGCTCAAACTGGTAGGGCTGTTCGAGCATTGCGCCGGCCAAACCGATCTCCGCCTTACAGCCGCGCAACAGCTGCAAACTGTCCGGATTGACATGTTGGAGGAAATCCCTGCCGCCGGCATCGGGTGCCGGCTGATTGAAAAGGCGGTCGTAGAGGCGCACTTCACAATCCAGATTTTTTTCCGCGGACACCCAGTGAATCACGCCCTTGGGTTTTATGCCATCCGCCGGATCCCTGCCCAGTGTATCCAGATCCACACTACAGTGGATTTCCTGAATTTCACCTGCACTGTTTACAATCACTTCATCCGCCTGGATTACATAGGCGTTGCGCAGTCGTACCTTCTTGCCGAGCACCAGTCGCTTGTACTTTTTGTTGGCCTGCTCGCGGAAATCCTCCCGCTCGATATACAGGGTGCGGGTGAACGGCAGTTGCCGCGCGGGCAGGTCTTCACGCACCGGATGCCCGGGCGCAGTGAGCTGTTCCATCTGCCCTTCGGGATAGTTGGTCAGGGTTACCTTCAGCGGCTGCATGACGCACATGGCTCGCGGCGCATTCTTGTCCAGGTCGTCGCGGATGGCGTATTCCAGCATACTCACATCCACGACCGAATCCGAGCGGGTCACGCCGATCATGTCACAGAAATTACGAATTGCCGCCGGAGTGATACCGCGCCGGCGCATTCCCGACAGAGTCGGCATGCGGGGATCATCCCAACCGTCCACATGCCCCTCATCCACCAGCTGCTTCAGCTTGCGTTTGGAAACCACGGTGTAGCTGAGATTGAGACGCGCAAACTCGTATTGGTGCGGGCGCGACGGAACCGGCAGATGCTCGATAAACCAGTCGTAAAGCGGCTTGTGATCCTCGAACTCCAGGGTGCAGATGGAGTGGGTGATGCCCTCGATAGCATCGGATTGCCCATGGGCGAAGTCGTAGCTGGGATAAATGCACCATTTGTCGCCGGTCTGGTGATGTGCCATCTTCTTGATGCGATAGATCACCGGGTCGCGCAAATTAATATTTGGCGCCGCCATATCGATCTTGGCACGCAGGCTGCAGCCGCCCTCCTCTATCAGGCCGTTTTTCATTTGCTCGAACAATTCCAGGTTCTCCGCCACTCCGCGATCGCGGTAAGGGCTGTCGGTACCCGGCTCAGTCAGAGTGCCACGGTAGTGGCGCGCATCCTCGGGGGATAAATGACACACATAAGCCCCGCCCTCACGAATCAGGTACAGCGCCCACTGGTACAGCTGGCCGAAGTAGTCGGAGGTGTACTTCACCTGGCCGGCCCACTGGAAACCCAGCCAGGAGACGTCGCGCTTGATCGCCTCCACATATTCCCCCTCCTCTTTGGCGGGGTTGGTGTCGTCAAAGCGCAGGTTGCAGCTGCCGCCAAACTCCTGAGCCAAACCAAAGTTCAGGCAGATGGATTTCGCGTGCCCAATGTGCAGGTAACCGTTGGGTTCCGGCGGGAAGCGGGTTTCCAGCCGGGAAATCCGGCCCGCAGCCAGGTCATCGCGAATCAGGTTCTGTAGAAAGTGAGCGGGTTTGCTCTCGGACGCCATGCTAATCTCTGTTACAGCTTTGCAAATGTAAACGCCGGATTATAGCCCAGTTGAGGGGGGAAACGTCAGGCCCATCCCGCAGTTTGCAGCGGCGTGCACCGGAGGCATGCCCGGACTGATCGCTTTTTGAACGCTCCGAACTATCCGCACAGATTGCCATTTTACCGCTACCGCTGAAGAGGTATCATGCCGCCCCTAAATGGGCCCAAAGGACAGTTTATGATCACCCTACACACGACTCACGGCGATATCGCCATCGACCTGGACTTCGACAAGGCACCCAAGACTGCGGCCAACTTTCTGCAGTACTGCCGCGATGACTTCTATACCGGCACCGTCTTTCACCGGGTGATCGACAATTTTATGATCCAGGGAGGCGGCATGACTGCCGATATGGAGCAGAAGCCTACCCGCGAAAACATCGAGAATGAGGCGGATAACGGCCTGAAGAACGAGACCGGCACCCTGGCCATGGCCCGCACCATGGACCCGCACTCTGCCAGCTCCCAGTTCTTCATCAACGTCAAGGACAACGACTTCCTCAACTACCGCAGCAAAGACTCACAGGGCTGGGGCTACTGTGTATTTGGCAAGGTGGTGGACGGCATGGATGTGGTCAACAAAATCAAAGGCGTCAAGACCGGCAACAAAGGGTTTCACCAGGATGTCCCGCTGGAAACCATCGAGATTACCGGCATAACCATTTCCGACGCCTATACCGACAAATAACCTAGCAGTCAGGCCGGGCACCTTGGTCAGTTACCTGATTTCCGATCTGCACCTGGACGGGAGCCGCCCGGACGTCACCCGCGCGTTTTGCGACTTCCTGCGCCGGCGTGCGGCGGGCGCGGAAGCCCTGTATATCCTGGGAGACTTCTTCGAAGTCTGGATCGGCGACGATGACGACGCCCCACTGGCTGCCCGGGTGGCCACCGAGCTGAGGCGCTTCGCTGACACCGGTGCCCAAGTCTACCTGATGCACGGCAACCGGGATTTTCTCCTCGGCCAAGCCTTCGCCCAGCGCTCCGGGGCCCTGCTGCTGCAGGATCCGAGCCCAGCCACTCTGGGCGGCCGCCGGGTCCTGTTGATGCACGGCGACAGCCTCTGCACCCGCGACCGGGACTACCAGGCCTTTCGCCAACAGGCCCGCGACCCCGACTGGCAGCAGGCGCTGCTGGCCAAGCCGCTGGAGGAGCGGCGCCGGATCGCCGCACAGATCCGCACAGTTTCCAAAACCATGAACAGCCGCAAGGCGGAAGACATCATGGACGTCACCCCGGAGGAAGTGGAGGCCGCGATGCGCCGCTACGGGGTACACACCCTGATCCACGGCCATACCCACCGACCCGGGCGGCATCAGCTGACTCTGGATGGCCAGGCGGCCGAACGTATCGTGCTGGGGGACTGGGGCGAGCTGGGCTGGTGCATCAAAGCCGACCAGAAATCCCTTGAACTGATCCACTGGCCCACGGCAAGATAAGCGAAGCACCCAATCTGCCTGCCGCTGTGGCATAAAGAACAACACTGGGATGCAGTGAGTCGGGAGCCGCACCGGTCGTGAAAACCTTGAACAAGCGCGTATTGATCCTGGGCGGCTATGGCACCTTTGGCTCCCGCATCGCGCAGCTGCTGGGCAGTGATCCCTCCATCCACCTGATCATCGCCGGACGGGACAAGCTGAAGGCGGCGGAGACCGCCTCGGGACTGCCGACTTCCGCCGAAGGCCTGCGGCTCCAGCGCGATGCCATCAACCTGAGCGCGCAGCTTGAAGACCTCCACCTGGATCTGCTGATCCACTGTGCCGGGCCTTTTCAAAATCAGGACTATCGGGTGGCGCGCGCCTGTATCGATGCCCGCATCCCCTATATCGATATCGCCGATGCACGCCGCTTCGTATGCGATTTTCCACGCCTATCCAGTGCCGCGCAGCGGGCCGGAGTCACCCTGGTATCCGGGGCCAGCAGCCTGCCCGCCCTCAGCTCCGCCGTCCTGCAGCAGGCGCAGCGGGAGCTAGCGGAAATCCACACTGCCGACATCGCTATAGCGCCGGCCCATCGAATCTCCCGCGGACCGGCCACGGTGCGCGCCGGCTTTGAGTCTCTCGGCCGGGGTTTTCCGGTGTTGCAGGATGACCGCTGGCACGAAACTTTTGCTGGCGGAAGTTTGCGACATACCAGACTGGCCCACCCGGTAGGTGGGCGCTATGTGTGCGATTTCGACGTGCCCGACCTGGAACTCTGGCCGCGCCAGTTACCGGCGTTGAGTTCGGTGCGCTTCGGCACCGGGGTACAGCCCCGCGCCCTGCAACTGGGACTGGCCCTCTGCGCCCGGCTGGCGCGACTGAACCTGCCCGCCACTACACCCCGGCTGGCGCGGCTGGCCGGCGGTTTGGCGAGCCGGTGGCCCGGCGGCTCGCCCCATGGCGGTATGAAAGTTCTTATTAGCGGCAGAGACGGGAGTAGTATGCCCTGCACTTTTCAGTGGCAAATTCTGGGCCTGAACGCCGACGGGCCCTGGATACCGGCGGCGCCGGCCGCAGCGTTGGCGCGTAAGTTTCTATCCGGGCAGGCACCGGCGCAGGGCGCCCATACCTGCTGGCAACTGCTTACACTGGAGGACATTCTGGCCGAACTGGCGCCCTACTCTGTGGTCACCGCCACACAAAAAAAGACCCCCACTGAATTGGCCCGCAAAAGGGCCAACAGCGTATGAATACCTATCTGGTGCTCAAAACCCTGCATGTGCTCAGCGCGATGGTGGTTCTCGGCACCGGTATCGGAATTGCCTGGTATACGTTAAGGGGTTGGCAGAGCAGAGACCGGCGGATTCTGAGCTGGATCAGCCGTGAAACCATAATCGCGGACTGGCTGTTTACCGCCACCGCCTGTCTCCTGCTGCTCGCCAGTGCGGCGGGCATGCTGATCAGCAACCCCGCCTGGCTGCACCAGCGCTGGCTGCATCTGGCTATGATGCTGACAGCCGCTGTGTTCCTGCTGTGGCTACCAGTGCTGGCACTGCAATACCGATTACGCAAAGCCAGCGCCGGACCAGGCGAAGTCGATACCACCCCTATCATGGGTCTGTGGTGCCTGTTGGGGGCCTGTGCCCTGCCTCTGATGGTTGCTATCGTCTACCTGATGGTGGCCAAGCCGGCACTGTGATCAGAGTATTTTGCAGACCTCGTCAAATTCAAACCGCGGACTGCGCGGATGCAGCAGTTGCGGATCGCCATAGCCCAGGTTACAGAGAAAATTGGACTTGATCGGGCTCTCCGGAAGATGTTCCTGCTGAAAACAGGCCCCCTCGGCCGGTTCCTGGAAAAACTCCAGATCCACCATTGCATTGTCGAAGCCGGACATGGGGCCACAGTCCAGGCCCAGAGCACGCGCCGCCATAATAAAATACCCCCCCTGCAAAGTGCCGTTGCGAAATGCCGTGGCGGCCGCCAGTTCCGCATTGTCCAGATACCAGTCCCGCGCCGGTGTATGGGGAAACAATTTCGGCAGATAGTCGTAGAAGCGCATATCGTAGGCAATGACGGCAGTCACCGGCGCCGCCATGGTCTTGGCGATATTGCCCTCGTTTAACGCCGGCCTCAGTCGCTCCTTGGCCTCTTTACTGCGCAGAAACAGCAACCGCGCCGGGCAACAGTTGGCACTGGTCGGCCCCATCTTCATCAGGTCGTAGAGTTTTTGCAGAGTGGCGTCGTCAACCGGCTTGTCCAGCCAGTGACTGTGAGTGCGCGCGTTACAGAACAGCTGATCGCGAGCTGTAGAAGAAATCTCATCGGCCATATCTTTCTCCCAAATAAAATCCATTCCACCACTTTCAACCAAACCGATACGGCGACTGGCTTTCGCCCGGGGCATCCTCACCAATTAACAGGTTGCAGAAAAGCCGGGGGAAAGCTTTTCTCAGTCCGGATTTGCGACGCGGCAACAGTGATGTCCCCGCTGCCAGACCACTTTAGTCCCGGATTTCACTGCCACACCTCCAGCGCCAACATCGACAGATGACAGGCGATCACCACATAGGTGACGCGGCTGCGGGTCTTGAAATAGCCCGGCAACTGGCACCCGTTGGGATTGAGCCGCGCCTCCGCCCAGCGCATATAAGCAAAGCCCGATGCCAGTATCACAAGACCCCAGGGCGTCCTGTAAACCAATAACCCCAGCCAGGCAATCAGGCACACCAGGTTACTGAGTAAAGTCAGGGCCAGCCGGTGGGGATGGTCGGCGCGGTTCAGCGCAGCGGCCCACCAAATGCCGCACAAAAAACTCAGGATGCAGGCACTGTAGGCGGCAAACAGGAAGCCACCGTCAATACCACCCAGGTTTTCCCCGGTGGCTTCGAGCCAGATCCCCAGCACAAAAGGACCTATGCCAGCGTAAGCGAGCAAATCAAACAATCTGGTCGATTCCGTCGCTGGTTTTTTGGGTTCGCGGTACTGACTCATGTGCGCTAAGCTGACAGGTTGCAAACACCCTCGGGAAACCGGGACCGGAAAAATAATCTTAGCGCAAATGGGAACGGTGACAGCTTGGAAACTGAGCATAAAATCGACGTCAAGCAGGCACTGCGGGTGTTCGACAAAGTGACCCGGGAAGGTGAAAAGCGCGATGGCAGCTGGTACTACCGCGGCCTGACGGTAAGTACCGATTTCGATGGCTATACGGTGTTCATCTCTTCAGGGAAGGTGCAACTGACCATCTTCTTTCACAACAAGTACACCGTAGACTGTGGCAATGCGCGGGATCTGCAGGACTTTATCCACCTGCTGGCAATCGTGGACCGAGCCTGAACTGGCATCCCCAGCCATACACGGCTAGTGGCTTTCCCGGGCCCCGTTCACCGGCACGCCGCTGTGAAAACGGAAGTCCCCGTCATCCCCCTGTACCAGCTTCCGCTCTACTTGGAGCAGCTGCTGCACCCTCGGTGCTATATCCTCGCCGCCCGCCGCCTGCTGCGCCAGGTGGAGATAGTCGCGAAAATGGCGCGCCTCGGACTTTAGCAGCGACAGGTAAAAATCCTGCAGTTCTTCATCCAGCAGCGGCGCGATGCGGGCAAAGCGCTCGCAGGAGCGCGCCTCTATGATGGCACCACAGATCAGTGTATCGATCAGCCGGCCCGGCTCTGCGCCGCGCACTTCCGCCCGCAGACCGGCGGCATAGCGGGAGGCACTGATATGCGGGTACTCGATACCCCGCCGCTGCATAATTGCCAGCACCTGTTCGAAGTGACGCAGCTCTTCCCGCGCCAGACGGGACATTTTGTGCAACAATTCAAAGTTGTCCAGGTAACGGAACATCAGATTGAGGGCCGTGCCAGCGGCCTTTTTTTCGCAGTTTGCATGGTCCACCAACATCAACTCCGGCTGTGCCAGCGCCGCCTGCACCCAGGCATCCGGGGTCGGACAAAGCAGAAATTCGTGGATGGCGGACAGATCGGGCACTTGGGGGTTCATGCTGCTTCCAGGGGATTGAACACTGCGGGCTGAGCGTGGCGGGATTATACCGGCGGCGGCACCTGAATGGCAGTCACAGCAGCTTCAGCATTGCCGGGATAAACCGCCTCACCGGGACACAGAGGCGGAATCCGCCAGGCCACATGCCCTGGCCACATCGTCGCGATAATGCTGCCAGCCACGGGACACCAGACCCATCCACTGCAATACCCTTGGGCGGGCATTTTCCGTCACCAGATCCAACATCAGATGCCAGGCCTCCCTGCGGCTGGATCCCGCCAGGGCACAGCCGGCCCGCGTCAGCGCCGCAGCCGTATCTGACCGCCGCCGTGACGGAGACTGGTGTGATGGCCTGACCGGTATAGGCCTGCGCCCAAGTGGCGCTTCAGTAAACCCCCCTTCCGAACCCTCGAGGAACAGGATGGTGACGGCAGCCGCCACCTCCCACCCCTGATCGCAGGTCGCCCTATCCAGTACTGCGCGAAATTCAGCTGCCTTGGGCAACAGAGTGATCTCCTGGAAACGCGTCATATTCATCCCCAGGCCCCGGGGACAGGCGAGGAACAAGTCCTCGTGGGGACCGCTGCCACTCAAGCTGCCGGTCTCCAGCTCGAAAAGGTGTTCCGCCAGTATCCGGCGCGCTTGGCGCTGTCCGCACTGCACATAGGCGCGCCCCAGGAGGACCGGGAAATCCCGCACATAGGTGGCATACTCCTGCTGCAGATGAATAGGCAACAGTGCCTCCGCCACCTGACCCCGGACAAACGCCGACCAGGCCCAGTGTTCCTTGTGTTTCACTACCCGCAACAGGGAGTCCCTGAATTCTGAACGGTTCATGGTGGCCTATGTTAGGCGGTAACCGGTCCCGGTAGTAGTTTCGGAGAGGGCCCAGCACTGCCGTGGTTAGCGATTGTTGGGGATTGAAAATTAATAAGCTGATAACGGCTTAATAAGTGTATTATTATTTTGGAAGCCAAATAGACTGCGAGATAGACGCCACGCAAGGATTCGCAGCCTGCAGGCGGAAAACCGATGCAGGCCATTGAGAGTTCAGGAGTTCGAATGATCACCCAGGTTTCTAACAGGCTGTTGAAATTCGCAGAATTTCGACGCCTGGTACCGGAATATGGATGTTTCGGCAAAATCGACGACGCCTAAGTCGTTGATTTTGTTAGAAAAGTGAAAATCACATTTTTCGCTTTTCGCGTTTTGAAATAGGCAGGATGCCTTTTTCAACAACCTCCTAGGGCGGCAATCCACCGGGGATCACCGATGTGATTGCTGAACAAATGCTATTTCAATGTGGACATCGCCGGATAACACCATGCGCACAACCCACCGGCTGGCTGCACAGGTCAGCGCTCGCCTGGAAGAGCTCCACCGCAGTGCTGCCGTGCTGCGAAAGGCCATGGAGAATCTGCAGGAGTCACCCAAGCCCTGGCAGTCCTACCTGCTTGAGCCGCCTTTTGCGGTGGAGGCAGCGAATCGGCTCGACGTCACCTTTGCTGCGCCTTTCGCCCTGGCCGGGGCCCTGTTCGCACAGCTGGACCACAGTGGCCAATTCGGGGAGGCCGGCGATGCCCGTGTCACACTGCAGATTCCCGGTTTGCTGGCGGTGCCCGCCGGCACCATCCGCAAAGCCACTCAGTTGAACCGGGACAAAGAGGCTTTTGCCGGGGCGGTTGCGGACTACCGGCGCGCGCTGGGCCATTTGCCGTCACCGGAGCGGGACCGCCTGTTGCGCGATCTGCTTGTGGCGGCTGGCTACCCCCGCGCCCACTTGCGCCAGTGTTATCGACAGGTTCTGGTGTGTCCCCGCCGGCCCCATGCCATTGCCCTCAGCTGGGTCAAGGCGCGCAAGTCGATCCGCAAGGTTTCTCCGCAGTGGTGTGAAAAGAAACTGATACAGCTGGACCCCACTGGCGCGGACGCCGGCATTCAGTACCAGTTGCAGCTGCTGGGGGAGATGCAGCACTCCCAGCACCAGGATCTGCGCCAGGTACAGGTTCAAAGCCGCCCCAACCTGCAGGTGGCGGAAATTTTTCGTACGAAAAGTGGGGACGACTACCGGCAGGTTGGCTATGGGGCCATGCCGGTACTGGTGCTCGGCGACGACGCTGGCAACCTGCCGGACTTCACCCGGGTGGACCACCAGCCCAGCGCCGGGCAGCGCCGGCAGCGGCGGGACCTGGCCTTGGGGCGGGAGCCTTTTCTGCCGGCACTGAGGGTATTCCTGCGGCAAACCCACTGAGACTGAGGCGGCATTCGCCCACTGACTCCACTACCGCAGGGGATTTACCCTCGTTTGGCTCAGCGCAAACCGGGCGCCACAAAACGGCGGTAGTAAGCCACCGACAGCGCGTAAAATTCCTCATCGATACGGCGTCGCAATTCCACCAGGGAAACGCCTCTGGCCTGCCCAGTCAGTCTCAGGCCGAACTCCGCCGGATCCCCGATCTGGCTGGCGCCGGCCCGCAACAACTCGAACACCCAGCAGTAGGGGTGCAGGGTTTCGTCGAAACGAATCTGCTGGTGCTTCAATTGGCGCAGCAGCAGCGCCCGATCCACAATCTCCAGCTGATTGCGCACCGCACTGGCCAGATAGGTCTCGCGGCGCTGCGCGATGACGCGGCGCTGCTCTTCGCTGTAGCTATTCCAGTCAATCACTTCGTGGGCGAAGCGCTTGCAACCCCGGCAGACATCATCGCCGATACCGGTGGAGCAAACACCAATGCAGGGAGTGCGAACTTTTTTATACATCGGGCTTTGGTCACGCCATTTGGTCTGAGTCTGTGCGCGGCCAGACTATTTGGTTTCCGGCTGGAAGAAAAGGCCGCTGCCCAGGCTTCGGTAAAATTCACCGTATAAATAGCGAAAATTGGCGTAAGTTATTGATTTTTCAATAAACTTAACAGGAATAGTGCTTTCCTGTAGAATTCCCGGCCCACATCCAGCGGTCACCACTGGAAACCCCGGGCCGGCATAGCCAGCCATACTTTCGCCAGCTGTCGGTGTCACCGAACCACTAAGAGGGACTTATCCGTGCTTGAAGCCTATCGCAAACAGGTCGCTGAACGCGCCGAACAGGGTATTCCGCCCAAACCTCTGAATGCAGAACAAGTGGCCGGGCTGGTGGAGCTGTTAAAGGCCCCACCCGCAGGCGAAGAACAGGAGCTGGTGGAACTCCTCACCCACCGGGTGCCACCGGGGGTGGACGAGGCCGCCTACGTCAAGGCCGGTTTTCTCTCCGCCATCGCCAAGGGCGAAGAAAGCTGCCCCCTGATCGACCGCGAACATGCCACCCGGTTGCTGGGCCAGATGCTCGGTGGCTACAACATCACCACCCTGGTGGAGCTGCTGGACGACAGTAGTCTGAGCGAACTGGCCGCGGAGCAGTTAAAAGACACGCTGCTGATGTTCGACGCCTTTCACGATGTGGAAGAGAAAGCCAGGGCCGGCAACGCCAACGCCAAGGCGGTGATGCAGTCCTGGGCGGATGCCGAGTGGTTCACCAAGCGCAACCAGGTGCCCGAGAGCATCAAGGTTGCGGTATTCAAGGTCACCGGCGAAACCAATACCGACGACCTCTCCCCCGCCCCCGATGCATGGTCGCGCCCGGATATCCCGCTGCATGCGCTGGCGATGTACAAGATGGCCCGCGACGGCCTGACGCCGGAGGAGCCGGGAGTTACCGGACCGCTAAAACAGATAGAGGAAGTGCAGGCCAAGGGTCTGCCGGTCGCCTTTGTGGGCGATGTGGTCGGCACAGGCTCCTCGCGCAAGTCCGCCACCAACTCGGTGCTGTGGTATTTCGGCGAGGATATTCCCGGGGTACCCAACAAGAAAGGCGGCGGCATTTGTATCGGCGGGAAAATAGCGCCGATCTTCTACAACACCATGGAAGATGCCGGTGCTCTGGTATTCGAGGCCCCGGTGGATGCACTGAACATGGGCGACGTCATAGAGATCCGCCCCTACGAGGGCAAGATACTGGCGGAGGACGGTGGAATACTGTCTGAATTCGAGCTGAAATCCCAGGTACTGCTGGACGAAGTACAGGCTGGTGGCCGCATCAATCTGATCATTGGCCGCGGTCTCACCACCAAGGCGCGGGAGTCCCTCGGCCTGCCCCCCTCGGAGCTGTTCCGCAAACCGGAGCCGCCCACGGAGACCGGCAAAGGCTATACCCTGGCACAGAAAATGGTCGGCAGGGCCTGTGGTGTCGATGGCATACGCCCGGGCACCTATTGTGAACCGAAAATGACCACCGTGGGCTCCCAGGATACCACCGGGCCCATGACCCGCGACGAGCTGAAGGATCTTGCCTGCCTCGGCTTCTCCGCCGATCTGGTGATGCAGTCCTTCTGCCACACCGCGGCCTATCCCAAGCCCGTGGATATCGACACCCAGCACACACTGCCGGACTTCATTATGAACCGCGGTGGTGTCTCCCTGCGCCCGGCCGACGGCATTATCCACAGCTGGCTAAACCGCATGCTGCTGCCCGATACAGTGGGTACCGGTGGCGACTCCCACACCCGTTTCCCCATGGGTATTTCCTTTCCGGCGGGTTCCGGCCTGGTGGCCTTTGCCGCCGCCACCGGCGTTATGCCGCTGGATATGCCGGAATCAGTACTGGTGCGTTTCAAGGGTGAAATGCAACCCGGCATCACGCTGCGCGACCTGGTCCACGCCATCCCCTACTATGCGATCCAGCAGGGTCTGCTGACTGTGGAGAAGAAGGGCAAGAAGAATGTCTTCTCCGGTCGCATCCTGGAAATCGAAGGCCTGGAGAACCTGACTGTAGAACAGGCATTCGAATTGTCCGACGCCTCCGCCGAGCGCTCCGCCGCCGGCTGTACCATCAAGTTGTCCGAGGACACCATTGCCGAATACCTGCGATCCAATATCACCCTGCTGCGCTGGATGATCGCCGAAGGCTATGGTTCCAAGCGCACCCTGGAGCGCCGGGCGCGCGCCATGGAAGCCTGGTTGGAGAAACCGGAACTGCTGGAGGCCGACGCCGACGTCGAGTATACCGCGGTGATCGACATCGACCTGGCCGAAATCAAGGAGCCCATCGTCTGTGCGCCGAACGACCCGGACGACGCCCGCCCCCTGTCCGAAGTGGCCGGCGACAAGGTGGACGAAGTCTTCCTGGGTTCCTGTATGACCAATATCGGCCACTTCCGCGCTGCCGGCAAACTGCTGGAGCAGGTAAAAGGCGGACTGCCTACCCGCATGTGGATAGCCCCACCCACCAAGATGGACGAACACCAGCTGATGGAAGAGGGTTATTACAATATCTACGGTCGCGCCGGCGCACGCACCGAAATGCCGGGCTGCTCTCTGTGTATGGGCAACCAGGCGCGCGTCGCGCCAAACAGCACAGTGCTGTCCACCTCGACCCGTAACTTCCCCAACCGCCTGGGTGACGGCGCCAATGTGTACCTCACTTCGGCGGAGCTGGCCTCGGTAGGCGCCATCCTCGGCAGGCTGCCCACGCCGGAGGAATACCAGGAGTATGCGAAAAACATCAACTCCATGGCGGCGGATATCTACCGCTATATGAATTTCGACCAGATCGAGGAGTTCCAGAAGTCAGCCGAAGAGGGCAAACGAATCGCCGCAACGGAGATTCAGGAGGTGCGCGTCTAGCAGGCTGTTGAAATTCGAAGAATTTCGACGCCTGGTACCGGAATATGGATGTTCCGGCAAAATCAACGACGCCTAAGTCGTTGATTTTGGGAGAAAAGTGAAAATCACATTTTTCGCTTTTCGTGTGTTGAAACAGGCAGGATGCCTTTTTCAACAACCTGCTAGGGAACCCCTGATCAATTCGGTGCAACCTCTTTGGCTTTTATCAGCCCGGCAATCCAATAGATGATCCCTCATCCATTGAATTGCCGCCCTTGAAAACCTGCGCAATTACCTGGAATCGGTTGCTTCTAACAAGCTTGTACAGGCCCCCTCCGGGCGGAGGCACATCCTTGTGCCGCATTAACCCATTTAGTTACCAGGTTAACAGTTGCCGGCCACTCCCCTTACGACAGTTCAAACTGCTGTAACCTGCCAGCGCGCTTTTCTTCCGCAAAATCACAACTGGTGAGGCGAAACATCAGCATGTAATCAGACAGACAGCGGGTATCATGGATGTCACCGGGCAGAAATGCACTGCAGTCCCCCACCCTCATGGTATAGGCTCCGCGGCTGACCAGCTTTTCCCCGCCACCCGGCTTCCCAAACTGGCCATAGGTGGCCATTTGCACTTCGCCGTGCTGCAATCCATAGAACACCCAGCCGTTACCGTGGTTGTGTGGTTTGCGATACTGGCCCTGATATTCCACATGGGCCAGTAAAATAAAACCCTGGTCCGGATCCCGGTACAGCTCCTCCGCGGCTGGCTTCTTCTCGTGCAACTGGGCGAGCCAGGGCTCGGTGCTGGCCGCGCCCGCCAGCCTGGCGACAGCCGTGCGGCAGCGGCTAATGGCGTCCGAGTTCAAACCGGTCCAGTAGCTGCGCAAGTCCGCGATACACTGATCCAGAGCATTTACAGTCATGATCTTTCTCCTCAGGTTAAAACAAAAGTTACAGTAATCCGGGCAGACAACTTCGCCTCTGGCAGGGTGCTGCCTCCAGATTTTTCTCAATCCGGATTTGCGGTCCGGACAATACTGTTGGGGACAGCAGCCTGTGGTATTACCTTTGTATAGAAGCAGGATACGAATTGAAGCCGACTTTAAGTCAAATCCAATAAGGTAAATTTTTTCCTGGCAATCCAAAAATTCACTATCGGCAACAGTGCGGATTTTTGGTGGAGACTACCCAATAGATAGAGGACCATCTATTGAATTGAACCGTGAGTGTCACGGCCGAATACTGCCACCAATGCCCGAATCGCCACCGCCAGGACCAATAGCAACAGTGCCAGCACATAAACCTGATTCAGTCCCGTCATCACCGGAGCCGGGTCCACCTTTTCCACCCGAGACAGCCCCGAGGCCACCGCAAACACCACACCCATGATGGAAACACCCGTGAGCAGACCCAGATTTCTGGACAAATTCAGCAGGCCGGAAATATTGCCCCGCTGCTCCGCACCGGCGTCGTGCATTGTGAAGGCATTGTTCGAAGACAAATAAGTGCCGTAACCCGCCGCCGTGACGGTCGCATACAGCAGGTAACCGGGTACACCGTCCTCCAGTTCCAGATAGATCATTCCCAAGGCCCCGGACACCATCAGGCCCAGACCGACAAGTATGGCCAACCTGGACCTGAAACGATCCACCAGCCGCCCCGCCACATGGGCGAAGATGGCCACGGAGAAGGATCCCGCCGACATCACCAAACCGGTCCGGGAAAAATCCAGTCCCAGAGCCATGGTCAGATAAAAGGGTGCCACTACCTGTGAACTCATCACCGCTGCACCTACCAGCAGATTCCCGGCCAAATTGCCCCAGAGGGAATAGTCCCGCTGGCTGGCGTTCACTGGAGAAAATGTACGCGATAGCCGCTGCTTCAACACCAGCAGGCTCAACAGCGCCACACCGGACAGGACTGCGGCAATCACATTGACCACGCCATAATTGCTGTTGAGTGGTTTAATGGACAGGGTGTAGAAAAGCACTGCGGAAAAAACGCCGATAAAAATCGGCATCTCCAGCTGCGGCCGGACAATAGCCGTACCACGGGCACCCGCATCATCGGGCAGAACCCTTTTCGCCAGCAGAAAGATGAGCATCCCTATTGAAGCCTGCACCAGGAAGACCGACTGCCAACTGAACACCTCCAGCAACAGCCCACCCAGCACCGGCCCGGTGCCGGTGCCGACAGCCGAGGCACTGCTGAGCAAGCCGATAGCCGTACCCGCGCGGGACTTGGGAAAAATATCGCTGGCGATTGCCATGGCGACGGCCACAAACATCGCCGCACCCATGCCCTGCAGGGCGCGGAAAAATACCAGCATCCAGATATGCGTGGAAATTCCACAGCAAAGTGCGGACAGGGTGAAGATGACCACTCCGACAACAAAAATATTTGTACGCCCAGTCCTGTCGCTCACCCGCCCGGCGACCGCCAGGGTTGCGGTGAGAAAGGTCACAAAGGAAATAATGGTCCATTGGGCCCGGCCATAGGTTGTGTCGAGATCCTGGATCAGTGCGGGCAGCACGATATTGACACTGCTGACCGCCAGCGCGTTGACGGTGGTCGCCAGGCACAAAACCGCAAGAATTCCCCTTGTGGAGACGTTTGCGCAGTCCTTGCGCGAACGCGAATTAAAATATTTTTTGACTGCAAACATCGATTGTGAACTCGCCTTGCCAGGGGTGATGGGAGAGGCTAGCATACAAATTCAAGTCGACTTGAGGTCAATACGGATGGCAAACCGACAGGACATTGATATCCGCGAAGTATCGAAACTTTCTGGGCTGCCGGCGTCAACGCTGCGTTACTATGAGGAAAAGGGCCTGATCAAATCCATCGGCCGGCGGGGCATCACGCGGGTATTTCCCGCCAGTGTGCTGCAGCAGCTCCCGCTAATCTCCCTGGCCCGCTACGCCGGTTTTTCCCTGGATGAGATAGGCACCATGTTTATTCACGGGGACAGGCCGGATATCGACCGGGAGCGATTGCTGCACAAGGCCGGCGAACTGGATAAAACCATCGGCCGCCTAAAAGCCATGCGCGACGGCCTCAGACATGTGGCCAATTGTCCCGAGGAAAATCAATTGGAGTGCCCCAAGTTTCAGAACCTGATCAAGAAGGCCGTGAGATTGCAACACAGGGAAGAGCGCAAAGGAAAACCCAGGGCGCGAATAACCGATCGCCATTGAGTTGTCGCCGATGCCCTGCCGGTGAAGAATCCTTTCGCTGCAGCGGCCTGGCCGGATGCCATGCAGCCACCCAGCCTCCGGGTTCGCGAAACCGTTAGAAGCTTATCTATATCAAGTAAACCCCCATATGCAGATACAAGTGTTACCCAGCTATAAATTTCATAACACCGGCGACCTGGGCCGGGCATTCAATCGCCTGGGGATCACCGATTTTCCCGCCGTTTGCCGGTATGTGCAGGAATTGCCCTATGGGCGCACCACAGACCGGGCAGACTGGCTCGGCGTGCTGCGGGAAAACCGCGGCAGCTGCAGCACCAAGCACGCGCTGGTGAAAGCTCTGGCTGCGGAAATTGGCATCTCCGTTGCTTTGTATCTGGGCATCTTTCAAATGTGCGAGAAGAATACACCGGGAGTTGGAAAAATATTGTCAAACGCGGGGCTGGAGTATATTCCCGAGGCCCACTGCTACCTGAAATATCGCGGCCACAGGATCGACCTTACCGGCCTCAGCGCTGCCCCCGTTGAACTCGAATTTCTGCAGGAGACAGAAATAGAAGTGTGCCAGATCGGCGCCTTCAAAGTGAACTATCATCAAATGTTTATAAAACAATGGTACGGCGAAGCTGAATTTGACCGAATCTGGTTACTGCGGGAAGCGTGCATAGCCGCCCTTGGCACAGGGTAAACCAGTCGCGCCCAAGTCCAGAGCCGTAGAATGGAAAAAATGCTCAGAACTGGCCGTCGATAGTTTGATCCCGCCAGTAGCGCTGCATCTTCAGAAACATAAAAGACGCTGTCCAGGTGATCATCACCAGACCGGTCAGGGCCTCCAGGCCGGTGGTAAAGCGCAGGTTGCCCAGGGGCCAGATATCGCCGAAACCCAGAGACGTATAAGTGGTAAACGAAAAATAAATGCAGTCCACCAGTGATCCGTCGAAATTGCCCTCCAGAGTTTCGAAATGCTCGGAGCGGACCATATAGTAATAGCCGAGCCCGAAGAGCACGATTTCGGCGATATGCGCTAACAGAGCACCAAATATGCCCACCAGCATCGCTGCATTGCGGCGCATTGCCCGCTTCTGGCTCAGGCGAAAAAGCCAGTTGAGCACTTCGTGGTGAATAACCACCACGGCTGCGACCAATGTGCAGTTGAGCAATAATGCAACCAACATCTCACCGCCTGTTCCGGAAAAATTCCTGCACCATGGCTGCTGTTTCCTCAGCCATGACGCCGCCCTCTACTTGAATACTGTGGTTGAAAAAATCCGCCGCCGCCAGCTTCAGGCGACTCTCCACTGCACCGGCGCGGGGCTCACTGGCACCATAGACGAGGCGCTGGACACGTGCATGTACCATGGCCCCAAAACACATGGTGCAGGGCTCGATGGTCACATACAGGGTGGAGTGCGGCAAGCGGTAGTTGGCCTCGCACCGGGCGGCGCTGCGCAGGGCAATGACTTCGGCATGGGCACTGGGATCACAGCTGCCAATCGGGCAGTTACTGCCCTCACCGATGATCTCGCCGTTGCGCACCAGAACTGCGCCCACCGGAACCTCCCCGCGCTCGCCCGCCATCCCCGCCAGCTCCAGCGCCCGCTGCATAAAAGAATAATCTCTGGGTGTCGCCATGCTGTTGCTACTTCTTCTGCGTGACCAGTTTGCGCACTACGAAATCCGCTTCCAGTTGCAAGCTCTCTCTCAGTTCCAGCTCCCGGCGCACCTCGGCGCTGCCCTTCCAGGCAAACGGCGTCATCGCCAGAAAATCACCGATAGCGTCGCGTCCGCGCAGAGTAAACGGAAAGCAGCAGCGCATTTCCATTATGGGCGTGAATCCCGATAGCGGTTTTGGTGGCGCATGTGTCCGCGCGCGCGGATAGAGCGCCTGCTTCAGGGGCCACAGGTGCTCGGGACCGGGCGCCACATCCAACAGACTGCCGCCGGGGTTGACCACCCGGTGCAGTTCGCCGGCTGCGGCCGGCGCGAAAATCCTGAGCAGGTGATCGACGCTGTCCCCTGCCAGTGGCAGTTCACGACTGCTGGCCACCACATACTGGGCACCGGGCAACCCCTTGGCCGCCAACCTCGCCCCGGCTTTGGCGATGTCGACACCAGCCAGGGCGTCCTGAGGCCAGCCGGCGATATGCAGCTGACGCGTGTAATAACCTTCTCCACTCCCCACGTCCAGTAACTGCCGGCCGGCCACATAGGGTAAAAATGCGTTGATGGCCTCAGTCAACGGCCGGTAGTGGCCGGCCTCCAGAAAACGGCGGCGCGCCTGCAACATAGCCGGCACATCACCCGGTTCCCGGCTGCGCTTCTGCTGCACCGGCAGCAGGTTGACGTAGCCTTCGCGGGCGACATCGAAGCTGTGGAGGTTTTCGCAACGCCAGCTGTGCCGGCCGGGAGATAAAGGCAAGTGGCAGTGGGGGCATTGCCAGATCATTCCGCTTCCTTAACCAGCCGGCTCTCCGGCACCACCCTCTGCTGTCGCAATATCATGTCTGCGGCCTTCTCCGCGATCGCCATGACCGGAGCGTTGGTGTTGCCACTGATGAGGGTGGGCATTATGGAGGCATCCACCACCCGCAGTCCATTCACACCGCGCACCTTCAGCTCCGCATCCACCACCGCCATGTCATCCCCGCCCATTTTGCAGGTGCCCGCCGGGTGGTAAATGGTCTCCGCATATTGACGGATAAAATTCTCTATCTCGCAGCGGTTCGGCAGCCGCTCGGTGGGGCTCCAAAGGCGCTTCCGGTATTTTTTAAGGTCCTCCTGCTCCAGGATTGCGGCGGCCATCTCGTAGCCCTCCGCCATCACCGCCAGATCCTCCGCCGCACTGAGGTAATTGGGTTGGATAAGCGGCTGTGCCCGCGGGTCGGTACTTTGCAGCTTTATCTCGCCGCGGCTGTGGGGGCGCAGGGCACAGGTATGCAGCGAGTAACCGAAGCCTTTGGTTTTCCTGCGACCGTGGTCGAACAGCGGCGCCGCCGACAGGTGAAACTGCACATCCGGGAAAACGCCGGCCTTGCTGGAACAGG
Organism: Microbulbifer sp. TYP-18; assembly: GCF_040932045.1. NCBI lineage: Bacteria > Pseudomonadati > Pseudomonadota > Gammaproteobacteria > Cellvibrionales > Microbulbiferaceae > Microbulbifer > Microbulbifer sp. TYP-18. The sequence goes on from NZ_JBFRBC010000007.1 coordinate 33,178, forward strand.
CAAAGCCCCCCGCCTCTGCCACATTGTTGGTGAGCGGCCCGGTACCCGCGAGCAAAAATTCCGGCAGGTGCAGCGCCATCTTCAGCTTTGCGCCCAGCGACTCAGAAAAACCTATAGGCGCTGAGGTCTCGACCACCTGGGTGATATCCAGGTGGTCCTGCAGATTTTTGCCCACACCCGGTAGATGGGCCTGGGTGGCGATACCCAGGGACCTGAGTTCAGTTTCGGGGCCTATTCCCGACAACAGCAATAATTGTGGTGACTGAATCGCACCGGCACACAGCAGCACCTCCCGCTGGGCGAGAACCCTGCGCCCATTGAGCAACTGCACACCGCAGACCCTGTCGCCGCGAAACAGCAGCTTCGCCACCTGGCTGTTCGTAGAGACTTTTAGGTTGACGCGATTTCTTACCGGACGCAGGTAGGCACCGGCGGAGGAACAGCGGCGGCCGTGCCGCTGGGTTACCTGGTAAAATCCCACTCCCAGTTGCCGGTCGCCGTTGAAGTCGTTGTTCAGAGAGTGGCCGGCGGATTGCGCCGCGCGCAAAAAAGCGCGGCCCGCCTCCGATGTCCATTTTAGATCCGACACCGCCAGTGGGCCGCAGCTGCTATGGAATGCACCGCCACCCCTTGCATTGCCCTCCGACAACAAAAAGTAAGGCAGCATACCGGACCAACCCCAACCGGGATTGCCGGCGGCTTCCCAGGCGTCATAGTCGCCGCTATTGCCGCGCATATACACCATGGCGTTGATGGAACTGCTGCCGCCAAGGGTGCGCCCCCTCGGCCAATACAGTCGCCGGCCCTTTAGTTCGGTTTGCGGCTGGGTATAGTGGTGCAGATTGTAGCGCTGCCCGGGAACCAGGTAGCCAATGCCTGCCGGCATCCGGATCAACAGGCTTCGGTCCGGAGGGCCTGCCTCCAGCAGGCATACGCTATCGCGCTCGTTCGCGCTCAGGTGGTTGGCCAGTACACAGCCGGCGGACCCACCGCCGACGATCACATAATCAAACACCTGCTGACGGGGCATGGTTTCTCCGCTCTTTTTCGTTGCTGCCACTCCAACAGTACACTCGCCACTGGGCCCCGTTCAAGGTATGCCACTGGCAGATGAGCGCCATCCCTATTCTGTCAAACAGGAAAGCCAACAAAACCCGTGGAAGCCCGGTATTGCACTAACCGCGACCCTACTTCGCGACTTTACATGCAGGGGCTTCAGTGCCGGCGCAGTTCCACAGCCCGTCCCGCTCTTTGGCCGTCGGCGCTGCGGGCCCGCAGCGCCAGCGCTGCGCCAGCTGCGGAGGAGTCCACGAAAGGCCGCCAGTGCTCCCCGTCAAAATACTCCAGTGGCAGCCCCGGATAGGGCAATGCCGTGTGCAACCGGTCGGTTCCTGCCACAGCGCCCGGCACCGGAATGCGGTAGCGGATCGTGGCCAAATCCAGTTTGAACAACTCCTTGTGTCCCAGAGCCGCGGTAAACTGATCCCAATCCGCCTGCAGAGCATCTCGATCCACCGCTGCAGTCCCAGCTGAAAACGCCTGCCCCACCATCAACGGCAGCTCCCAGTCGGCCCGGTGCCAGGCGCGCTCCGCCAGTGCCAGCAGCCGCGGGAAGACCATATATTCCACCTGCTGGTCTGTGCGCACCACCTCGCTCCACAATTGGCCCTGGATACCCCGCACCCGCGCGGCAAACTCCGCCGCAGGCGCTTCGGCAGCCCAGGTCCCACCATCGCGATCCGTAGATATTTCTGCCAATTGGGCGGTGTTCAATGGTGCGTAGCTAAAAACCTTGCGGGTGTCGATATAGCGGGAAGCCCAATAATAACCGCTCTCCTGCGGGTCCACCTCGTAGGGCATGTCAAAATAGAGGAAGTCCGCGTGGGACTGCACCACATCGAACCCGGCTTCAGCCAGTCGCACACTCTCATCGCCCCCGCCCGAAAACAAGGGGGCCCAGGCATTCGCGTAATTTTCTCCCGTCGCCAGTGACGCCACATCGTCAATGCGTTTTACACCGTCGTTCCAGGCTCCCATGGTGGCAATACCGGCATCCTCGACCAGCAGGCTCGCGCGCCTTGCGTAGTATTCGCCCAGCTCAATCACTGAAGCGACCACTCCACTGTCGATGAGACGCTGGCACTGAGGAGAACCACTCCAGGGCTGCCGGCGGAATTCAGCGGGGACGTCCCCTTTTTCCGGATGGCTGCCGGGTGCCTCTTCAAAGGCCCCCCCGGCGAGAATATTGATGGCCTCGTCGCCACCAAAATGCCAGGTGGACAAGGTCTGACCCGCGGCGCGATGCATTGCCCGTACCTCGCGCATCACCCTGCCCACAAATCGATAGGTGGATTCCATACAGGGATTGATATAACTGTCGTCGTAAAATTGCACCGACAGGAAACGGGTATCATCTTGGGGGTCTATCAGACGGTATTCCGCCGCTCGCTGCGGTGCGGACTTCTCCAGGCGCCGGTACCTGGCCTCCATAGCCACCACCGCCGCGCGCGCGTGGGCTGGCATATCGAATTCGGGGATCACCTGGATGTGGCGGGCGGCGGCATAGCGCACTATCTCGATATAGTCCTCCACCGAGAAATAGCCGCTGCCGTTGTTGTCACTGTAGGGGCCCGAGCCCAGTTGCGGCAACAGGCAACGGCTTTCGCTCAGATCGAAACAGCGCCGGGCGCCCACCTCGGTCAGCTCCGGTAAGCCGGGAATTTCCAGGCGCCAACCTTCGTCGTCCGACAGGTGGAAATGAAAGCGATTCAGCTTGTATGCGGCCATCTGGTCCAGCAGCTTCAGGATCAGGCCCTTGCTGTGGAAATTGCGGCCCACATCCACAAACAGCCCCCGGTGTGTAAAACGCGGAGCATCCTCGACCTCTACCAGTGGGAGAGTCCGCGTGCGTGCATCCAGCAGTGCCAGTAGCGACTGCAGGCCGTAGAAGGCCCCGGCCTGGTCGCCGCCTATCACCTCAGCACCCCTCTCTCCAACCCGCAGCCTATAAGCACCGGCGACCGGGTTTTCGAGGCTGTCCTTTTCCAGCGACACAACCACTGGGTAGGCGCCATCGCCGCCGGGGGCCAGATCCAGTTGCGCCAGCCGCCTCTGCACCGCCGCCAGACTACCCGGCTGTAGTGACGCTCCCTTTATCTCCACTATCTCCACACCCTGGGTCAGTGTCACCGCCCCTCCCAGTTCGCGGGTGCGCAGGGGTTTGGGAATAATGCGTGTCGACCAGCGCTCTTGGTCACCCGCGGCGGAATAAGCTGCGTAGCGGCTGGCCGCGGTGGCCAGGGTATTCTTGTCCTCCGCAGTGCGCTTCCAGTTGTCCGGATGGTTGTGGGTGACCGGTTTTACCAAACCGGCAACACTGTCACTGTCGGTGGATTCGATGATGTGTGCCTCGCCCGCCGCATCCACGACAAACAGCCGCGGCATAAAGTCCGACTCGAACTGCATCCAGTTTTCCGCCAATAGATCAAACTCAACCGTCGCACCGGGCCCAATACCGGTGAAATCCGAGTTGGGCGTCAGACGGTGCAGGTCGCCTTTGACATGCTCCAACTCAAAATCATAGCGATTCCGCAGCTTGAAGGTGCGGCGAATACTGTGGAAATACAGGCTCCAGTCCCGCTCCCGGGCATTGATGGCCGGCCCATTGTTGATCAGTGAGATGCGATAAGTGGAACAAATGGCACCGCCGCCACCGGCACGCTTGCAGTCATCGCGCAGGTCTCCATCTACACCCTGGAAATTGGTGAGCACTTCCAGAGTCACAGCAAAATTCTGTGCTATCCGCTGTGGGGCTGAAACGCCACTTGACCGGTCGGGTGGGGAGGAATCGGTGCAGGCGGTGACGATACCGAGGACCAGGGTGGCAACGAGCAGGGTACGGGTCATGGCATGGCTCTTATTGGTTTTGTGAGGGCTTTGTGGCACCACGATAACGCAAAAGACAACGCTGTCAATCCAGGCTTCCGGATGGATGGACCTCTATTCCCAGGACCCCCTGCAAACAGGCATGAATGGCAAAGATGAATAATCTGCCACATCAGGTCTTCAACAACCCTGGGTTGATTGGCTGCAACCCATCTTCCCAAAATCGGCTGTAACAGGTGCCGGCAACTTAACCCTGCTCTCCCCCGCCCTGTTCGATTGGGGCCAGACCAATATTCAATGCAAACGGATGAAGCGTTAACGGCGCAAAAAATAACATCGGTTTACCGCACCCCTCTATTCGATATCGACCTCCCGAACGGCAGTGTCCAAAAAACTAGATCATGTTTTCATAACAAAAATTCAAATACCCTAGGGAGGGCAATAAAAAACTCTGGCGCAGCGCTCAGCAAAACCAGGCTGGGATCAGCGACAATTAGCTCAGCCTTTCGCAATGCGGCCTGCAGAGAAGTGACCACAATACAGAATATGTTCACAGAAATTTATTGCACCGGGTACCGCAACTGTGAGATACACAGGTTTGTCATGGGTGAACCATAATAAATTCAGCGGTTGACGATCAACCGTCGGGCAAGAAGTAAACACCCCAGGATAGATCCAATGGAATTCTGCAGTCACCGTTTCATTCGCGGCAAACACTTGTCAGCGGTGTTTTCCCTGGTCTTTCTCCCTCTCCTCCCCAACCACTGTCCAGCCAACGACCAATTTATTCCCGACTCGGTCGGCGGGCTCAACCTACAGGCGGACAGCACTTTTTTTACCGACAGCGCCTTTGGCATGGACAATACGGCTCTCTACCAGTCAGCCGCGAGCCTGCGCAACAATTCCATGGGCACTGTCCAGCGCCAGCTGAATTACCAGTGGCTGCAAATGCATACCAATCCGGACGAGTTCACTCCCACCACCGGCGGCAAGGTGCTGAACGAAATCCTGCGTATGGGTTGGGACACTTATCGGCGACACAACAGGCACACCAAGGACAGTGCTCTACTGCGCTATACCAGTGGTAGCGGCAGGATAGGCAAGGCCTTTGACTATGACCTGCGCCTGTCCGACGACAAATTCCGGTTTTCGTTCGAATACGAATTCTGATCTGCGATCGCCGCGGCAGGCTCCTGTCAGCGGCGACTGTTTGCTAGAATCTCCGCCCCCAGGTCAGGCGGAGAGCACTGTGAGCAACCCCAATTCACCCACCAGTTTCTGTCAGCTTCCCATTGCCGGAGTCGGCCGCCGCCTGGCGGCGCTGGGATACGACGCGCTGATTATTGTCGGGTTGCTGATGGTTTTTATGTTCCTCGCCCTGATGATCGCCTCATCCTTTTCCGGTCTCAACTGCAACCCCCAGACCGCCGACTACACCCCATGCGTACGCGGCCCGCTGCTGCAGTTCGGCATGCTGGTGGTCATCGCCGGGTATTTTGTCTGGTCCTGGCGCGCCGCCGGACAGACCATCGGCATGCGGGCCTGGCGCCTGATTCTGGCCAGTCCACAGGGAGTACAACTCGGCTGGCGACAGTGTGGGCTGCGGCTCCTGGTGGCGCCCGTGTCACTGGCCTGCTTTGGTATCGGTTATTTCTGGGCCTGGACCCGCAGTGACCGGGCCAGTTGGCAGGATCTGGCCTCCAACTCACAGGTACGCCTGTTGCCGAAAAAATAAACAACCGAATGGTGGGGGAAAACGGCAGCTGGGCACTGAACGGGCGCTAACGCGCCCGGCGCAGCAGGTACCAACCCAGAGCGAAACACAGCAAAATCGGCACTGCCACGGCGATAAAGGGTGGAAAGCCGTATACCAACGATGATGGACCCAGCATGTCCTGCACCGTTTTGAACACAATGCCAACAATCACACCGCTAAATACCCTGAGACCTGTCGTCACTTCCCGCAGCGGGCCAAAGATAAAGGAGATGGCCACCATTACCAGGCTGGCAATGGTCAGCGGTTGCAGTATCTTCTTCCAGAATTCCAGCCAGTAACGGCTCGAATCCTCCGCCTTGCGATCCAGAAAGTTCGCGTAGGACCAGAGATTGCGCGGCGACAGATCCGACGGCAGCGGCACTATCAGAGAAAACAGGCTGGGCGCGACACTGGTCTGCCAATCGCTCTTTGCCCTCGACTCGCTACGCACCGCCTCCTCGCCAAACACCGTGGTACGACTGTTGTCCAGCTGCCAGCCCTCATCCAGAAAGCGCGCCTTCTCGGAGAAGGTTACCCGCTCCAGCTCGCGTTTGTCGCCAAACCGGTAACGGGTGATACCGAACAGCTCGCCATCCGGCATGGCGGCGTTGAAGTGTACAAATTCACCCCCGTCGCGCATCCACAGACCCTGTTCCAGACCGCCCCCCTCCAGATTTCCCAGGGCGACCGCCTTGCGGTTCTCCGCCGTCTGGCTGGTGATCGGCACGACCAGTTCCGCCAGCAGCAAGCCGCAGGCAATCAACACTACGACCGGTTTCATCACCGCCCAGGCGATACGACCAATGGACACACCGGCGGCCCGCATCACCGTCAGCTCGCTGGTGCCCGCCAGGGTTCCCAAACCAATCAGGCAACCCACCAGTGCTGAAAAACCCAATTGTTCATAAACCCGGCCGGGGATACTCCAGACCACATACTGCAACACCTCCCCCAGCTGATAATCGAGCTTGCGGTCATCCAGTTCATCGAGGAAGGCAAAAGTGAGATCCAGCCCCACGATCACCAGCAGTACGCCGGCGATTGCCACCGCCACAGTGCGGGCAATATAGGCATCCAGCTTACGCATTCGCTGGCCCTCCATTGAGAGGCTCTACCGGGCGCGGCTTTCGGCCCCAAATGGGGCCTTCCAGCAACAGCAGGCCGAGAATCAGAAAGGGCAGATGCACCAGCCAGATAGAGGCGGGGTCCTCTATTTTGCCGTCCTCGATAGCCCCACGCACACGCAGCAGCAGCAACAGATAGGCCAGGTAAAGCAGCACCGCCGGGATCATCTTGGCATAGCGGCCCTGTCGGGGGTTGGTGCGACTGAGCGGAACCGCCAGCACCGCCACCACCAGCACCAGTACCGGCAGGGAGAAGCGCCAGTGCAGGAAGGCCTGTTCCTGCCGGTCATCGCTGCGCCACAATTCCAGCGTGGAAGCGGACTGAATCTGGTCACTGCGACGCTGGCGCACCTGGGGAATATCCAGCAGGATTTCGTAACTGGAGAATTTCATCAGGCGGTAATCCCGCTGGCCGGGCACGCCCTCGTAGCGATAGCCATCCCGAAGCACTAGGTAACGCAGACCGGTTTGCGCATCAATTTTCTGCACCCCCTCCTTGGCAAAATGCACCGTCTGGTAATCGGTCTCGGTGTCGCCGCGGGCGGTGCCCAGCTCGGCCAGGAAAACGTCGTACATGGTAGAGCGGTCCGCGCTGAGCGCGTCCGCATAGTACACGGCCCGGTCGCCCTCAGTGGCGATAAATTTTTTCGGTACCAGGTGATCAAACTCGTTGCGGGACTTGTCGGCGGTCAGCAGACCCGAGGAGCGCTCTATGCCGGTGGGTGTGAAATACAGGCTCAGGCCCGCCACCAGCAGAGCTACCATCAACGCCGGCGCCAGGGTGTAGACGAGCAGCTGGCGCTCGCTGAAACCACAGGCGCGCAGCACCGTCATCTCGCTGTCGATATAGAGGCGGCCGTAGGCCAACAGTATGCCGATAAAAAATCCCAGTGGTAGTACCAGCTCGAGAAATCCGGGCAGGCGGTAGCCCATCAGCGAAAACAGGATATTTGCGGAGAGATCCCCGGCGGCGGCCTCGGCCAGGTACTTTACGAAGCGCCCGCTCATCACTATCAGCATCAACACGGCAGTGACCGCCAGGGTGGCATACAGCAGTTCGCGGCTGAGGTAGCGAAAAATAATCACTGGGCGAGAGAATCCCTTGGCAGCCACAATGCGCTTCAGTCTGGATCAATTTTAGGTGGATTGCAGGCACTTACAGCAATCCAGACGCGCTCGGGTTAAACTTGTGCCGCGCATTATCACCAAAAACATTTCCAATGTCTCCTTCTGGGGCATTGTTTCAGAACCAGCGAAAGGATAGGAATCATGCGGTTTTCTGCCAAAGTCTCCGATATCAGCAAGCAGCGCGCTGCCTGCGTCATCATCGCCGTCGACAGCAAGGGCAAGCTGGGGGCCAGCGGCAGAGCGCTGGATGCCGCCTGTGGCAGCACAATAGACGAGATTCTGAAACGCGGTGACCTGGGCCTCAAGCTGGGCAGCACCATGGTGATTCCTCTCACCGAAGGGCCCGCCCAGCGGGCGCTGGTGGTGCGTAGCGGTCCCGGAGCCCTGAGCCAGGCGGAGTTTCGCAAGCTGGCCAGCGCCACTGCCAACGCCGTCAAGGGATTCAAGGACGCCTGCAGCTACCTGCTGGAACTGGAAGTGGATGACGCCGACATTGCCTGGCAGGCACAACAACTGGCGGTGGCCGTGGGGCTTGCCAGCTACAAATTCACCCGCTACCAAACTGGTGCCGACCCCTACCCGCTGGCCAAGTTCACACTGCATGTCCCCGCCAGCAAAATGCTGAAGACCGTGAAAGCCGGGCTCGCTGTAGGCGCGGCCCAGGCATCGGGCAGTAACCTGGCGCGGGAACTCGGCAACCTGCCGGGCAATACCTGCACCCCCAGCTATCTCGCCGCCCAGGCACGCGCCATGGCAAAGAAGCACCCCAAGCTGACCACCACCGTGCTGGACGGGAAAAAAATGCAATCCCTCGGCATGGGGGCGTTTCTCAGCGTGGCCAAAGGCAGTGATGAGCCACCGGCGCTGATCGCCATGCACTACAAAGGTGCCAGTAGCAGCACTAAGCCGGTTGTACTGGTGGGCAAGGGAATCACATTCGACACCGGCGGTATCAGCCTGAAGCCGGGCCTGGCCATGGATGAAATGAAATTCGACATGTGCGGCGCCGCCAGTGTATTCGGTGTCATGCAGGCGATCGTCGAACTGGAGCCGGCCCTAAACCTGGTGTGTCTGGTGGCCGCCGCGGAAAATATGCCCAGCGGCGGCGCCAGCAAGCCCGGCGATATTGTCACTTCCATGTCCGGCAAAACCATCGAGATACTCAATACCGACGCCGAGGGTCGCCTGGTACTTTGCGATACCTTGACCTACGCCGCCAAATACAAACCCGAGATCGTCATTGATGTGGCCACCCTGACCGGGGCCTGCGTAATTGCCCTGGGCAACCACGCCACCGGTCTCTACGCCAACCAGGACCAACTGGCACAGGATCTGATCGCCGCCGGTGAGCGCACCGGTGACCGCGCCTGGCGCATGCCCCTCTGGGACGAATATCAAACCGCACTGGATTCCAATTTTGCCGATATGCAGAATATCGGCGGTCGCGAAGCGGGTTCCGTCACCGCTGCCTGCTTTCTGGCACGCTTTACCGAAAGCTATGCCTGGGCCCACCTGGATATCGCCGGCAGTGCCTGGAACAGCGGTGCCGCCAAGGGCGCGACCGGGCGGCCGGTGTCGCTGCTGCTGGAATATTTGCTCCAGCGCTGAGCCCACAAGCCACAAGGGGCCGACGGCCGTTCCATCGGGTCCGGCAGTCGGAGCCTGTTCACACTTTCACTTGCCATTTCCGCGCAGAGCTGGACATTCCCCCCAAGCCGTGTCTTGATGGTGGGCCTCTCTGCGCGCCAGGTTTGTCGCCACTGAGCCACAGGTTGCCGAGCAATGACCCGTATCGATTTTTATGTTCTGCCATCCGACCTGTCCCGGGATGGTGACAGCTTTGCCTGCCGGCTGGCTGAAAAGGCCCACCGCGCGGGGCTGCGGATACTGATCGCGGTGGACGACGAAGAGCGGGGCCGGCAGCTGGACCAGCTTTTGTGGAGCTTTCGCGAGGACAGCTTTCTGCCCCACGACCTGCAGGCACATGAAACCGGGGCGGAAATCGAAATCAACTGCGGCCAGGATCCGGGCCAGCACCACGGTCTGCTGATCAATCTGTGCAGTGAGACACCCGGCTGGTTCAGCCGCTTCGAGCGACTGGCCGAAATAGTGGTGCAGCAACCGGAGGCGCTGGCGAGATCGAGAGAGCGCTTCAGCCTGTTTCGCGACCGCGGCTATCCGTTACAATCACACCGTATCGGTGGCAGCTGATGGTCCCTGAGACAAGCTGGCCGTCTGGCCCGGGACAGTTCCAGAGCCGCAGACACAGGGATAGCGGGACGGCGAATTGCCTGCCGGGCTGAAAGTCGCCGGCGAACAACAACTTCATAGACAGCTCAGAAGCATGTCCGGTCGAAAACACAAAAACAGGCAGCGCGGACAGCGACGCGAACAACCCACGGAACTGCTGCGGGAGCTGAGTGCCCTGCAGGAACTGCTGGGTAGCGGCGAAGCCGGCGATATTCCCCTGCTGGACCAGGTGGCGGACAAACCCCGTGCCGGTGGAAGTCAGGACCTCGAAGCTGAACTTGACAAGGCCCCCAAAACACCCACTGCCGGAACGTCAGTGCCCGAATCACCGCAAGGGGGCGAACTGCCGGTCCTGTTCGCACAGGTGGGCGGGACAACCAGCGAGGACTCCCGCGCGGAACTCAGTGCAACCGAGCGCGCGCTGCTGCGCCCACTGCAGGACCTGCGCAAAAAGGCGGAGCCCGAAAAACCCCCATCCGCGGATACGAAGCCAGGTGCCCCCCCCAAAGGCCAGGAGCAACAGGAACTGTTCCAGGCCCCGCCAGCACCAGCAGCGGAGGAAAACCCTTTTTTACCGGCCCATATCCGCGCCCGCCTGAGCAGCCGACAGCCGGACAAAACGCCGACCCCGGTCGCAGCGGTGGCCAGCGGGGATACGACTGAGCGGCGCCCCCAGTCAAGCGCAGAGCCGGTGCCGTTGAGCAACGGTGCCTCCCCCCCTGCGGAGCATCCGAAACCGGAAAATGGCGAAACAGCACTGGTCGGGCCCCCAGCCCCGGCAGAAAGTGTCGATCAGCGGCGGCAGCTGGTCGACCGGCTGGTGGCCCGGCAGCTGCCGGAGCTGGAACGCCAATTGCGTGCCCGGATCGAAATGATGGTGGACGAACTGGAGGCACAGAGCTGAGTTCCCCCAGCAGCCGGTGACCTTTTGCCGCCAGGGCCGCAGCGGTATAATTGCCGCTTTTTTGGCGCAGCCCCTTCGCTTCCCGCACTGTTCCATACCCACAAGGCATGCGCCCGCAGTCAGTCACTAAAAGGTTTCCCACCCGCATGGACAAAACATACCAGCCCAACGCCATCGAACAGCAGTGGTACAACACCTGGGAGGAGAACGGCTACTTCAAACCCTCCGGGGATACGGAAGCCAGATCCTACTCGATCATGATCCCACCTCCGAACGTCACCGGCAGCCTGCATATGGGCCACGGTTTCCAGGAGTCCATCATGGACGCCCTGATCCGCTACCACCGCATGCAGGGGGACAACACCCTGTGGCAGGTGGGCACCGACCATGCAGGCATCGCCACCCAGATGGTGGTGGAGCGACTGTTGGCGGCAGAGGGTGTATCCCGCCATCAATTGGGCCGCGACAAATTTATCGACAAGGTGTGGGAGTGGAAGCAACAGTCCGGTGGCACTATTACCCGCCAGCTGCGCCGCCTGGGCGCCAGTCCGGACTGGTCCCGGGAACGCTTCACCATGGATGAGGGCTTCTATAAGGCGGTACAGGAAGTGTTCGTGCGCCTGTATGAGGACGGCCTGATCTACCGCGGCAAGCGGTTGGTGAACTGGGACCCGAAGCTGCACACCGCCATCTCCGACCTGGAGGTGCTCAATGAGGAGGAGCAGGGGCATCTGTGGCACCTGCGCTATCCCCTGGCCGATGGCTCAGGCTACTTGGTGGTTGCCACCACCCGCCCGGAGACCATGCTCGGTGACAGCGCCGTAGCGGTGCATCCGGAAGACGAGCGCTACCGGCACCTGCTCGGCAAAACTATCAATCTGCCCTTGAGTGACCGCGAGATTCCCATCATCGCGGACGATTATGTGGACCGCGAATTCGGTACCGGCTGCGTGAAGATCACCCCGGCCCACGACTTCAACGACTACGAAATGGGCCAGCGCCACAGCCTTGAGATAATCAATATTCTCGACGCCGACGCCAACCTCAACGAATCAGTGCCGGAAAAATACCGCGGTATGGAGCGCTTTGCCGCGCGCTCCCAGATTGTCGACGACCTGGAGGCACTGGGACTGCTGGAAAAAGTGGAGCCCCACACCCTCAAGGTGCCCCGCGGCGACCGCTCTGGAGTCGTGATAGAACCCTGGCTCACCGACCAGTGGTATGTGAGAACCCAGCAACTGGCTGCAGAGGCCATCGCCGCAGTGGAGGACGGCCGGGTTAATTTCGTACCGAAAAATTACGAAAACATGTACTTCTCCTGGATGCGCGACATCCAGGACTGGTGTATTTCCCGCCAATTGTGGTGGGGCCACCGCATCCCCGCCTGGTACGACGAGGAGGGCAACGTCTATGTGGGGCGCAGCGAGGAAGAGGTGCGCCGCAAGCACAGCCTCAGCGCTGATATCACCCTGCGCCAGGACGAAGATGTACTGGATACCTGGTTCTCCTCCGGTCTCTGGACCTTCGGCACCCTGGGCTGGCCCGAGGACACCCCGGAGCTGAGAGACTTTCACCCAAGCTCTGTGCTGGTAACCGGCTTCGACATCATCTTCTTCTGGGTCGCGCGCATGATGATGCTGACCCTCTACCTCAAAAAAGAAGTGCCCTTTCACACTGTCTATGTCCACGGCCTGGTGCGCGACAGCCACGGCCAGAAGATGTCCAAGTCCAAGGGCAATGTGCTCGATCCCATCGATCTGATCGACGGTATCGACCTGGAAAGCCTGGTGCAGAAACGCACCACCGGCATGATGCAGCCGCACCTGCGCGAAAAGATTGAACAGCAAACCCGCAAGGAATTCCCCCAGGGTATCGCCGCCTACGGTACCGACGCCCTGCGCTATACCTACTACTCCCTCGCCTCCACCGGTCGCGATATCAAGTTCGACGTGGGTCGTATCGAGGGCTTTCGCAATTTCTGTAACAAGATATGGAACGCCTCCCGCTATGTGCTGCAAAACTGCGAGGGGCAGGATTGTGGTCAGGACAACAGCAGCGACTTTGAACTGACCCTCGCCGACCGCTGGATTATCTCCCAACTGCAGCGCACGGAAACCACCGTGCGCGAGGCCATGGATAGTTACCGCTTCGACCTGGCATCACAGGCCTTATATGATTTTATCTGGGGTGAATACTGCAGCTGGTACCTGGAGCTGTCGAAGCCGGTACTCTGGGACGAAACCGCTGCGGCCGCTGTGAAAAAAGGTACCCGCCGCACCCTGATCCGCGTACTGGAAACCCTGCTGCGCCTGGCGCACCCGCTGATGCCTTTTATTACCGAGGAAATCTGGCAGAGGGTGAAGACCCTGGCCGGCAGCGGGGGCGAATCCATCATGCTGCAGCCCTACCCGCAGCCCAATGCAAACAAATTTGACCAGCAAGCGGAAGCCGCGGTCGGCTGGCTGAAACAGGTGATCGAAGGTGTGCGCAACATCCGCGGCGAAATGAATATCTCCCCGGCGAAAAAAATCCCGCTGCTGCTGCGCGGAGGCTCCAGCCGCGACCGGGAACTGCTGGATCAGGCCCGGAGCCTGCTCACCAAACTGGCCAGCGTGGAAAGCATCTCCTGTCTGGATGCCGGTGAATCCGCGCCCGCCTCTGCCACCGCACTGGTGGGCGACATGGAGCTGCTGGTACCCATGGCCGGTCTGATTGACGTCAATGCTGAGAGCACTCGCCTGCAAAAGGAAATCGACAAACTGGCAAAAGACCTCACGCGGGTCCAAGGCAAACTCAACAACCCCAAATTCGTGGACAAGGCGCCGGCGGAGGTTGTTGCCAAGGAAAAAAACAAACTGGCGGACATGCAAAGTGCCTATGACCGCCTGCGCGAAAAATTGGAGCAGCTCAGCGGTCTCTGAGACATCTTTGCAGCCCAGAGGGCTCCGCTGTTAGCCATGCGCCCGGCCGCCATCAACGCCGGGCGCATGGCCTTGAGACTGCCACCGACGTGAGCCCAGCGGCGACGGTCGAACCCAGCGCCAAAAAACCACCACCGGGTCTGTCGCCTCCCCCCTCCCCCGACAGATGTCGCACGAAACTACAGAACTTTTCTTCATATGCATGGGCTTCAAAAGAGTCAAACATTCTATGGCGCCTCTGGCGTAAAACCCTTTTAGCCTTTATAAAAAGGCCTGCACGACAAAAAGTATTTTCGGGAAAGACGGGCAGCCATAAAAATTGAGTAAACCCCCTGGGGAAATCCACGGGATTCGCGGTTTTTATAAAAAGTTTTGCGCCAGCAGGCAGTGGCTGAGTCGGGACCCAAGTAGCAACCCCAGTCCTTTCCGATCTTTGCACAAGAGCGATTTTGCGCCACCTGCGTCGAACCCCAAAGCGCGGACAGGCGACAAAAAAATAACGGGGGAAGAAAAAGTTGAATAACCCAGCTCAGCTCGACCCGGACGTCTGGCCACTGCTCGCCTATGCGCTCGCGGTTTTAGGACTGATTCTGCTGATGCTGGTGGCATCCCACTTTCTCGGCCAGCGACGGCGCGACCCCGCCACCGACGAACCCTATGAATCTGGCATTGTCTCCCAGGGAGGTGCCCGCCTGCGCCTTTCGGTAGCCTACTACCTGGTCGCCATTCTGTTTATCGTCTTCGACCTGGAAGCGATCTACCTGTTCAGCTGGGCCATCGCTTTTCGGGAAACCGGCCTGATGGGCTTTATCGAAGCGGCGATCTTTATATTCATACTCCTGGTCGGACTGATTTATCTGTGGCGCCTCGGTGCGCTCGACTGGGGCGGAAAGCAACAAAGCCTCGTCGGGGACGGGCGACACCCGGAAAAGTAATTTCCAGACTAGCGAAAGGAATCCAATATGCGCTGGCAGTTGAGCAAAGTCGAAACGGAAGACAATCTGATTGCCGCCAACGGTGATAGCTTTTCCTGGGAAATCAAAAAAAATATTCTCCTCACCAAGTTGGAGGATTTGGTCGCCTGGGGTCGCGCAAATTCCCTCTGGCCATTCAATTTCGGCCTGTCCTGCTGTTATGTAGAGATGGCCACCGCCTTTACCAGCCGACACGATATTTCCCGCTTTGGGTCAGAAGTGATTCGCGCAACACCCAGGCAGGCGGACCTGATTGTCATCTCCGGTACCGTATTTATCAAAATGGCCCCGGTGCTGCAGCGCCTCTACGAACAGATGATGGAACCGCGCTGGGTGATTTCCATGGGGTCCTGCGCCAACTCCGGCGGCATGTACGACATCTACAGTGTGGTACAGGGTGTGGACCGTTTTCTGCCCGTGGACGTCTATGTGCCCGGATGCCCGCCGCGCCCCGAGGCACTCATGCAGGGCCTCACCCTGTTGCAAAAATCCATCGCCTCCGACCGCCGCCCCCTCAGCTGGGTGGTGGACGATCAGGGCCAGCGCCAAGTTCCCAAGCCGAGTCAGCGGGACCTGCACCGCGACAGGCGTATGCGCGCCGAAACGCTGCGCACACCCGACAGCGTTTAGGTTAAGCGGCCATGAGCAGCGTGATCGCCGCCAGCGTTTTCAGCCAGAGTCCATACCGCGCCGCCGCCGAAGCGTTCGTCAGCGACCTGCGTGCGGAGAGCCCCAGCGACAGCTACTGGCTGCAGCCGGACTACACGGCTATGCCGACCCTGTGGGTAGACCGGCAGCGACTGCTGCCACTGCTGCGCTTTCTCAAGAGCGAAATCTCCCGCCCCTTCCCCATGCTCTACGACCTCACCGCCATAGATGAGCGCTTGCGGATCAACCGGGACGCGGGGCCCAAGCAGCAGCCCCAGAGCGACTTTACCCTGGTCTATCAACTGCTTTCGGTGGAGCGCGATCTGTTCATTCGGATAAAAGTGGCGCTGCCGGAATCGGCGCTGGCCATAGCGTCGGTCACCGGAATCTGGCCCAACGCCAACTGGTATGAGTGCGAGGTCTGGGATCTGTTTGGCATCCACTTCACGGACCACCCCCACTTGCGGCGCATCATGATGCCCGAGACCTGGGAGGGCCATCCGCTACGCAAGGATCATCACGCCCGCGCCACTGAGGAAGACCCCTTCACTTTAACCGCGGA
The DNA here is from genome assembly GCF_040932045.1 of Microbulbifer sp. TYP-18. Lineage (NCBI taxonomy): Bacteria > Pseudomonadati > Pseudomonadota > Gammaproteobacteria > Cellvibrionales > Microbulbiferaceae > Microbulbifer > Microbulbifer sp. TYP-18. Next base: position 49,330 of record NZ_JBFRBC010000007.1, read on the forward strand.
CAAGCAGAACGCTGAGCAGGAGGCACTGCTATTCCGCCCGGAACAGTGGGGCATGGCGCGGGCCAGCGACAGCGCCGAATTCATGTTTCTCAACCTGGGACCCAACCACCCCAGTGTGCACGGAGTCTTTCGCGTCGCACTGCAACTGGATGGCGAGAGGATTGTCGATGCGGTGCCGGATATCGGCTACCACCACCGCGGCGCGGAGAAAATGGCCGAGCGCCAGGCATGGCACACCTATATCCCCTACACCGACCGCATCGACTATCTCGGCGGTGTTATGAACAACCTGCCCTATGTGCTGGCACTGGAACAACTGGCGGGAATAACCGTGCCGCCGCGGGCGGAAACCATTCGGGTGATGCTGTGCGAATTGTTCCGTATCTCCAGCCACCTGGTTTTTTACGGCACCTTTGCCCAGGACGTTGGGCAGATGTCGCCGGTGTTCTATATGTTTGTGGACCGGGAGAAGCTGTTCGGGATCATCGAGGCCATTACCGGCGGACGCATGCACCCCGCCTGGTTTCGCATTGGCGGTGTGGCGCAGGACCTGCCGCGCGGCTGGGAGGCCATGATCCGCGAGTTTCTCGATTACATGCCCGCGCGGCTGCGCGAATACGAAGCCATGGTGCTGGACAACAAGCTGTTGCAGCGGCGCACCCGCGGTATCGGCGTCTACGACACCAGTGAGGCGCTGGAGTGGGGAATCACCGGGCCGGGTCTGCGCGCCACCGGACTGGAGTGGGACCTGCGCAAGCGCCGCCCTTACAGCGGTTACCAGAACTTCGAATTCGAAGTGCCTGTTTTTGACGGCGGCGACTGCTTCGACCGCTGCCGGGTAAGGGTTGAGGAAATCCACCAGAGCCTGCGCATCATTCGCCAGTGCCTGGAAAACATGCCCCCGGGTCCCTACAAATCGGATCACCCGCTGACCACGCCGCCGCGTAAAGCGCGCACCATGCACGACATAGAAACGCTGATTCAGCACTTCCTCAACAACAGTTGGGGGCCGGTGATGCCGGCCGGCGAAACCTTTTTTGCGGTGGAGGCCACCAAGGGCATCAACAGCTACCAGATTGTCAGCGACGGCGGCACCAGCGCCTATAGGACGCGCATCCGGACCCCTTCCTTCCCCCACCTGCAGATGATTCCGCTGATGAGCAATGGCCTGCTGGTGGCGGACCTGATTGCCATTATTGCCAGCATCGATTTCGTCATGGCGGACGTGGACCGATAGGGGCGCACAATGACCAGTACCTTCGAAGAAGCGGAAGTGATCGATCTGATGGAGCACAACACAGCAGCCAGGCCCGGCGGCAGCTCCCTGAGTGAAGCAGAGCGAAGGGAGATCGACGCGGAGTTTGCGCACTATGAAACCAAAGCCTCGGTGGGCCTGGAAGCGCTGCGTATCGTGCAGAAACATCGCGGCTGGGTGTCGGACGAGGCCCTGCAGGCCGTATCCGCTTATCTGCAGATCCCCGTCGCGCAACTGGAGGGTGTCGCCACCTTTTTTCAGTTGATCTTTCGCCAGCCGGTGGGCAGGGAAGTGATCCTGTTGTGCAACAGTGTCAGTTGTTGGATCAAAGGCTGCGAGCAGCTGCAGAGAAACATAGAACAGCGACTCCAGATCGCGCCCGGACAAACCACCCCCGATGGCCTCTTCACGCTGTTGGAAACCCCCTGTCTGGGGGACTGCGACAAGGCGCCGGTGATGATGATCGGCGAGGAGACGTACAGCAACCTCGATGAGCGCAGCATCGAGAAAATCCTGGAAGATAAGAAACACCACCATGCTGACCAAGCCCCTGACTAAAAATATCGGCACGGAAAACGTAGCTGCGGATATTGACCGTTATCGCGACAATGGCGGCTATCGGGGTTGGCTTAAATCCCTCTCCATGTCTCCGCAAGAGATCGTCACCACCGTACAGGACGCCGGTTTGCGCGGCCGCGGCGGGGCCGGATTCAATACTGGCCTGAAGTGGAGTTTCGTTCCGCCCGTCGGCCAGGGCCCCGAGATCAGATACCTGGTCTGTAATGCGGACGAGATGGAACCGGGCACCTTCAAGGACCGGCTGTTGATGGAGCGGGACCCGCATCTGTTGATTGAGGGAATGGCCATCGCCGCCTACGCCATCGGCGCCACCAGCGCCTACATCTTTATTCGCGGTGAATACCATTTGGCCGCAACGCGTCTGCAGGAAGCCATCGCCGCCGCCACTGCCACCGGCCTGCTGGGCAAACAGATACAGGGCCGCGACTACAGCCTGACTATCCATGTACACCGCAGTGCCGGCAACTACATCTGCGGCGAGGAAACAGCACTGTTGAATGCGCTGGAGGGCAGAAGAGCTATCCCCCGGGCCAAACCCCCCTTTCCACAAGTGAGCGGTCTATGGGGCAGGCCCACAGTAGTCAACAATGTCGAGACACTCTGCAACCTTCCCGACCTGATCGAGATGGGCGCCGACTGGTATCGCTCCCTGGGGCGCGGCCAGGACTCCGGAACCAAACTGTTCGGCGTCAGTGGCATGGTGAAAAACCCCGGTACCTGGGAACTGCCCATGGGGACACCGATACGGGAAATTATCGAAGAACACGCCGGCGGCGTGTTCGACGGCCTGAACCTGAAGGGCTTTCTGCCCGGCGGCGGCTCCACCGATTTCCTCGGCCCGGAGCACCTGGACCTGCCAATGGACTACGACGTAATCGGCAGGGCCGGCAGCCGCATGGGTACCGGCACCATCACGGTGCTGGACGACCAGACCTGCCCGGTGGGGATGGTACTCAATCTCTCCCGCTTTTTCGCCCGCGAGTCCTGTGGCTGGTGCACTCCCTGCCGCGACGGACTGCCGTGGGTGGTGCAGTTGCTGGAGCGGATCGAGTTCGGCCACGGGAGTCGCGAGGATCTGCGGCTGTTGCAGGAACAGGCCCAGCGTATGGGACCCGGCAACACCTTCTGCGCCCTCGCCCCGGGGGCCGCGGAACCTCTGCAGAGTGCGCTGAAAATGTTCGCACAGGATTTTATCGATCACGTCACCGGCGGCTGTTGCCCCTACGACAGGGTGCAGGCGATCGAGCACAGAACCACCGGCTAGCAAGGACCCGGATAGATGCCGAACATCACCATAGACGGCAAGGAGTACCAAATAGGCGACGGGCAGAATCTTCTCAGTGCCTGCCTGTCGCTGGACATTGACCTGCCCTATTTCTGCTGGCACCCGGCCATGGGCTCGGTGGGCGCCTGCCGCCAGTGTGCACTGATCGAATACCGGGATAAGGACGACCGGCAGGGCAAACTGGTCATGGGCTGTATGACCCAGGTGAGGGATGGCGGAATCTACGGTGTGGAGGCAGAGACAGCGCGGGAATTTCGCGGCGGCATCATCGAAGATCTCATGACCAACCACCCCCACGACTGCCCGGTGTGCGAGGAGGGCGGGGAGTGCCACCTGCAGGATATGACCGAGATGAGCGGCCACACCCAGCGGCGCTACCGGGGGCTGAAACGCACCCACAAAAACCAGTATCTGGGCCCCTTCATCAACCACGAGATGAATCGCTGTATCACCTGCTATCGCTGCGTGCGTTTTTACCGGGACTACGCCGGCGGTACCGACCTGGAAGCCCTTGGACGCAACAGCCAGATATACTTTGGCCGCCAGCGGGAGGGACTGCTGGAAAACGGCTTCAGCGGCAATCTGGTGGAAGTCTGCCCCACCGGCGTCTTCACCGATAAAACCTTCAGCCAACACTTTGTCCGCAAGTGGGACCTGCAAACCGCACCCTCGGTCTGCGAGCACTGCGCCGTTGGGTGCAACACAGCGCCGGGGGCGCGCCAGCCGGGCAACGGCGGCGACACCCTGCGCCGGGTGGTCAACCTGTTCAACCGCGATATCAACGGCTATTTCCTGTGTGATCGCGGGCGCTTTGGCTACGACTATGTCAGCAGCGCCGGGCGCATCAAGGGCGTGCTGTGCGCCCGGCAAAGCGAATTGATCGGCAGCACCGCCGCCAGCGGCGACAAGCTGCACCGGGAAATCGCCCCCCCCAAAGCACTGCAACAGTTTGCCGCGGCACTGGACGCGGCGGGAAAATCACAGCGCCGCCTGGTCGGCATCGGCTCTCCCCGCAGCTCACTGGAAAACAACTTCGCCCTCAGGCAACTGGTGGGCCCGGACAACTTCTACAGCGGACTGGCAGCGCCGGACCTGCACCTGCTGCACCTGGTGGACACCATTCAGCGGGACCCGAGGGTGTCCAGCCCGTCAACACCGGAGATAGAGGAAGCGGATGCTGTACTGATCCTCGGTGAGGACCTGGACAATACCGCTCCCCGCATTTCCCTGGCCGTGCGGCAGGCGGCGCGCAATGTACAGCGGAGAGAGGCTGAAGCCCTGGGCATTCCGCTGTGGCAGGACGCCGCAGTGCGGCAGCTGAGCGAACCGCTGACACCTGTCATCTACGCCGGCAGTTACGCCCCCGCCTGTGCGGATCTTGTCGCGGAAACACTGCTCGGCACGCCGGAACAGACGGCCCGATTCGCCTTTATGGTGGCCGAGTTGGTATTGGAGCGCGAACCGGAAACAGATGGCGCCGGCCCGGAACAGATCGCCCTGGCGCGGCGCACAGCGCAGGTTCTGAAGACTGCCGCGCATCCGCTGATAGTGTCCGGATGCAGCAGCCGCGACGAAGGTATTCTCAAGGGCGCCGGCACCCTGGCCGCGGCGCTTGGGGAGGTGCGGCGCTCCCCCTGTGCTACCTACCTGGTATGCCCGGAAGTCAACAGCCTGGGGATAGCGCAGATGTTTGCGCCACAAAAGGGGAGCCTGGAGCAGCTGGTGCTGGATGGCGATGCCGGCACCCTGCCCACAACCCTGGTGGTGCTGGAAAACGATCTCACCCGCAGAGCCGACCCACAGTTGCTGGACAGACTGTTTGCACAGGCGGACCAGGTCATTCTGCTGGACAGCCTGTACAACGCCACCGCACGCTGCGCAGACCTGATTTTTCCCGCCGCCACCACCGCAGAATCCCAGGGAACCTATATCAACGGCAACGGGCAGGCACAGCGCTTCTACACAGTCTATGAGGGTGTCGGCTTTATTCAGGAAAGCTGGCGCTGGCTGGCCGACGCGGCGGCCCTGTGCCAAGCCGGGCGCGATTCGTCCGCGGTACTCCCCAAGTGGCAGCACGCACCACAGGTCACCGACGCCCTGGCTGTGGCCTTTCCCCAATTCATATCTCTGGCAGATCTCGGCCCGGACGAGAATTTCCGTATCGAGGGTATGAAGACTGCCCGCCAGAGCCACCGCTACAGCGGACGCACCGCCATCCACGCCGAGGCCGAAGTGGCGGAAATGCCACCGCATCAAGACCCGGACGCGCCCCTCAGTTTCAGTATGGAGGGTATTCACAACGCCAACAGATCGCCCCTGCAGGCCAGCATTTGGGCACCGGGCTGGAATTCGAATCAATCGCTGTACAAGTTTCAGGAGGGTGTGGGGGGGCCACGTAAAAGCGCGCCTGCGGATATCCGTTTGCAAAGGGCCGCAGAGCCCATCCCCCCCTGGCGCAGGCAGGGAAACAGTGCCCCCTCGGATTCGCACACAGAGCGGCTGGTGCCGCTGTACCGGCTGTACGGTTCCGGGGAACTGAGTAACAGCGCGGCTTCCATCGCCAGTATCCTGCCTCCGCCTTTCGCTCTTATCAGCGTCCGCGACGCCGCGCGGCTGAAGGTGGACGACGGCGGCCGGCTGCGCCTGTCGGTGGGTCGGGAAATTCTTGAAGTGGATGCGCGGATATCCAGCGAGCAGCCCGAGGGTATCCTGGCGGTGTCCTGCGGACTTCCCCATAGCCAGGCATTCTCCGCCGCCTTGCCCGTTGAAGGGCAAGTGGAAGCACTGGTCGCCGAAGACACCACTCACAGCGGAGATGTTCGATGACAGGCCCGGCTTCCATCAACCTGCTGCACATAGTCGGCATACTGGTCACAGTGGTACTGCTGGCGGCGCTGCTCACCTGGGGTGAACGGCGACTGCTGGGATTTTGGCAGGACCGTCCCGGCCCTAACCGGGTGGGCCCCTTCGGGCTGCTGCAGGTTGTGGCGGATATGATCAAGCTGTTTTTCAAGGAGGACTTTGTCCCCCGCTTCGCCGACATTCCGGTATTCATTATCGCCCCGACCATCGTTATGGCGGCGATGCTCCTGGGGTTCGTGGTCATTCCCATCACCCCCACCATCGGCGTTGTCGACCTCAATATCGGCCTGCTGTTCTTTATCGCCATGACCTCCCTGGCAGTGTACAGCGTGATACTCGGCGGCTATGCGTCGAACAACAAATACGCCCTGCTGGGCGGCCTCAGGGCCGGCGCACAGACGGTATCCTACGAAGTGTTTATGGGCATCAGCCTGATGGGCGTGGTGATGCTGGCCGGGTCCTTCAATCTGCGCGACATAGTAATGGCGCAGCAAAACGGCTGGTACATACTGCCGCAATTCGCCGGCTTCCTGGTGTTTTTCATCGCCGGCATCGCCGAAAGCCACCGCCTGCCTTTCGATCTGCCAGAGGCCGAACACGAACTCACCGCCGGTTTCCACACCGAGTATTCGGGCATGAAATTCGGCATGTTCTTTGTGGGCGAATACCTCTCTGTCATTTTGACCTCCGCTCTGATAACCACACTGTTTCTCGGTGGCTGGCTGGGACCCTGGCTGCCGCCCATCCTCTGGTTTTGCCTGAAAACCGCTTTTCTGGTGATGCTGTTTATTCTGCTGCGCGCCGCCCTGCCGCGCCCGCGCTACGACCAGCTGATGCGCTTCGGCTGGACGGTGATGCTGCCCCTTGCCCTGTTCAACCTGCTCGCGACAGGAGGAATTCTGCTGTGGCTCAACTAGACCTGGAGGCGCCCTATGCTGGCTAGCCAGTTGCGCAGCATGTGGCTGGTGTTCAAACACCTGTTCAGCCGCAACGCCACTGTGCAGTACCCGGATGAGAAACCCTACCTGGCCCCCCGCTACCGCGGACGCATTGTGCTGACCCAGGATCCGGACGGCGAAGAGCGCTGTGTGGCCTGCAACCTGTGTGCGGTTGCCTGCCCGCCGGACTGCATCTCGCTGCAAAAAACCGAGGACCCGGACGGCCGCTGGCGGCCGGAGTTTTTCCGCATCAATTTCTCCCGCTGCATCATGTGTGGCCTTTGTGAAGACGCCTGTCCCACCTACGCCATTCAGCTGACACCGGATTTCGAGATGTGCGAGTACGATCGCCAGAACATGGTGTACGAAAAAGAGGACCTGTTGATCAACGGGCCGGGGAAATACCACGAATACAGTTTTTACCAGGTCGCCGGCAAAGCGATCGGGGCCAAGGCCAAGGGACAGGCGGAAAATGAAGCCGCCCCCATTGATGTCAAAAGCCTGAACCTGTGAAAAAGGGTGTGGGCTGCGCACAACAATAACCGACCTGGAGTCATCGAAATGCCGGGCATTTCTTTCCACTTCGTCGCGATCATCGCGCTTATTTCCACCGCGCTGGTCATTTTCAGTCGCAACGCGGTACACGCGCTGCTCTACCTGATCGTTTCTCTGCTGGCGGTGGCGGTGATCTTTTACCAGTTCGGCGCGCCCTTCGCCGCGGCACTGGAAGTCATCGTCTACGCCGGTGCAATCATGGTGCTGATGATCTTCGTCATCATGATGCTCAACCAGGGGGATGCGGCGGTGGCGCAGGAAAATCAGTGGATGCAGCCGCGGGGATGGGTCGGTCCCGGCCTGCTGTCGGGGCTGCTGCTACTGCAAATGCTGTGGCTGTTGTTCGCGGATGCCGGCGGCGGTGACCCGGCACATCACCGGGTGGGGGCCAAGGAAGTGGGCATAGCCCTGTTCAGCCGGTACCTGCTGGCGGTGGAACTGGCCTCCATGCTGTTGCTGGCGGGCCTTGTCGGAGCATTCCATCTGGCGCGTCCCAGTCGCCATAACCCCGGGGAGACGGACCATGTGGATTGACGCCCTGGGCCCGGTGGGCCTGTACCAGGGACTGGCTCTGGCCGCGATGCTGTTTTGTCTCGGCCTGGTGGGACTGCTGATCCGCCGCAACATCATCTTTATGTTGATGAGCGTGGAAATCTGCACCAATGCCGCGGCACTGGCATTTGTGGTCGCCGGATCTCACTGGGGCAATGCCGATGGGCAGGTGATGTTCGTGTTTGTCATCACTCTGGCGGCGGCGGAAATCGCCATAGCCCTCGCCCTGGTACTCCAGTTTTACCGGAGCCGGCACACAGTCGACATAGACCGTCTCAACTGGTTGCGAGGCTGATATGCACCAACTGCTTTTGTGGATACCCCTGCTGCCCTGCGCGGGCTTTGTGCTGCTCGCGGCGATCCCCCTGTGCAGCCGGCGCGAACCTGCGGAACTGGTGAGCGCCATCATCGGCGTCGGCAGCGTCGGCCTGGCAGCGCTGATCTGCCTCTATCTGGCGGCCAGTGTATTTTTAGGCGCGCCGGAGGCGCAGCTGCAACTGTCCCTGTGGAACTGGATAAGGGTTGCCAACCTAGAACTGGAGTTCGGTTTTGTTGCGGACTGGCTCACCATGGTGATGTTGCTGGTAATCACCGGGGTCGGTTTTCTGATCCACTTGTACTCCGCCGGTTATATGCGCGGCGACGACGGCTACCGCCGTTACTTCGCCTACCTCAACCTGTTTGTCGCCGCCATGCTAGTACTGGTACTGGCGGATAATCTGGTATTGCTGTACCTGGGCTGGGAGGGCGTGGGCCTGTGCAGCTATCTGCTGATTGGTTTCTGGTATCGCGACCCGGCCAATGGCGCCGCCGCTCGCAAGGCGTTTATCGTCACACGGGTGGGCGATACCGCCATGGCTATCGGGCTCTTCCTGTTATTCGATCAGTTTGCCACCCTCAGTATTCGCGAACTCAACGATGTAGTGGTGCAACCCGCGGTGGACCCCACCACAATCACTATCGCGGGGCTGCTTTTGCTGGGCGGGGCAGTGGGCAAATCGGCCCAGCTACCGCTGCAGACCTGGCTGCCCGACGCCATGGCCGGCCCCACCCCGGTGAGCGCCCTGATCCACGCGGCGACCATGGTCACCGCCGGTGTGTATTTGATTGCCCGAATGCACCCCCTGTTCACTCAATCCGAGATTGCCCTGACAGCCGTTGCCTGGGTCGGCGCCCTCACGCTGCTGCTCGCCGGGTGCAGCGCCCTGGTGCAGTCCGATATCAAGCGGGTGCTGGCCTACTCCACCATTAGCCAGATCGGCTATATGTTCCTGGCCCTGGGAGTGGGCGCCTGGTCCGGGGCGATTTTTCACCTGATGACCCACGCCTTTTTCAAGGCCCTATTGTTCCTGGCCGCCGGCTCAGTGATTCTCAGCCTGCACCACGAGCAGAATATTTTTGCCATGGGCAACCTGCGCAAAAAAATCCCGTTTACGTTTATCTGTTTTACCGTCGGTTGTGCCTGTCTCGCCGCACTCCCTTTCACCTCCGGCTTTTTCAGCAAGGACCAGATCCTTATCCTCGCCTGGCAGTCGCAGCAGGGGTTCAGCGGCCTATGGCTGGCCGGGGTACTGGGTGCCCTGATCACCGGTATCTACAGTTTTCGACTGCTGTTTCTGGTGTTCTTCGGCCGCGAAGGCAGCGCTTCGGTCCGCTGCCAGGATGAAAACACCCCTGCCATGGCACTGCCATTACTGCTGCTGAGCGCACTGGCGCTGCTGGGAGGGCTGCTGACACCGCCACTGCAGGCGGTGTTCGGACAGGCCGCTTCGGGACACGCCCCCCTCTTGGCGGAGACCCTAGCCATCGCAGCGCCACTTGTGGGGCTGGCCATCGCCTGGCGGTTGTTCCTGCGGCGCCCGGTACCCGCTCAGCTGCCGGCCCGGTTGGAAACCTTCTGGCGCGACGGCTGGGGTTTCGATTGGCTCTATGAGCAGCTACTGGTAAGACCCGTTTTGGCGCTGGCACACCTCAATCGCAATGACATTATCGACAGTGTGTACAAAGGCTCCGCCTACGCCAGCCGGCAACTAAACCTGTTTTTTGCCGCCTCGCAAAACGGCCAGGTGCGCTGGTATATGGCCACGCTGGTGGCCGGCTCTATTCTGTTCCTCGCCCTACTGGTGGCCCTATGACAATACTGGCAATCATCTCGCTCCTCTTTGCCGGTGGCATCCTCGCCTGGTGGGGGGAACGCCACCTGCGCGGCAGCAGCCAGTGGATCTCCCTGCTGGCTATCGCGGGTGCAACCATACTGCTGCTGCGCTACTGGGGCCTCGCCACCGCGGACGTGAGTGCGGCGCCCGCAGGGCTTTGGTGGGACAGCCTGCAACTGAGCTGGATCCCGCGTTTCGGTATCAGCTTTTTCCTGGCCGTGGACGGCCTGGGATTTCTGCTGATCCTGCTGACGCTACTGATGGGTTTATTTGGCCTGATAGTGACCTGGCGGGAGGTCAGTTTCCGCCGCGGGTTTTTCTATTTCAATTATCTGTGGACCCTCGCCGGCGTGGTGGGCGTGTTCACCGCTATGGACCTGTTTCTGTTCTTTTTCTTTTGGGAAGTAATGCTGATCCCCATGCTGCTGCTGATCGCCATCTGGGGCTATGAACAGCGGATATTTGCGGCGATAAAGTTCTTTATCTTTACCCAGGCCAGCAGCCTGCTGATGCTGATGGCGATAGTGGGCCTGGTCTATATCCACTTCGAAAACACTGGTGTGGTCACCTTCAACTACCGGGATCTCCTCGCGGCCCAGTTCTCTCCCCAGACGGGGTATTGGCTGATGCTCGGTTTCTTCGTCGCCTTTGTGGTGAAGCTGCCCGCAGTCCCGGTGCACACCTGGCTGCCGGACGCACACACCCAGGCGCCCACGGCGGGGAGTATCCTGCTGGCGGCGATACTGCTGAAAACCGGCGCCTATGGCCTGCTGCGTTTCACCCTCCCGCTGTTCCCCCAGGCCTCCGCGGCCTTTGCCCCCATGGCAATGACCATCGGTGCCATAGGCGTAGTGTACGGGGCCGTATTGGCCTTCGCGCAACGGGATATGAAGCGACTGGTGGCCTATTCCAGTGTCAGCCATATGGGCTTCGTGCTCCTGGGGCTCTATGCGCTGAATACGATTGCGATCCAGGGCGCAGTGATGCAGATGCTGGCCCACGGCGTAAGCACAGCGGCGCTGTTTGCACTGGTAGGCGCTTTGCAACACCGGCTGCATACGCGCGACATGGAATTGATGGGGGATCTCTGGAGCCAGGTGCCGAAACTGGCCGCCATTGCGCTGTTCTTTGCCGTTGCCTCCCTGGGCCTGCCGGGGCTCGGCAATTTTATCGCCGAATTTATGGTGCTGCTGGGCACCTTCGATAGCAACCGGACCATTGCGGTGGTGGCTGCCATCGGCCTGGTGGGTGCGGCCATGTACGCCCTGCAGATGATGCAACGGGCTTTCTTTGGCGAGCGCCGCGGGCCCCCGCCGGAAGCGGGTAAAGCGCAAGCCCTGGCCGATCTCAACCTGCGGGAAACCGCTGCGTTGCTGTTTCTCGCTGTGGCACTGGTGCTGCTCGGCCTGCGACCGCAACCGGTGTTCGACATCAGCGCACCCGCCGTTGCCGGTTCGATACAACCCTTGCAGGGCGCGCCGATCAATAGCAGTCAGGCTGCACCACCCAAACTGTCACGCCAGGTCGCGCAGAGCAAAGGGGATTGAAATGAACCTGCAGGAACTCCACGGTATTTTGCCGCTACTGGTACTCACAGCCGGCATCACCCTGCTGTTGCTCCAGGTTTCCTTTTGGCGCGGACACCGCAGGGCCCTGGCCAGCAGCCTGCTGATTCTCACCGCAACTATTTACGCCTGCTACAGCGCTGCCCGTCAACTGCAGCAATTGGACACCCAATCCATCTCTGTCACAAGTCTGATGCTGGTTGACCATACGGCACTGTTTATCTCGGTGCTGATGCTGCTGGCTGCCGTCGCGGTAGCGGTGTTGGGGTTCAACCACCTGCGCCAACGCTGTTCTCACACCACTGGCAGCGGCGACCTGGCGGAGGAGTTCTACATACTGTTGCTGCTGGTGTTATTGGGCGCCTGTACCCTGACTTTTGCCAGTCACTTTGCGGTCCTGTTTCTCGCCCTGGAGCTGATGGGGTTGGCCCTCTATCCACTGCTGGGATTCGCGGTCACCGGAGTCAAGTCGTCCGAGCGGGAGAGGACCTACTCCCTGGAGTCCGGCCTCAAGTATCTGCTGCTGTCAGCCCTGTCCACAGCCCTCGGCCTGTTTGGCATAGCGCTGATTTACGCCGCCTCCGGCACCCTGGATTTTACCGGCGTCGCAAGTGCAGTGGCCCGGACAGACGGCGGTGTTCTCCTGCCCAGCGGCTTAATCCTGCTGCTGGTCGGCATTGCATTCAAACTGTCACTGGTGCCCTTTCACATCTGGACACCGGATGTCTACCAGGGTGCACCGACACCGGTCACCGCCCTGATCGCCACTGTGGGCAAAGGGGCCGTAATCGCAATTTTGTTGCGCCTGCTGGCGCAACTGGACCTGCTGGCATTCCCGGTGATCTCCAATATGCTGGTGGTGCTGGCGATCGCCAGCATGTTAATCGGAAACCTGCTGGCGCTGATGCAGGCCGACATCAAGCGGCTGCTGGCCTACTCCTCTATCGCGCACATCGGCTACCTCATAGTGGCGCTGATGTTTGGCGCCACGGCATTTGGGGTGGAAGCCGTGGCCTATTACCTGGTGGCCTATGTGGTGACCACCCTGGGGGCTTTTGCCGTGGTCAGCCTGGTGGCGGATGCGGCCTGGTCAAATGCCCCGGACAGCGGGACAGAGCCGGGAGACGCTGTGACAGATCCCTTCCAGCGCAGCTACTATCGCGGACTTTTCTGGCGCTCGCCCTGGCTGGCCTGCTGCCTGGCGGCGATGTTGCTTTCTCTGGCGGGGATACCGCTCACCATCGGGTTTATCGGCAAATTCTACATATTTGCCGCCGGCGTTCAGGCCGGCCTCTGGCTGCTTTTGGGCGCCGTGGTGCTCGGCAGCGCCCTGGGACTCTTCTACTATCTGAAACTAATGCTCACCATGATGCAAAAGGATGACAGGGAAAGTCCGCTTTTGCTCTTAACTGCAAATAACCTACAGATCAGACTGTCCGGGCAGATATTATTGATATGCCTATCCGCCTGTCTGTTGGTTTTCGGCATATTTCCCCAAACCCTGATCGACTGGATCAATTGATGAAAACCCTAGCGAAGGAGCGCTCCATGCGAGACCATATACACTCTAGTGCCGCAACCCCATATTGACACAGTACCGAGAGGCAGGCCCATGAAAACTTTCAAGCAGGCATGTGAGGTGCTCAAGGACGCTGAGAAGTTCCATTTGGATATGGCGGATCTCTACCAACAACTGCTGCAAAAATCGCCGGACAACCGCACCCAGTTACTACTCAGGCACATGCTGGAACACGAGCAGCGCATGGCGAGAAATCTGGCCAACTACAGCGACGTCGCACAGCTCAAGGTGATGCGAACCTGGCTGCAATACACCCAGGAGGAGTCAGCCAGTGATTTCCTGCGGGATATCGATCTCAGCGATCCACCCACCATCAGTGAAATCAATACCCTGGGGCGCGCGGTGGACCGCTACTTTTCCGAGCTTTACCAGGCGGTTTACGGCGCTATCGAGTCCGCCGAGGTAAAGGAAGTCTTTGAGGATCTGAAACAGATTCAGGACAAAGAGCGCATTACCCTGTCCATGGCGACCAATTCCCTCTGGGACATGTAGGAACCGGTAGAGATTTACCGACATCGACTGAAGCCGGTATCACTCCCAACGAAAAGCCACCGGGTGGGCCATCTGGATGTAGGTCTTGGGGAAAGGCAACAGCCGGTTATCCGGGCGGCTGCCAGTTGATCACCGGTTGAGTTTCCCGATCTTCGCAGAGCCAGATTACGGCCCGCAGTTTGTCGCGAAACTTTCCGTCCGGCTGGTAGAGCCGGCTCCAGTCCCCCTGGGAAAAAGGGACGCCGTCCAGCCGCATATGCTCCATCAATGCCGCCTCGGTTTGATAGTCCACCTGCAGGGATTCCTGCGTGTCGAAGTCCGTCGACATGCGCAGACTGATTCTGTTGCCCTGGCGATCCAAATGCAGGATCTCGCCCATCCAGGCGGTGAGCTGGTTGGGATCGCAGGTCAGATAGGGCGGAACTGCCAGGCGCCGCTGGGCGGCCACAGGCGCAGATAACAGCAGGATCAGGAAACCGAGCAGGATTTTTTTCATACCGGGAGTCTAGCCCAGTGGAGGAAGGGGGGAAAGCCCCCCTTCCCGGCTTTTTACAGGCCGCGGTAGACGTTGCTCAACTCGTCCGCGCGATTGGATTGGCCGGTGGTGAACTCGTACATACAGGAGTCATAGGTGTAATCCATAAAATTATGGATCGGGTCCAGGCCACTGGCATTCTTACCCTTGGTGCAGGAATCGCGACCTACGGGGCAACCATTTGCCGGTGACCTCTCTGCCGGCGTGTCGGCAACAAAGTCGCCATCGCCATTACAGCCACCCTGGAAGGTGTGATACAGGCCCAGCCAGTGCCCCACTTCGTGGGTCATGGTGTCCCCTTCATTGTAAGGGGCGGCATCGCCGCCGGGCAGTGAGCCGGTCAGCACCACTACGCCGTCACGCACCGGGTTGGAGGCATAGTTGCTGGGAAAGGTCGCCCAGCCCAGCAGGCCGCCGCCGATGTTGGCCACGTAAATATTGAGGTCAGTCGCATCACCCACCCGCAACGCGGATTTCATGGCGGTTTCCTCAGCGGAGCCGGAGTTCAGGTTGTACCAGGCATTGTTTGCCGTAGTGGTGGTGGAAGCCAGGTTGAAAGTGAACGGAGTGTCCGCAAAGGCAGCGTTCAGAACATTCATCTGGTTGTTGATATCACCACTGGACAATGCGCCATTATTGCTGGTGTCGGTGATCACGTGGAAGTGAACATCCACGTTCACAGAGCCGGCGGGGCGAGGCGTATAGCCACTGTCGCCACCGCTGCCAGGCTTGCCGCGCAGATTGCTGAGGTGGCGCTCCTTGAGGGCCGCTTCCTCGGTGGTCGGGTGCTTGGTGCCGCAGCGCAGGAAATTCGCGTTACTGTTGGCGTTTTCGAAAGCCTTGTCACTCTGTGCATCGGCGATCATGGGAGAGGCGAGCAGGCAGAAAGCGAACGCCTTGCTGAGGGACTTGGTTCGACACGGAAATTGCATAAGATAATCCTTATTTTTATTTATGATTGTTGTCGGGCTTCGGTTGAAGCCCGCGCAGAATGAGGCTTTTCACGCCAATTTGTCAATGACACAATCGCGGTGTTACATCAATAATGACGCTTAGTTCATTATTTTTCCCACGCCTAAAGTCCTCTCGCAAAAGCCCCCGATCGCACCTTCAGCAGTAGAAGAACCTGCTGTAAACATCTACAGAAGATTATCCTCCCCGACCGCCATGTCTCCTTATTCTGTCAATATCTACAGCAATATTCAGACAAATATTCTACGCGCTGTCTAAAGTCAGCCCCCTGTCAGAAAGCCCCGCCTCTTTGCTCCTGTTCGCGGTGCAGAACCCGTCTGACGGCCGTCCCACCATAGATTCGGGCTCTGCCTCTCCCAGCCAAATTGACATACCTGCCCCTCTCCGGTTTCTTTTTAGGGAAATCTCTGGCATAACCCCCAGATGATTATTAATCCGGCAACTCAATAAATTGCCGGATTTATGCAATACAAGGATGTGCCGTCACCGGGGTTAGGCCGGTGCGAAGCTGTGGAATACAAGTAACTTTGTGCAGATGTGCAAGTCTTCAAACACGGCAGTCCAATGGATAGAGGATCATCGATTGAATCGCCGAGTTAATAATGCTGTGTGGGAAAGACTATGACGGATGTTTTGATCGTCGGCGGGGGCCACAATGGCCTGGTTTGCGCCTGCTACCTGGCCAGGGCTGGGCAGAAAGTCACCGTATTGGAACGCCGCGATATCGTTGGTGGTGCGGCCGTCACCGAAGAGTTTCACCCGGGTTTTCGCAACTCTGTAGCCAGCTACACAGTGAGCCTGCTCAACCCCAAGGTGATAGAGGACCTCAACCTGCACCGGCACGGCTTGCGGGTAAAGCTGCGCCCACAAGCCAATTTTTTCCCCCTGTCGGACACTGAAAGCCTGTCCTTCCACAGCAGCTTTGCGGATACCAGCGCGGAGATTGCGCGCTTTTCCGGCAAAGATGCCGCTGCCCTGCCCGCCTTCTACGCGATGCTGGAATCCGTCGCCGATATATTGCGCACGGAGCTGCTGCGCACACCCCCCAACGTGGGTGGCGGCCTTGTGGACCTCTTGCGGGCCGGCAGTTTCAGCCTGCGCGCACGCCATTTGACTATGGCCCAACGGCGGGACGCGCTGGACCTGTTTACCAAAAGCGCCACCGACATACTGGATGCCTGGTTCGAAAATGACCACCTGAAGGCTGCCCTGGCATTCGATTCTATAGTGGGTAACTATGCGGCGCCGAGCACCCCCGGCTCCGCCTATGTACTGCTACATCATGTCTTCGGTGAAGTGAACGGTGTCAAGGGTGCCTGGGGCCATGCGCTGGGTGGTATGGGAGCCATCACCCAGGCCATGCTGAAAGAGGCCCAGCGGCTCGGCGTGACGGTGCGCACCGGTGCCGAGGTGAGCGAAGTACGTGTGGACAACGGACGGGCCACCGGTGTGCGCCTGGCCAACGGCGACACCCTCCGGGCGCGCAAGGTGGTTGCCAATGTAGGGCCAAAACTGTTGTTCGGCAGCATGGTGGACCCCCAACACCTGGACGACGAATTCCTGCGCCGGGTGCGCGGCTTCAAGGTCGCCTCCGGTACTTTCCGTATGAATGTGGCCCTGTCGGAACTGCCGGATTTCACCTGTCGCCCGGGCACCCATCTGCAGAAACACCACCAGGCAGGGATAGTGATCGGCCCCGACTTGGCTTACCTGGAACAAGCCTACCTGGATGCAAAACAATTTGGCTGGTCGAAAAAACCCATTGTGGAAATCCTGATTCCATCCACAGTGGATGATTCCCTGGCTCCCCCCGGCCAACATGTTGCCAGTTTGTTCTGCCAGCAGTTTGCACCAACACTGGCGGATGGCAGAAGCTGGGATGACTGCCGGGAAGCAGCGGCGGACACCATTGTCGACGCTGTGTCCGAATACGCACCCAATTTCCGCGATGCCATTATCGCCCGCCAGATCCACTCACCCCTGGACCTTGAGCGCAAATTCGGCCTTGTGGGCGGCGACATCTTTCACGGCGCCCTGGGGCTCGACCAGCTTTGGAGCAACCGCCCATTTATGGGCTATTGCAACTACCGCACGCCGGTAGCGGGTCTCTACCTGTGCGGCTCAGGCACCCACCCGGGGGGCGGTGTCACCGGAGTACCGGGACACAATGCCGCACGCGAAATCCTAAAAGACAAGTGATTTCCCTGTGTTTCCACCCGCGCTGCCAGGCAGTGCACAGGCACAACTGTGCGCTGTCAGACCATATAGGAAGGCACTCAACACGGCCAAGCCAAAAATCCACCAAAATCCTATCCCATAAAATTCACATCGATATGGGCAAGGCGCCTATTTTTTATCAATAAGGTATGAAGTTCCCATCATGAAAAAAGCAGTTTTTTTGCCCGCATTGGCGATAATATTCAGTGCATTTTCCATTGCCGATGAGCAGCCTCTGGAATTTGAGGCAGGTTACCTTGTGGATGGAAAACCGGGTCTGCAACCGTCGGGGCTCGCCGTCTGTAGCGGAGAAATCGTCTTTGTCTCCGATAAACATGAACAGGAAATCTACAAATTGGTTTTCCACCCGCAGGGGGCAGCCAAACAAGGAATAGCTGGAGTAAAAACCTGGAAAACACTGTCCAGTATTCCCGCGCCGCCCAAACAGGACTTCAGCTTCACAATGCGTTTCAGGCGCTTTGTGGCGGAACTGGCCGGTATATCCGGGGGTATGGATTGGGAAGGTATCGCCTGTGACCGATTTGGCAATACCTTTTTGGCCAGTGAGTACTATTTCTCAATTTTGAAAATCGATACTTCCGGCAAGATGGAATGGCTGGCCGACAATCTGTATCAACGCGGAAACAAAGTCGGACTTTTTCAAAAGGACAATGCCTACGTAGAGGGACTCACGTTACAGGACGGTGTACTCCTGCTGGCCGCCGAAAGGGAACCGAGAGGAATTATTGCCCTGGATGGGGGCTCTGCGTCTTTCCATGTTCAGCCCGAACCCCAGTCTTCCGGGCAAGATCTGCCCCTGGACTATACGGGGCTGGAGGCCTACAACGGCAAAATCATTGCTCTGGAAAGAAATCACTATCAGGTGTGCCAGCTTTCCCAGCAGTATGAAAGCAAACCCTGCTATTCGTTCAAGGAGGTTGCCACATCGTCCGACTGGGGCTACAACACCGGAAAGTATGGCCTTGCCGAAGGGGTGGCAGTGGATGGAAACTCCCTATGGATAATTGTGGACAACAACGGGGATACCCGAAAGGCGGATGCCGACGATAGCAGATCGACTATTTTGAAATTCAAAAATCCATTTTAACAAGCCGGCAATTCCTGGGTTAATAGTCCAGCTTCTCCTGTGCAACTACTGATAGGCGCCGCAAGGCGCCGCTCAGCAGCAATACTACAAACGCCGCGAGGCTCAGTACTCCCGCCCAGGCCAGGGTGGTGATGGGAGCCGCATATTCACTCAACACACCGGCGCCGAGCGCCCCCAGTGCGGCGGAACCGAACAAAGAAAGCTGGTAGATGGAAATAATGCGGCTGCGGAATTCCTCCGGTGCCAGCAGCTGCACAATGGCACGACCGAGTGCCGCGGACGCGGCGGCGACCGCACCCCAGCAAAAGCACAGCAACAGCAGGCCAAAACGTGTGGGGCCCAGGCTGATACCGATCAGCAGGGCCGCACTGTACAGCAGGCACATAAGGATACCGCGCCCCGGCTGCGCCCCCTGACCGCGCCGCAGCATTACCACTGTGGCTGTCACCGTCCCGGCGATAAAGGCTATCTGCAGGGTGGCATAGTAGCTGGCGCCGCGTCCATATTCGTTGGCCAGCAGTGGCAACACCACCAAAAAAACACCGATATGGACAAAGCCGTTGAAACCTACCAGGGCCACCAGCTCGCGCAGTGGCGGCCGCTGCCAGACCTGGATAAAGCCGTCGCGAATCAGGGCCATGGATGGCGGTTGCCGCGACTGTGGTGCCGGGGCAGGCAACCTGAGGGCATAGAAAAACGCTGACGCCAGCAGCAATGCGATGATTTGCAGCGACAGCAGGGTCACGACGCCCCAGTGGTCGAAGCGGCTGGCCAGCAGCATACCCGCCGCCTGGCCGCCGTACTGGGCCAGCATCATCCAGGTCACTGTGTGCTGGATACCGGCGCTGCGCTCTCCCACCGGCCGCACACCCCGCTGCACCAGATTGTCCCGCGCCGGCTGCAGGAAGGCAGTGCAGATGCCCAGACCCACGCCATAGAGCAGCAATACCGCCAGGTTCGGAATACGGATATCAAAATACAGCAGTAAAGCTATGTGACAGACAGCCAAGCCAAGGCAGGCCAGAGCGGCCACGGCCGCGGAATCCCGCCGATCCGCGACCACGCCACCAAACAGCAGCAATATCAGATTGGGCAACAGTACCGATGCCTGCACCCAGCCCAGTTGCAGGGGTGGCAAGTTCACCACCGCCACCGCAATCCACGGCAGCAGGATTATCTGTAATCCGGTGGCGAGCGAGGTACCGGCATAGCCGAGCAAAAACTTGTGCAGTCTTGCCGCCAGAGCGGAAACAGACATCGGGAAATTCCGGGGGTTGGTATACAGTGTTACAGCTCCGGACAGCACTCAGCGGCGGCGGGGGCGGAAGCTCCGCAGCAGGCGCCGCAGCTGCCTGCCGGCCCGCGGGTCCTCGGCGTAGCTGGCCATCTCAAATGCGGAGGTGATCTTGTCTGCCATGGGCCCGAGCCCCGGTTCCTCAGCCGCCACCCGGCGGGCGAAGTCCCGCGGTGCTTCTCCGCAACGCCGCCCTATGCCCGCCCGGGCCAGGCGGCGGCAGAAGTTCCGGTAGAGGCGCTGCGCCTCCGGCAGCTTTTGCTCCCGCCCGGTGCTCCAAATCCACAACAGCAGAATGCTCAGGGCCACCGCGGCGGGTATCGCCAACAGCAGTGCCAGCCGGGCCGGGGAGATTTCTCCCAGTATACGCTGCAACAGCGTTCTCTGTCTGTCGCTGTCGAAGCTGATCACCGTCTGGTACCAGCGGTAGTTGAGCATGTCCCATTCCAGGCGCAATCGATGCAGCAGGGCGATGCGGTGCAGTGGCAAGAGCGCATCGCGCATAAACTCATCCGCCGCCGCCCTCTGCAGCCCATCGCGAATCCGCTCCGGCGATACCGCCGCGGTGGGGTCCACCCGCTGCCAGCCCCGTGCGGGAATCCAGATTTCAGCCCAGGCGTGTGCATCATAGTCCCGCACCAACAGGTACTCCTGCCGCGCCACCCATTCGCCGCCCTGATAACCGGCTACCACACGCGCCGGTATCCCCGCCGCACGCATCATAAACACATAACTGCCGGCAAAGTGCTCGCAGAAACCCTGTCTGCTATCAAACAGAAACTCATCCACACTGTCTGCGCCCAGGGCCGGCGGCTGCAGTGTGTAGATAAAGCTGCGGGTGAATAAATCCAGTATCTGCTGCGAGACCTGTTGTGGGGACAGGTTTTTTTCGCGCAGTTGCGCCGCCCAGGCCCGTGCGCGCGGATTCCCACCGCGGGGCAATTGCAGGTTGCGCCGCCGGTCTGTGGTATTCAGCACTTCCTGCACCGGCAGCGTAGACCGCGGCCAGGAGCGCACCTGATAGGCAAAGCGGCTGTAGACCGGCGTCGATTTTACCAGTCGGTCGTCGCGGGTTTCACCGACCCCCCCGGTATCCGAATGCGGCCGCGCCAGCGCGAAAAGCCAGGGTTTGTGGGTCGGCTCCTGGATCACCTGGTAGCGGTAGCGCGGCCCGACCGCCGGCAATTGCGAAGCCGTCGGGCGCGGTTGGCCCCACCCCCTGTCACCGCTGCCAAAGCCGGGATAGCGGCCCCAGCTGCGGCCGTCGAAGCGGGACAAAACCAGACCCCGCCAGTAGCGCTGTTCCGGCGGCGGCACCGGGCCGTCGAAACTAATCCGCAGCGCCGGCTCGTCGGACTTGGACAGCCGGGAAAAATCCCCGGGGGTCATCGAATCACTGATGCCGGTGGTGGCCTCCCCGCTGTCCTGCGGCACTGCCCACAGGGGCCCCAGCCGCGGAATCACCACGAACAGCACCAGCATCAGTGGCACCGATTGCGCCAACAGGGCTGCCGCCAGTCCCAGCGCCCGCCGCGGCCGGGCACTGTGGCGGCCACACTGGGCCGCCAGTGCCGCAGTCACCACCAGGATGCTCAGCACACCGTAAACCGCAACCGGGATCGACTGGTCGAAAATAAACAGCGTCGCGGCGACAAAATAAGACAGCAGCAGGCTCAGAAAAGCATCCCGCCTGGATACCAACTCGAGATTTTTCAGGGTCAGGGCAATGGCTAGCAGCGCGACCATGGGCTCCAGTGCGAACCAGTGCCGATAGGACGACAGCAGCCCCACTGCCACTATCCCCACCGCCATGTACTTGGCCAGACGTCCCGGCAACTCACGGCGTCCGCGGTAGGCATCCAGCCGCCACAATACCGCCAGCACCCAGGCCGCCACCAGCCAGCCCGGCAGGCGCAGGAAGTGTGGCGTCAGCACCGCCAGTTGCGCGGCAAATATCCACAGCAGGCTCTCCCGCGGCAACAAGCTCTCTATCTGATTCACCTGGGGCCCCGCACCGGAAACAGGGCCAGCGCCGTGAGCACCCGCTGCTGGTGCTCCACACCCAGCCCCGGCTCGATTTTTCCACCGGGCAGGCGCAGCCCGTAGGCCTTGTTCTCCCGCTCGGCCTGGAGCGCCCAGTGGCACAGGTTACTGAGGCGCGTCTCCACATCGCGCCCGGCCAGTTGATCCCAATCCAGCCACAGGCGCGGATCGGCGCTGCTGTGATACTCCTTGCTGTGCAGTTCGCGCCCGCCCGCATACTGCTTCCACGCCACCTGCCGCAGAGAGTCTCCCGGGCGGTAGCTTTTGAGTCCGGCGAAATCGTCGCCGTCCCGGCGCTGCCTGTGTATGGCTTCGCCCTCGCCTTCCACCCCACTGTCCGGCAAGGGCCCGGCACTCTTGGGTTGCGGGTAAACCAGGAACTCCACGTCAAGGTCGACGCGACTCCAGCAGCGAAACAGCCCCAGGGGAAAACGGCTCTGGATATAGAGTCGCGGTGGCCGCACCCGGCCGCGCCCGCTGACCGGCAACGTGACCAGAGCCTCTTCCCCTTCCTCCGTCATCAAATCCAGCCGCAGCGCCTGCTGCCCTGGCCAGTATATTTCCACCCCCTCCCGGGAGCGCCCTCCCCGGCCCGACACGGCGATCCGCAGCGCGGCAAAATCCCCACTAAAGGCGGGCGGGCTATCGAGTCGCTGCAGGCGGGTACCGGACAGGTTGCCGAATGTATGGAGAGGCAGCAGCACCAGCAGGCTCAGTAGCAGCAGAGCCAGCGCAAGTACCAGGTTGTTTTCGTAGTTGGTCCCCAGCAGCCACAATAGGGCGATCAACAGCAGTGTCGCCAGGCCCGCGCGGGTGGGCAGGATAAACAGTTTGCGGTGATCCAGGGTAACGCTTGGGGCCGCGGGTGCGCGCCGGTTGATCCACCGCTGCATGGCGGACTGCCAGTGCCGCACGGAGGAAACGGCGTCGTCCCTGGGTGAGGTCATCGGGCCGGGCTCAGGCGGCGATGATATCGACCTGGTGCAGCAGGCGCTCCACCAGCTGACCGCCGTCACCACTGTCGCCGGCGAGGCGGTGGCCGGCAACCGCCGGCAGTACCGCCTGGATATCCTCCGGCACCAGGTGAGCGCGGCCATGGATGAGCGCCCAGGCCCGGGCGGCGTGCAATACCGCCAAAGCGCCGCGGGGCGAGAGGCCGACGGCGCATTCCGCACTGTGACGGGTGTGAGACACCAACCGCTGCAGGTAGTCCAATAAACTCTCCGAGGCCTTCACCTGGCCCACCAGTGCCTGCAGCCGCACCAAACCACCGGCATCGATCCGCGGCTGCAACTGCGCCAGTTGGGCGCGGGGATCGACTCCCTGAAACAGGGCCCGCTCCGCCTCCCGGGTGGGGTAGCCGAGACTCACGCGCATCAGGAAGCGGTCCAGCTGCGATTCAGGCAGCGAAAAGGTACCGGACTGGTAAATGGGGTTTTGGGTGGCGATGACGAAGAAGGGTTCCGGCAGCGAATGGGTCTCTCCGTCGATGCTGACCTGGCGCTCCTCCATCGCCTCCAGCAGTGCGCTCTGGGTTTTCGGCGAGGCGCGGTTGATTTCATCCGCCAGCAACAGCTGGCTGAAAACAGGGCCGGGGTGAAAACGGAAGCTGCCGGAGTCCCGCTGGAAAATCGACACGCCCAAAATATCCGCCGGCAGCATGTCGCTGGTGAACTGCACCCTTTTGTAGGACAGGCCCAGCACTCGCGCCAGGGCGTGTGCCAGGGTGGTCTTGCCCATGCCGGGGAGGTCCTCGATCAACAGGTGGCCACGGGCGAGCAGGCAGGCCAGAGCCAGTTTCACCTGATGTTCCTTGCCCAGCAGTACCTTGCCCGTGTCAGCGATGATGGCGGAGATGATTTTTTGCATGTCGGTCCCGTTGTCACAGCCGCCACACCCCGGAAACTAGCCTCCGGATAGCGGGCGGGCTGAATTCTTGTTATTAATCATAGGCGGCCGGGGGGCGCCGCTTCACGGGCCAATTCCGCCGCCATCAGCTCTGGTTTCAACTGGCGGCGGGATACTTCTTCCCGTCAGTCCAAAGTGGACAGGCCCTGCGCCAGGTCGCGCTGCAGATCCTCGACAGTTTCCAGCCCCACGGAAACCCTAATAAGGTTTTCCGCGATGCCTGCCCGCGCCTTTTCCTCTTCACTGAGACGTCCATGGGTCGTGGTCGCTGGGTGCACAATGGTGCTCTTGGCGTCCCCCAGATTGGCGGTCAGGGAAAAAATTTTGCAGGCGTCGATAAGCTGCCACGCCTGCTGTCTGCCGCCCTCCACCGCAAAACTGAGCACACCGCCGAAAGCCGTCATCTGCTCTGCTGCCAACCGGTGACCCGGATGTCCCGGCAGACCCGTATAGTAGACCCGCGCCACCGATGGCTGCTTTTCCAGCCATTGCGCCAGCACCAGTGCATTGCGCGAATGGGCCTCCATGCGCAACCGCAGGGTTTCCAGTCCCTTGAGAAAGACCCAGGCGTTAAACGGGCTCATGGTCGGTCCCGCGGTGCGCAAAAACACCACCAGTTCATCGATGAACTCCCGCCTGCCGACCACTGCACCACCCACGCAACGGCCCTGGCCGTCGAGGTACTTGGTAGCCGAGTGCACCACGAAGTCGGCTCCCAGTGTCAGGGGGCGCTGCAGTGCGGGCGTGCAGAAACAATTGTCCACCGCCAGCATGGCGCCAGCGCTATGGGCCAGGTCCGCCAGTTTGCGGATGTCGGCCACTTCACACAGCGGATTGGAAGGGGTCTCCATAAACAGCAACTTGGTATCGCCGTCCAGGGCATCCCGCCAGGCCGACATATCGGTGAGGTCCACGAAGGCGACACGCACACCAAATTTTTTCAGATAGCGGCTAAAGAGTGCGGTGGTGGTGCCAAAAACACTGCGCGAGCAGATAACCTTGTCGCCACTCTGCAGCAGCGCCATGCACAGGCTGAGAATCGCGGCCATACCGCTGGAAGTGGCCACTGCGGCCTCGCCCTGCTCCAGTGCTGCGATACGCTGCTCGAACATCCGCACCGTCGGGTTGGTGTAGCGGGAATAGACGTTACCCGGGTTGTCGCCGGAAAATCGCGCGGCGGCCTCCGCCGCCGAGGGAAACACATAGCTGGAGGTGAGGTACATGGCTTCCGCGTGCTCCCCCTCCCCGGAGCGCGACTGGCCGGCGCGCACCGCCAGGGTTTCGAGTCCATAGCCTTCGTCTTCGAACATAGACGCCTTCCCGGATCGCGTGTAAAGAGGCTTTGCCGCTACCATCGCGGCACAGAGAAATCTATTGTAAACAAAGTTGCGGCAATGGCACTTAAAATATCCGCACAGGCGGAGACTGAAGGTACCCTGAGCGAGCCGCAGTGGTGGAGCCGCCAACAAAAAACCCGCGAACTTGCGCGCGCGGGCTCTTTAGTTTTGGCCTGTGTCCCCGACAGTCGACTACATAGAGTTTTGGCTGCCCTTTTCACTCTTGGCACTGTCATTGCGCGCCGCGTGCAGCCGCTCCAGGTACTCCTCATCCACATCGCCGGTCACGTATTGGCCGTCAAAAACAGAACATTCGAACTGCTCGATGGTCTCATTGCCCTCGGCGGAAGATTCTACCAGGTCGCCCAGTTCCTGATAAATCAGCCAGTCAGCACCTATTTCCGCACAGACCTCATCGGTGGTGCGGCCGTGGGCCACCAATTCATCTGCCGACGGCATATCGATGCCATAGACGTTGGGGTATTTCACCGCCGGCGCCGCCGACGCAAAGTAGACTTTGGCCGCTCCCGCCTCGCGGGCCATTTGAATAATCTGCTTGCTGGTGGTGCCGCGCACTATGGAGTCGTCCACCAGCAAAACATTCTTGCCACGGAACTCCAGTTCAATGGCGTTGAGTTTCTGACGCACGGATTTCTTGCGCTGTTTCTGGCCCGGCATGATAAAAGTGCGCCCGATATAGCGGTTCTTCACCATGCCCTCACGGAACTTGACCCCCAGCCTGTAGGCGACGGTCTGGCCCGCGGTACGGGAAGAGTCGGGGATAGGGATCACCACGTCGATATCGTGATCCGGGCGCTCCCGCAGAATTTTTTCCGCCAGGTGCTCGCCCTGGCGCAGGCGCGCCTTGTGCACCGAAACCCCGTCCATGATCGAGTCCGGCCGTGCAAAATAGACATGTTCGAAGATACAGGGGTTCAGGGACGGGTTCTCGGCACACTGCTCGGAGTGCACAGTGCCATCCAGTTCGATGTAAATCGCTTCTCCCGGTGCCACGTCGCGCACCAGAGTGTAACCCAGCACGTCCAGAGCCACTGACTCGGAAGCGACCATATATTCGCTGCCGCGGTCGGTCTCGCGCTTGCCGTATACCAGGGGGCGGATACCGTGCGGGTCGCGAAAGGCGACTATGCCATATCCGACGATCAGCGCGACGCAGGCGTAGCCACCCCGCACACGCTGGTGCACAGCCCTGGTGGCAGCGAAAATATCCGCGGCCTTGGGCTGCAGCTTGTGCAGTTTGTGCAGCTCGTGGGCAAATACGTTCAGCAACACCTCGGAATCGGAATCCGTATTGATATGCCGCAGGTCCTGCAGATAGATTTCCTCCACCACTTCGCGCAAGTTGGTCAGGTTACCATTGTGCGCCATGGCAATGCCGTAGGGGGAATTTACGTAAAAAGGCTGTGCCAGTGCGGGGCCGGAGCTGCCGGCGGTGGGATACCGCACATGCCCTATGCCGAAGTTGCCGGTCAGGCGCTGCATATGCCTGGCCCGAAAAACATCGCGCACCAGGCCATTGGCTTTCTGCTGCTTGAGCTGATCCTTGTCGCAGGTGACGATACCGGCGGCATCCTGGCCCCGATGCTGCAACAGAGTGAGCGCATCGTACAGCTGCAGATTAACGTCACTTTTACCGACAATGCCGACAATACCACACATAATCCGAGTCCTACTGATCTAGCGGCAACCCCTGGTGGATGCCCCGGTTAAAACAATTGAACGAAAAAGCCCTTGAGCGCCGCCGCCAGCACCCGGGCGCGGTCCTCAAACTCCAAAAAGTGGGGAATCAGGGCCGAGTCGCGCCACCAGCCATCCTGCTGCACGGGGATCAGCGCCGGAGCCAGTATCAGTAGTGCCAGCACCACAATACCGCCCCGCACTATGCCAAATACGGTGCCCAGGACGCGATCGGTGCCGGAGAGTCCGGTTGCCTCGACGAATGCCGACAGGGTCATTCTGAGACCGGCGCCCGCCAGCAGAGTGAAGACAAACAGGATGGCAAAGGCCGCGATGACCTGTACGGACGGGGTGTCCACCAGGCCGGAAAGCAGAGGGGCCAGCTGGTCGCGGAACATCATTGCGATGACGAAGGCCGCCACCCAGGTCACCATTGAGAGGGTCTCGTTGACGAAACCCCGACTGAGACCGATCAGCGTGGATATGGCCACGATTGCCAGAATGGTCCAGTCAGCCCAGTTCATTCAACCCTGCCCACCTCGGCGACCGCTGTGAAGAGTGCGCATTCTAACTTAACGGGCTGGGTGCGTGAAGCACAGTGCGAGCGGGACATTGGCCCGGCCGTTGACCGGCGGGCCAGTGGCCCAGCATAGGCTCAAGCACAATTGGGCTTAGGCACAGATTTCTAGCCGGGGCACCAGGCGGGCAACCGGCGTCAGGACCTGAAGCGCAGTACCAGAGTCTGGATATCCAACAGCTGATCCAGTTCCTGCTTGACCAACTGGGCATCCGCCCGGTTTAGTTTGGGGCCCACGAACACCCGTACAAAGCGCCCTCGGGCGGTCGTCACCGGTCGGGTATAGGCTTTGTAGCCCTCATCCATCAGGCGGCCGCGCAACTGCTCTGCGCGGCCCTGGTCGCGGTAGGAGGCCACCTGCACCACCCAGGCCTGTGGCAGGCCATCGGCATCCAGTAAGGAGGGGGTTTCTTTTTCCGCAGCGGACTCATCCCCAGCGGTTTGCCGCTGCCCGTCCCCCGCAAGGGTACTCTCTTGCTCCCCGCGGCTGGACTCGCCGTCGGGGCTGTCCACCGCGGGGCCCGGCTGAAAGACCTGCTCCGGTTCCGGTGTCGGCACAGCATCGGCCACGGGCACCGGGTCGGCAATGGCGATCGGTTGAATCTCCGGAGCTGGCGGTATCTGGCTGGTGGCGTCGACATAGCGGGCGCCTTCGCGGTCGAACAGGCTGGGAAGAAAGATCACCCCCAGTGCCACCAGCACCAGGGCACCGACCAGGCGCTGCTTAAAGCCATCGCTCAATCTCCCGGTGGACACCGGGTCACTACCCCGACTCGCCATCACTCCTATCCCGTAAATATTGCAGAACCCCGGCCACGGTAAAGAAAGAACCGAAGACAAGCAACCTGTCCCGCTCGCCGAGGGCGCTCAGAGCCAGTTCAAACCCCTCCGCCACCGGCTCGCAGCGCGGCTCAATAGCCTGCGCGGTTATACCCACCCCTTCCAGCGCGGTTCTCAGTTCAGTACAGCCGGCGGCGCGGTCGTTCTCCGGCAGCAGCGCCAGCTGCCACCTGTCCACCAGCGGTGCCAGTGGCGCGACCAGCCCAGGCAGGTCCTTGTCGGCCATCGCCGCCAGCAGTGCATGATTTGTCCCCTCCACAGGATTCGCTGCCAGCCAGCCGGCCAGATATTGCGCGGCGGCCGGATTGTGTCCCACATCCAATAGCAGCGAGTGCCCGCGCCAGTGGAGCTGCTGGCAGCGCCCGGGCAGCCAGATTCCCCGCAGTACCGACTCCAGACTGCACGCGGGAAGGCCGTCCAGCAGCGCCACACCGGTTATAGCGGCGGCGATACTGTTGGGCGGCAAGCTGATCGGGGGGATCTCGACGCGCAGGTCACCAAACCGGTAGCTGCCGTCGCTGAGGGCGAAATCTCGATTGATGAAGTAGCTGCGCGCCCCCTGGCTGGAGGCCGAGGACACCACCGACAGGGGTGGCTCCGGATCGGCGCAGACAAACGGACTCGCCGGCCGCAGTATACCCGCCTTCTCCCGGCCTATGGCTTCGCGGTCGCTACCCAGCCAGGCTTCGTGATCCACCGCCACACTGGTGATAATGGCCAGGTCTGCATCCACCAGGTTCACCGCATCCAGACGCCCGCCCAGTCCCACCTCCAACAGGGCATACTCGACCCCGGCGCGCTGGAACAGCCACAGGGCAGCGAGGGTGGAGAACTCAAAATAGGTCAGGCTGATTTCACCCCGCACCCGCTCCACCGCTTCGAACGCCTGCACCAGGGCGACATCGTCCACCTCCCGCCCGTCTATGCGCACCCGCTCGTTGAAGCGCAGTAAATGGGGTGACGTATAGGCAGCCACCCGGTGCCCGCCGGCACACAGCAGCGCTTCCATAACGGCGACACAGGAGCCCTTGCCGTTGGTACCGCCCACAGTGATAACCCTTGGTGCGGGCTTCTGCACCCCCAGCCGGCGCGCCACCTCCGCGACCCGCGACAGTCCAAGTTCTATCTCTACCGGGTGCAACTGTTCCAGCCGTTCGAGCCAGGTCTGCAGCTCACTCATGGCTTACTCCAGAAGTCGACATAAAAGGGGAAAACCACCGCGATTGTTGATGGTGTCGGTGGCTATTGCAATGGTTATTGCGCGAATCGACGGCGAGTGAAAAGCCCCGGGCACCAAAGCCCGGTATCGCCCTGGCGCCGCCCAGGGACGGGATTTCAATCCCGAAACAGTTTGCCCAGCAGGCGCGCCACAGTTGCGCGCATTTCGCCGCGCGGGATGATCATATCGATAGCGCCGTGCTCCAGCAGAAATTCACTGCGCTGGAAGCCTTTGGGCAGTTTCTGGCGAATCGTCTGCTCGATGATATTGGGGCCGGCAAATCCAGCCCGCGCGCCCGGTTCGGCAGCATTGATATCACCCAGCAATGCCAGCGACGCAGAAACACCACCGTAGACCGGATCGGTCATCACCGAGATATAGGGCACACCGGCGGTTTTCATTTTCTCCAGCACCGCGGACGTCTTGGCCATCTGCATCAGGGAGATCAGTGCCTCCTGCATCCGCGCGCCTCCGGTAGCGGAAAAACAGACCAGGGGCATTCTCTCCTCCAGCGCCAGCTGCGCCGCGCGGGTAAAGCGCTCGCCCACCACATAGCCCATGGAACCGCCGTGAAACGCAAATTCGAACGCCACCGCCACCAGTGGTCTGCCTTCCAGAGTACCGCGCATGGCTACCAGCGCGTCCTTTTCGCCAGTGGCTTTCTGCGCCTGAGTCAGGCGGTCCTTGTATTTCTTCACATCCTTGAATTTCAGCCGGTCCACCGGCAGGACGTCGGTGGCCAGTTCCTCCCGCCCCTCCGGGTCCAGAAAGATATCCAGCCGGCGGCGGGCACCAATTCGCATATGGTGATCGCACTTGGGGCACACATCCAGGTTGCGCTCCAATTCCGGGCGGTACAGCATCGCATCGCACTTGACGCACTTCTTCCAGACCCCTTCCGGCACTTTGCTGGCACCGGCGCGACGCTCAGTGCGAATGACCGCGGGAACAATTTTTTCTAACCAGCTCATATTGTTTGCAAATCCCGATGCTTGGCAGGGCCAGTGGCGACTACTGACCTTTGGCGTTGAGGTTGAGCATTAAAACACTAGTGTTCGCCGGAAACCCGGCGGGTTCGGCCGCCAATTTAGGCTTTCTGGCCAGGTGCGCCCAGCGATGGACGCTCAATGGTCGAGCCCTGCGCGTATTTCGCTGACGAGTTCCGCCACGGCCTGACGCGCTGCGTCTGCGGTCGCGGATTCACCCACCGCCGCTACCAGCACACTGCCCACCACGGCGCCATCGCCGTGTTCGCTCACCAGGCGTGCGGAGGCCCCACCCTTGATTCCAAAGCCCACACACAGTGGCAAATCGGTAAAGCGGCGGATCTGGTGCAGCTTCTCACCAACGGAGACCGGGTCCAGATTGCCGGCGCCGGTGACACCCTTAAGGGAAACATAGTAGACAAAACCACTGGCCAGCCCGCAGATAGTGCGCATACGCTCTTCGCTGGTGGTGGGCGTCAGTAAAAAGATATTGCGCAGGCCGCGCTCTTTCAGCAGTTCGTTGAGCGGCCCCGCCTCCTCCGCCGGCAGATCCACCGTCAAGGCGCCATCCACACCAGCGGCCTGCGCCGTCTCGGCAAAGCTCTGCGCCCCCATTTTCTCGATGGGGTTGGCGTAGCCCATCAATATCACCGGTGTATCGCTGTCTCCCTGGCGAAACTCCCGCACCATTTGCAGGCATCTGCGCAGCGAAGTGCCCTGGGCCAGCGCCCGCTCGTGGCCCCTCTGAATGACCGGGCCCTCGGCCATGGGGTCGGAAAAAGGCACCCCCAGCTCAATCAGGTCACTGCCACTGGCCACCAGCTGGTGCATCAGGGGCACTGTATGGTCCACACCGCCGTCTCCGGCAACGATATAGGTGACCAGCGCCTTGCGTCCCTGGGCGCGCAGGGCGGCAAAGCGTCGGTCAATACGGTTTTGCATTTCCTCACTCACCGGCATCACTCCTAGACTTCGATGCCATCAATGGCGGCAACGGTAAAAATATCCTTGTCCCCACGACCGGAGAGGTTGATCACGATATTCTGCTCCGGCGAAAGGCCGGCGGCCAGCCTGAGGCCATAGGCCACAGCATGACTCGACTCCAGCGCCGGCAGAATACCCTCTTTCCGCGTCAGCAGACGAAAGGCGCTGAGCGCTTCCGCATCGTCCGCCACCACATAATCGACACGGCCGATATCCTTCAACCAGGCGTGTTCCGGACCCACACCGGGATAGTCCAGGCCAGCCGACACCGAATGGGTCTCGATAATCTGACCGTCCTCGTCCTCCATCAGATAGGTGCGGTTGCCGTGCAGTATTCCGGGCACACCATCGTTGAGCGGGGCCGCGTGGCGACCGCTGGCAAGGCCCTCTCCACCCGCCTCGACGCCGAACATTTTTACCGCGGCATCGTCGAGAAAGGGGTGAAAGAGACCTATGGCGTTGGACCCGCCACCGACGCAGGCCACCAGCGCATCCGGCAGACGGCCAAACTGCTCGAGGCTTTGGCGGCGCGCCTCGCGGCCTATGACTGAATTGAAATCCCGCACCAGCTGTGGGTAGGGATGGGGGCCAGCCACGGTGCCGATAATGTAAAAGGTGTCATCGACATTGGTCACCCAATCGCGCATGGCCTCGTTCATGGCATCCTTGAGGGTTTTGGAACCGGACTGCACCGGAACCACCTCAGCTCCCAGAAGCTTCATCCGGTACACGTTTGGCGACTGGCGCCTGACGTCCTCGGCACCCATATAGACGACGCACTCCAACCCCAGCCGTGCCGCCACCGTTGCCGTCGCCACTCCGTGCTGGCCGGCGCCGGTCTCCGCGATCACCCGGCGCTTGCCACTGTGCTTGGCCAGCAGCGCCTGCCCCACTGTGTTGTTAACCTTGTGCGCACCCGTGTGGTTGAGATCCTCCCGCTTCAGCCAGATGCGCGCACCGCCCGCTTCGGCGGTGAGCCGCTCCGCCAGATACAGGGGAGAGGGGCGGCCGACATAATGGGCCAGGTCGCGATCGAAGGCGGCGCGGAACTCCGGGTCGTCCCTGAGACTGAAATACATCGCCTGGAGCTGGTCCAGGGCATCCACCAGTGTTTCCGATACGAAGCGGCCGCCATAGGGGCCAAAATGGCCTTCGGCATCCGGAAAGGCTGAATAATTCATCGTATTTCGATCGTTCAATGCTCTATGTCCTTCACGCTATCACCCTTCTCCCTGCCGATTAGGGGCACTTCAATTGTAACTGTGCGCCGGGGTTTCAAACCCGGCACCTGGCGGCACGTATAAATTCGGCAACCTTGCGCTCGTCTTTGCACCCCGGCGAGGCCTCCACGCCGCCACTCACATCCACTGCCTGTGGTCGCGCTATCGCAATCGCTTGCGCCACATTTTCCGGACTCAGGCCGCCGGCCAGAATAATCTGCCGGCCGCTGTCCCGGGGTACCCTCTGCCAGTCGAAGGTCTCACCGGTACCTCCGGGCACTCCCGGCCTGAAGGCATCCAGCAGAAGACCCCGCGCCTGGGGATACCGCGCCATGGTGCCGGCGACGTCCAGGTCCTCCTTCATACGCAGCGCCTTGATATAGGGACGCCCGAACTGCTGGCAATAGTCTGCGGACTCAGCGCCGTGAAACTGCAACAGATTCAAGGGCACCCGATCCAGGACCTCTCTTACCTGCGCCGCATCCGCGTCGACAAACAGTCCCACCAGGGTGACAAAGGGCGGCACCGCTGCCGCAATCTCGGCGGCCCTGTCTATAGAGACACAGCGCGGACTGTGCGGATAGAACACCATTCCCAGAGCATCCGCACCCAGTGTCACAGCCATAATGGCGTCCTCTGGCCGGGTGATGCCACAGATTTTTACTTGCATGGACACTGGTCGCCGAATGGCGCTTAAAAAAAGTAGCTGGCGATACTACCAGATCCGCACAGGTGGCGGAATCCAGCGGCCCGGGAGCCCCGCCCTCTGGCAGCTTGTACAAAACAACCGGAAAGGGGTCAGCTGCGTAAATCCGGGTCAGTCTAGCGACAGTTCTCCCAGGGGCAAGGGTACCAGCAGGGGCCCGGGTGCCCGCCGGGGCAAGGGGAATTCCTCCGGGTATTCGACCTCCACCAGATAGAGACCAAAGGGGGGTGCGGTAACATCCGCCCTGGTGCGGTCCCGGGCAGCCAACACCTCGGCTATCCACTCCGGTGCCCGCTCTCGCCGCCCCACCGACATCAGCGCCCCGGTGATGTTGCGCACCATATGGTGCAAAAAAGCGTTGGCTCTGACTTCCAGCACAATCAGCGGACCCAGTTGGGCAATATCGAGCCGGGTGATTTCCCGCACCGGATTCCTGGCCTGGCACTGGCTGGCGCGAAAACTCGTGAAATCATGGCATCCCAGCAGGTGCGCGGCACCCCTACGCATGGCTCCCAGGTCCAGCGGGTGCCGGGTCCAGGTCACCTCGGCTGAACTGAGCGCCGAGCGCACCGGCGCACTGTGTATCAGGTAGCGATAACTGCGGGCGGTGGCGGAAAAACGCGCATGGAACTGCGGGGCCACTTCCGTCGCCCAGCCTACCCGCACCTCGTCCGGCAGCAGGGTGTTCACACCCTGCACCCAGGCCCGTAGCGGGCGCTGCGCGCTGGTGTCAAAATGCACCACCTGGTTGGTGGCATGCACGCCCGCATCGGTGCGCCCGGCGCACACCACGGCTGTGGGCATTGCTGCTATGGAGGACAGGGCCTTTTCCAGAAATGCCTGTACGGTGCGCGACGCGGACCGCTGCTTCTGGAACCCATGTAGACGGGCACCGCAGTACTCCACGCCCAAAGCATAGCGCCGCACCCCCGGCGGCAGTTGCTCGCCCGGCGGCACTTCACCGTTGGGTTTGTAATGGTACTGGCTGGCCATTTCCTGCGCGGCTCCCCGCTGTGCGCGGCAACGTCTGTCGACGGTGCCTGAAAATAAAAAACCCCGCCGTTTAGGCGAGGTCTCTCTGGGTGCCGAAGCGGGCGATTACGCCAAACGCTCCAGCATCTCCCGGGCCTGTGTCTGCTGATCTCCCGAAGCCTCTTCCACCACTTCAGCAAGTATATCCCTGGCTCCGTCTTTATCACCCATATCCAGGTAGGCCTGTGCCAGCTCCAGTTTGGTACCCACCTCGTCACCGCCATCCAGCAGGTTAAGCTCCGAGTCCAGGTCTCCCTCGAGATCGAAACCCAAGTCGCCCAGATCCGCGCCCAGGTCCTCTGCGGGCGCCTCCTGTGCCGAACTGTCCTGCACCGGCTGGGCCGCTTCCGCGCGGGTCTCGGGTGCCACGGCCAGATCGCCGTCCTGGGGCAGGTCTGCGGCTATGTCGTCGAGGTTGATGGAGTCCAGATCGAGATCCAGTTCCCCGTCCAACTCCACGCCAAAAGTCTCCAACTCTTCCGTTGTCTCATCCGCTTCCTGTGGTGCCGGGTCCACTGCGGTATCGGGGGTGAAATCCCCATCCAGGTCCAGAGTCGGCATCTCCCCACTGCCGGACTCAATTGCTTCCCCCCCCTCTATGGGCGACAGGTCCAGGTCAAAGTCCAAACCACTGTCCGCATCCCCCTGGTGCAATATCTCCGTCGCGCCGCCGGCGGGCTCTGACTCCAGCCCCTCATTCCCTTCCAGATCCAGTCCCCCGGGAATCAGGTCGTCCAGATTGAACTCCTCCGCGGAGGCAAGCTGCTGCTCATCGGTATCGTCAATACTGCCACCGACGTCGGATTCGAGTCCCAGGTCGAGAGAGAACTCTTCCTCGCCGGCGGGATCCTGTGCCGGCCGACTCTCATCGGGAATATCCGCCATCAGATCATCCAGCAGGGATGACCCCTCATCTGCTTCCACCGGGGCCACATCCTCACCCAGGGAGGCACTGATATCATCGAGCTGGGCGGCCTCCAGGGACTCGCTGGACAAATCCATTGCCGGCGCTTCGAACGGTGGCGCCCCGGCGATGCCTTCGCGCAGGTGCGCGGCCCTGTCTGCGGCCGGACCATCGCTCACCGCCAGCAGCTCGCGATAGTGGCTGTCGAATTTATCCAGATCCTGCGCATTGGCATAGACTTCCAACAACATCAGCCGCGCGTCTATATTCTGGGGAGACTGCTCGAGGCCAGCCAGGAGCTTGTTTTCCGCTTCCCGATACTGTCCCAGGGACAAATGGATCTCCGCCTCGGCGATAGGATCGTCGGTACCGATACCCCCCAGGTCATCCATTTCCAGGTCACTGGCGGCTTCGAAGGATTCCACTGCCGCCAGGTTTTCATCCCGATCATCCGCTGAAGGTGCATCCGCCAGCGCCCGCTCGGCGGCCATCTCCGCTTCGATCTCGCGCATGGCTTTCTCTTCTTCACGGCGACGGCGCCAGCTGAAGAAACCGAACAGGCCCGCCAGCAGAATGGCCGCTCCGATTCCGATCAGGCGCATATGTTGCGCGGCCCAATCCAGCAGCGTCGGCTCGGGTTTCGTCTGCACGCTGACAACACGGTTGCGGTCGATATTTTCAACCGGCTCCTCTATCGCAGGCACTTCCTCCGTTGCGGTCGGCATCTCGGCCTCGTCCGCCTCCTGCACAGGCACTTCCCCGGTATCTGCGCCCGGGGACTCCTCCTCAACGGCATTACTCTGCTCTGCCGCGGTCTGAATGGCCTGCATTTCCTCATTGGAAACTTCAACCATCCGCTCCATGGTGTCGATCTGCTCGTCCAGCTCGGAAATCCGCTCCTGCAGCTCCGCATTTTCCAGCCGCTGCTTGTCGAGTTCCTCTTCCGCGACTGCCAACTCTCCGGACAGCGCCTCGCTGTCTTCGGCACCGCTACCGGAACCGGACAGCACCGATTCATTGTCTCCCGGTGCGGCCAGGCTCACGCGCCCCTCCAGCGTATCGCTGGAAGCGGTTTCCCCCACCACCGCACGCCCGTCGAGCGGGGCACCGGTCGCGACTTCGCCACCGACGCCACGGCCGCGCCAGGAATCATTCTGCACCGCCACCTGGGCGATGGCCTGGGTGCGCGTCAGGTTGCGAATGTCATCGGCACTGGGCAGGCGCAGCACCACGCCGCGCTTGAGCAAATTGATATTGTTGTCGATAAATGCTTCCGGATTCAGGCGCTGAATCGCCAGCATGGTCTGCTGCACCGACAGGCGCCGGTCCGGGCGGCTGTCCAGCGCTATCTGCCACAAAGTCTGGTTGGCCACCACCGGACCGTATACCTGGCTGCTGCCGGCCTGCCCACCGGGCGACAGCTCCAGCGGCTCGTCCGCCGGTGGCTGTTCTTCAGCCCGCGGTTCCGCCGCGGGCTCCGGAGCGGGAACACTTTCCACTACCGGTTCCGCCGTCTGAGGGGCGGGGGATGTCTGCACCGAGGGCCGCGCCGGTTCGCGGCGTACCTGCTGGCGCTCGCGCGGAGCGGCGCGCACAGGATCCGGTGCCGCCTTTTCGGCAAAAGCCGGCAAATCCATCAACAGGGTATATTCCCGCAGCAGACGGCCACTGGGCCAGCGGGTTTCCACCAGGAAATTCAGGAAGGGCTCGCGGATGGGTTCATGGCTGGAAATACGGATTTTCGGCTGCGCGGAGGAAAAGTCCACATCGAAATCCAGTTCCGTCAGCAAATAAGATCTGTCGACCCCGGCCCGCTCAAAGTCCTCCGGGCTGGCGAGACGCACCTTGATCTCACCATCCGAAAGTCCACGGGTCTGGAGTAGATTGATTTCCGCCTCCAGTGGCTGGTTGAGTGTCGAGTTCAGCTTGATCTCACCGAGACCCAGCGCCAGAGCGCCATTGCCAACCAGCGCGCTGACCAGACCTACAGCAAGTGCCAGCTTTCGCACACGCATATCCGATTCCCTTTATTGTTAGAACCATCCGGGTTTTCGCAAAGTGCGCCTTAGAAAACCCCTTGACTGTACAGTAAACGTCCAATGGGGGCTTTGCCGCAAATTCAATACCGCTCCACTGGCGTACCAATCGCCTCCCCAAGCGGTACTGAAAGTTAATAACACACCTTCACTATGGCCGCTAAGTATTAATTATCAATGGTTTTTTAGCAACAAGTGCACAATCTGCACACAATTCATAGCCAAATCTTTGCGCAAATTGTCCGAAGCCGTACAAAAATCAAACTGACCGGGGTTCAACAGGCTCGTCCGCAAACGTCCAATCAGGGTCGTATCACGGCCTACCGCCTCCGCCGCCGACGGCCGCTCGACCATTTCCAACCGCGCGCCATTACCCAGCAGTCTGCGCAACTGTTCCAGGTCTGTCGGGGTTTGCAGTAGGACACGCACATTGGCTAGTTGGCCGTGAAACACCGAGGCTGTGTTAACTGTGGCGTCGACCGCAATCTCGTCCCCCAGCAGGCGCTGCAGATCGTGCACCAGTGACAGCTCCGTTAGGTTGTGGCCACTGGGTAGCGGCGGCTCACTGGAACTCAGGATATTAAACGCCAGTCGCTGGCCAATTTCCGGGTCCACTTCCACATCCTGCGCATTGAACATCTGTGCAGTCTGCGCCGCCATGGCATCCACCGCCGCTTTACCCAGCGCTGACACCGGCTGGTTGAGCGTTACTTCCGCCGATTTCAGCAGACTGCGCAAAGGCAGCAATGCCTCCACCACCATGGCCGCACCCGCCACCGGCAACACCAGCAGGCGGCGCTCGGCGACGGCAATGTCCGCGGTATTTACCAGCGGGTGCACCAGCAAGGCCGTCTCGTCACCGCGGGCATTGCCCGCCGCATCCAGTATCCAGGCCCCGGCCTGTTCCGCCGCGGCCATGGCCGCCTGGGCCTCCGGGCCGCTCTTTAGCAGCACAACTATCTGTCCTGGCGCAAAAGCGAACGCCTCCAGTGACTGGGCCGCGATGGAGCGATTGGCAAATACCTGGGGATCCGCTTCACAGTCCTCCGCCTCCAATAGGCACAACTGTCCCGGCTTGACCGTCTTGCGCTCTTCCAATAGCTCCAACAGGGGTGAAATGACGGCGTTGTTGACTCCCACAACCACCAGTTCGCGCTCTGATTCCGACATACCCGATCACTTATCCAATTGCAGCTGTAAAAAAACCGGCCGATTATACCTGCCTGTATAGCCGCCGCGACCCACCGCAGCAACTATTTAATAAGTTCCCGGGTCAGTCGGGTACAGGGATATGCCGCCGCCGGGCAGGGGGCGGTACTTCGATCGATAAGGGGTCACCCATCGGATTGCCGGGTTATTGGGAATGGGTTTTTAGTAATCTGACAGGGCTGCTTAAAGTCTACCCAGCAGAATCAGCAGCGCGCGGCGCAAGGGTTCCGCAGCGCCCCACAATAACTGATCGCCGACGCTGAAGGCATTCAGGTATTCGGCCCCCATATTCAACTTGCGCAGGCGCCCCACAGGGACTTCGAGCCCACCGGTCACCGCAGTTGGACTAAGTTGCGCCAGTGTGGCTTCGCGCTCATTGGGCACCACTTTCACCCAATCATTGGCACCGGCGATCAGCTGTGTCAGGTCCGCCAGTGGCAGATTCCGCTTGAGCTTGATGGTAAACCCCTGGCTGTGGCAGCGCATGGCCCCAATGCGCACACAGGTACCATCCACCGGCACTGTTTCGCCCGTGTCGAGGATCTTGTTGGCCTCCACCTGCGCCTTCCACTCCTCGCGGCTCTGACCGCCCTCCATGTGGCGATCAATCCAGGGCAGCAGGCTGCCTGCCAGCGGCGCCCCGAACTCGGCGATGGGGAAGCTGGGTGCCCGCATG
Source organism: Microbulbifer sp. TYP-18 (assembly GCF_040932045.1). Taxonomy (NCBI): domain Bacteria; kingdom Pseudomonadati; phylum Pseudomonadota; class Gammaproteobacteria; order Cellvibrionales; family Microbulbiferaceae; genus Microbulbifer; species Microbulbifer sp. TYP-18. Next base: position 88,649 of record NZ_JBFRBC010000007.1, read on the forward strand.
GCGGCGGCCACCTTGCGGTCCATATCCAGTATCGCGCTGGCGGGATCGGCCAGTTCGGTGGCGACGCCATCGCGAATCGCACCCATCTGGGTGATCAGCTCGCGCATGTTTCTGGCCCCGGCCCCACTGGCGGCCTGGTAAGTCATGGCGCTTACCCATTCCACCAGCCCCGCCTTGAAGAGGCCGCCGAGGCCCATCAACATCAGGCTTACGGTGCAGTTGCCACCGATAAAGTTTTTGATCCCGGCGTCTATACCCCGGTCGATCACCGCGCGATTGACCGGGTCCAGCACGATAATGGCATCATCCTGCATGCGCAGGGTGGAGGCGGCGTCGATCCAGAAACCGTCCCAGCCCCTGGCGCGCAGCTGTGGAAACACCCGCTGGGTGTAGTCGCCGCCCTGGCAGCTGACGATGGCATCCTGCTGCGCCAGAAGGTCGATATCGTAGGCGTCCCCCAGGGGCGCCGATTCACGCCCCACGTCGGGCGCTTCACCGCCGGCATTGGAGGTGGAGAAGAACAACGGCTCCGCGATATGGGCGAAATCATTTTCCTCCCGCATGCGCCCCATCAACACGGAGCCCACCATGCCGCGCCAGCCGATAAACCCAATTTTGTTCATTTCAACAACCTGTTAAGTGCCGCGGGCGGCCTGAATTACTAAATTTTGGGGTCACAAGGCGTTCACCACGGCTGCACCCATCTCCGCGGTAGTAACTTTCCTGCATCCCTGGGTAAATATATCCGCAGTGCGCAGCCCCTCATCCAGCACCTTGTGCACTGCCTGCTCAATAAGGTCGGCGGCCCCGTCCATATCCAGTGAATAGCGCAACATCATGGCTGCGGACAGGATGGTCGCGAGCGGGTTGGCAACGCCCTGCCCGGCAATATCCGGCGCTGAACCGTGACAGGGCTCATAGAGACCGAAACCGGTTTCATTCAGGGAAGCAGACGGCAGCATACCGATGGAGCCAGTGAGCATGGCGGCCGCATCGGACAGAATGTCGCCGAACATATTCCCGGTAACCATCACGTCGAACTGCTTCGGTGCGCGTACCAGTTGCATGGCGGCATTGTCCACATACATATGGGACAGCTCCACATCCGGGTACTCGGGCGCGAGTCGCTCGACAACTTCGCGCCACAACACCGTCACCTCCAGCACATTGGCTTTATCCACGGAACAGAGTCGGCCGCGGCGCTTTCGCGCCGCTTCGAACGCCGTGCGGGCGATACGTTCAATTTCGTACTCGCTGTACACGTAAGTGTTGTAACCCTGCTGCTCACCGTTGGCCAGCACGCGAATGCCCCGCGGCTCACCGAAATAAATACCTCCGGTAAGTTCGCGCACTATGAGAATATCCAGGCCGGATACTACCTCCGCTTTCAGTGACGAAGCGTCTGCCAGCTGTGGATAGAGAATGGCCGGGCGCAGGTTGGCATAGAGACCCAGGCGACTGCGGATTTTCAGCAGTCCCTTCTCCGGCCTTATGCCCCGATCCAGCTGGTCCCACTTGGGGCCACCGACAGCGCCGAGCAATACCGCATCACACTGGCCAGCCGCTTCCAGGGTCTCCTCGGTCAAAGGCTCGCCACTGGCATCAATGGCAGCACCCCCTATGTCACCCTCCACAAAATCTAGCCCGAGACCGGTTTTTTTGTCAGCGGCCCCCAGAACCGCTTTGGCCTGGGCGACGATTTCCGGGCCTATGCCATCGCCCGGCAGGATCATAATTTTCTTACTCACGACAGATTCCTCAGTTCCATGGTAAACCGGCGTTACCGGACCGCATCGAATAGCCAGGGTGCCCGCTGGCGACGCTGTTGCTCGTAGGCGCGAATATCATCCGCATCCTCCAGTGTCAGCCCAATATCGTCGAAACCGTTCAGCAGACAGTGTTTGCGAAAACTGTCCACCTGGAAGGAAATGGGGACACCGTCCGGCTTCACTACCTGCTGCTGTTCCAGATCGATGGTGAGCTGGTAACCTTCCCGGGCGAGGGTCTCTTCAAACAACTGATCCACGATCGACTCGTCGAGCACTATGGGCAAAAGACCGTTCTTAAAACAGTTGTTGAAAAAAATATCGGCAAAGCTCGGAGCTATGACGGCGCGAAAGCCGTGGTCGTCCAGCGCCCAGGGAGCGTGTTCGCGGCTGGAGCCACAGCCGAAGTTCTCTCGTGCCAGCAGCACCGAAGCCCCCTGATAGCGCGCCTGGTTGAGCGCAAAATCCGGATTCAGCGGACGCTTGGAATGATCCTGGCCCGGCTGGCCTTCATCCAGGTAGCGCAGTTCGTCGAACAAGTTGGGGCCGAAGCCGGTGCGCTTGATGGATTTCAGAAACTGCTTGGGAATAATCAGGTCGGTATCCACATTGGCCCTGTCCATGGGTGCCACCAAACCCTTGTGCTGAGTAAAAGCTTTCATTGCCCGCCCTCCCGGTGCAAGTCCCGCACGTCGACAAAATAACCGTTAATCGCCGCGGCTGCGGCCATGGCCGGGCTCACCAGATGCGTGCGTCCACCGTAGCCCTGGCGCCCTTCGAAATTGCGGTTGGAGGTGGACGCACAGTGCTCTCCGGCCCCCAACTTGTCCGCATTCATCGCCAGACACATGGAACAGGAGGGCTCGCGCCACTCGAAACCGGCGTCGATAAAAACCCTGTGGAGACCTTCCGCTTCCGCCTGCACTTTCACCGCCTGGGAGCCAGGTACCACCAGCACCTGTTTGACCGTGTCCGCTTTTTTGTGGTCCCGGGCGATGTCCGCTGCTGCACGCAGATCCTCGATGCGAGAGTTGGTACAAGAGCCGATAAAAACGCGATCGAGCCGTATTTCGGTGATTTTCTGCCCGGCGCGCAGGCCCATATAGCCCAGCGCCCGCTCGATACCGGCGCGCCTTGTGGGATCGGATTCGGCGCCGGGATCCGGCACCTGGGCACTGACTGGCGCCACCATCTCCGGTGAAGTACCCCAGCTCACCTGCGGCTCAATTTCCTCACCGCGCAACGTCACTACCGCATCGAATACGGCATCCTCATCTGAGTGCAGATGACGCCAGGCCTCCACCGCCTGCTGCCACTGTTCACCCTGTGGCGCATAGGGCCGGCCCTTCACATAGTCCAGGGTCACCTGGTCCACCGCCACCATGCCCGCACGGGCACCCGCCTCTATCGCCATATTGCAGATAGTCATGCGCCCCTCCATGGACATGGAGCGGATCACCTCACCACCGAATTCGATGGCATAGCCGGTGCCTCCGGCGGTACCAATCTTGCCGATTATCGCCAGCACCACATCCTTTGCGGTAACGCCCGGGCGCAGCTTACCGTCCACGCGTACCAACATGTTTTTCATCTTTTTCTGGATAAGGCACTGGGTGGCCATGACATGCTCCACCTCGGAGGTGCCGATGCCGTGTGCCAGAGCCCCGAGGGCGCCGTGGGTGGAAGTGTGGGAATCACCGCAAACCACCGTCATCCCCGGCAGAGTTGCACCTGTCTCCGGGCCGATTACGTGCACTATGCCCTGCCCCGGTTCATTGATGCCAAATTGCACCACATCGAAGTCCCGGCAGTTCTCATCCAGTGTTTGCACCTGAATGCGCGCTATCTCATCGCGAATACCCGCAACCCCGCCAGCGCGCTCGGTTTTGTCGGAAGGCACATTGTGGTCGGGAGTCGCCACCAGCGAATCCCTGCGCCACAGATTGCGGCCCGCAAGCCGCAGGCCCTCGAAAGCCTGCGGCGAGGTCACTTCGTGAATCAAGTGGCGGTCTATATAAATCAGTGCGGTGCCGTCTTCGCGGCTCTTGACCAGATGGTCAAGCCAGAGCTTGTCGTAGAGTGTCTTTCCACCAGCAGTAGCGCCCATGGCCTTTTCTCCTCGGTTTTGGCTCGAGCCAGTCTAGCCATGCACGTTGCATAACATCAACTTATATTTATCATATAAACTAGTCCAACTGGGAATAGATCCCCCAGGCCAGTTCCCGCCGCGTAACAGGCTGAGGGAGCTGACTTCCCGGAGGAGAGTCCGAGTATGGAGATTCAGTGGCTAAAAGCCTTTCTCGCCATCGCCGAACAGGGTTCTGTATCGGATGCCGCCGCACACCTCCACCTCACGCAACCGGCGGTGAGCAAACGCTTGGCGGCACTGGAACAACAGTTGGATACCGCCCTGTTCGACCGCATAGGACGGCGCCTGCAACTCACGCAGGCGGGGCGTGTGCTGCTGCCCCGGGCACGGCATATTCTCAATGAGGTGAGCGATGCGGAGCGCGAACTCCACACCCTGGGCACTGAGGTCTCCGGCAGTCTACGCATCGCCACCAGCCACCACGTGGGCCTGCACCACCTGCCGCCAGTACTGAAGTCCTTCAGCAACCTCTATCCCAACGTGGCCCTGGACATCGATTTCGTCGATTCGGAACAGGCTTACGAAGCACTGGTAGCGGGCGAGTATGAACTTGGGGTGGTGACCCTGGCGCTGAAGGACTACCCGGGCCTGGAGGCCAGGGTTATCTGGCCGGACCCCTGTGTGGTAGTGGCGGCGCCGGACCACCCATTGGCACTGAAGCCGAAACTCCAACTCGCCGACCTCTCGGACTACCCGGCGATACTGCCGGACCTCAGTACCTATACCGGACGGCTGATCAAGCGGGCGTTCGATGCCCAGGGGCTGAAACTCACCGCCAAACTGGCCACTAATTTCCTCGAGACCATTAAAATGATGGCGGGTGTCGGACTGGGCTGGAGTGTATTGCCGCAAACCCTGGTGGACGAAAGCCTGGCGGTGCTGCCGGTTGAAAAACTCGAAGTCCTGCGCAATCTCGGTGTGATCCATCACCGCGCCCGCACGCTCAGCAATGCGGCCGGCGCCCTGCGACAACTGCTGCTCGAGGCAGCCCAACGGGAACAGGCTGAAAAGCCTGACAACCATCACAAAAATTAACCAAAGTGTACCGCCGGCACCGTTAGGCGGGAAAAAGAATAGTAAACTCCGCGCAAAATAGTACAGAGGGAAGCCGATGAAAAACATAACCCTGGCCATCTGCATGGCCGCCGCCAGCAGTGCCGCCACTGCCGACACCATACTGGGCTTCGACGCCAGCCTGGGGGTTTGGATACCCTCTTACGACGGCGGTATCGGCAGTGACGACTTCGCTATCGAAAGCTTCAACCCGGCAGAGGACAACATCACCTTTATTCAGGCGGCCCTCGAACATCCGGTTCCGTTGATACCAAATGTTATGGTGGCCCACAGCAATATCGAAACCAACGGCGATACCACCCTGTCTGAAACTGCGAGGTTCGGCGATCTCTATTTCCCCGCGGACAGCACAGTGGGCATGAACCTGGACTTAAGCTATACCGATGCCACCTTCTACTACGAACTACTGGACAACTGGGTCAATCTCGATCTCGGCCTGACCGCACGGCGTTACGACGGGCAACTGGACGTGGCCAGCAATCTGCAGACGGAAACTGTCGAACTGGCCGGCTACCTGCCTATGCTCTACGGTATGGCCCGCTTCGACCTGCCTTTCACCGGCTGGTCCATCATCGCCCAGGGCAACGGCACCGGCTACAAGGGCGGCTCCGTTACCGATTTGACCGCCAAGGTGCGCTGGGACTTCGCCCCGGTTTTGGATCTGGGCCTGGAGGCGGGCTACCGTACCATGAATATGAATCTCAAGCGGATCGACGAGTTGGGGACCGACCTGGACATCAGCGGCGCCTATATCGGCCTGAACCTGCATCTCTAACCCTCAACTCAACCCCCTACCCTAGCAGGTTGTTGAAAAAGCCCTCCCTGGGCTTTCCTCAACCTGGGTTTGCGGCGCATGTCCGCAAACCCTCCACCACAAATCAAGCAGTTACATGCTTGATTTGCGGCCCGAACATACCTGCTCGGGCCTGTTCACACTAACTGAGTTGTCCCTGGCGGCCTGCTAAAGCGGGGCTGCTATTTCTTCATCAGGGGTTTCATGGCCGGGCCCGCTTCCGGGTCGAAATCAGCGGGAACAAAGCCCAGCAGTGCCAGCGCCGTAGCGGCCACCTGGTTTTGGTACAGGTCCGCACCACCGGATACTTCTCCAAGGCTGGCGATATCCGGGCCCAGGGCGGCTATCCAGATCTGGTCTGAACCCACCACACCATCCTTTTGGGGCTGATTCTTGTTATTGAAATACTGCACCAGCGCCGGCCCGCTGGCATGGTGCGGCCAAGCCTCGGCGGTTTGTCCCCGGCCGTGATCCACAGTGATAATCAGGTTGGTATTGTCCCGGTAGGCTTCCATGGACTGCAGCGTGTTCCACAGGTCGGCGAGGAATGCATCACTGCGATGCGCAGACAGCAAATACTGGTGATACTCCTTATCGTGGGCAAAATCATCGGTTTCCCCCAGGGCGATATAGAGTACCTTGGGTTTTTCTTGCCGCAGATATTCCTTCGCCAGACCGTAGGTAAAGGCATCGGGCCTTACATCCTTCCAGAAAACCGGCAGCTGCCCCTGCAGATCATTGAGGAATTGAGCCCGCTGGGATAATCGGGGCCAGTCCGCAGGCTCCAGGCCGGCATTGACAAAAACGCCACTGCGCTCCCGGTTGATAATGGCGGGAAATGCGCCCCAGCTGCCGAAAGCGGCCACCTTGTGTTTGAATCCGGGCTGCTTATTCACCCATTCCAAAAAAGTGATATTGGCATTGGGAACCGGATCATTGGAGTCGATATCCGGGTCTGCGCGGCCGGTGAGGATCTCGTTATAGCCGGGGTAGGAAAACCACCACTGATTCGTGACATTGGCCCGGGAATCCCTGTCGCGATTGCCGGCCAGCACCCCGCGCTGCACGATTTCGCCCCACATAAATGGCAGAAGCTTATGGCGTTTCTCCGCTGCGGATTTTCCACCAAACTGTTCCGTCAACTGCTCTTTGTTCCTGGTAAAATCTGCATGGTTGAGCAGTTCCGGATCATAACCGGAAAAAACCTCCTGCCAGCGCAAGCCATCCAGGGTTACCAGCACCAGATTTTCCGCCCCATGCGCCTTGACGCCCAGCACTGCAGCCAGCAGTGCCCCAAGTAATAGTTTCATTGCACAGTCCTCCGCGGGAATTCACTCCGCATGTAATTTTCTTTGCCATTAACCCAGCAGTCCAACAGATAATCCCTTAACTATTGGATTGCCCTCTTGAAAACCTGCGCAATTGCGCAGAATCATTAGCTTTTCAGGGGTTTGCACCGGACTCCGCCCGGCGGCAGCACATCCTTGTGCCGCGTTAACCCGATGGCGTTAGAAATCCACAACAGCGGACAGGGAAACCGTGCGCGGCGCTCCTATCCAGGCGCCCCCGGAAACCACTGAGCCCAGGTAGTCCTCATCAAACAGGTTGTTGACCACCAGATTCAGGTTTGTGCGGGCCAGCGCCGGATGAATATCCACCACGTTCAGGCCCAGATAGGCATCCGCCACCGTATAGGACGCGGCCACCCAGGAGTTGCCCGGATCCACATAGCGGTCCCCGGTAAACTTGGCCGAGATACCGCCGTACAGCAGTTCCGAAGCCCAATCCAGTCCCACCACAAACAGGTGGTCGGCGATACCCACAACGTGGTTACCGGGAGTAATGCCCTGGGCCTCATCGACGGCGGCATCGCCGGAACCGATATAGGTGGCATCAATCAGGGTATAGGAGGTGTAAAGGTTGAGGGATTCGGAGAGATCATAGTCCAGCAGCAGTTCCACACCACTGGATTCGATACCGCCGGCATTGAAGTAGGTGCCGTTGGTTCCGATCAGGTAATCGGGGCCGGCCGTGGTGTTGTTGTCCAAGAAAATAATACGGTTTTCAAACTCGTTCTCAAAATAGGTGGCGGTGGTGGTAAAGCTATCGCCGGCATAACGCAGTCCGAATTCCATGGTCTCGGACGTCTCTGGTTCGATATTCTCCAGGTCGGAATCCGGGCGCTCGAGAACACTGTCACCGATCGCCTTGAAATTCTCCGCATAGCCGGCAAACAGTTTGGTGTTTTCCAGCGGAGTTTCCCACAGCAGCCCGGCGGAGATGAGTATATCGGAATCGGAGTTGACCCTGGCATTGGATGAAGCTCCAAACAGGTCCTTTCGCTCCACGTCCACCAGAAATTGTTTGGCCCCCAGGGTGAGCGTGACGCTATCGTTGGTGAGGGCATCTTGCAGATACCATTTGCGGGTTTCCTGGGGGTAGCTGCGATCATATTGCACCCAGTAGGGACTGGCTTCAAAACCGGCACCCTGGGAGGCATCGGTGATTTTGTGCCAGTCACGGTGTTCGTCTCGGGTGGCATCTTCATACCAAAAACCCCCACGCAACGTGTTGTCGTAGCTGGCGATCAGGCCGTTGTAGCTAAAATCCAGGGTCGCACCGGTGCGCTCCTTGCCATAGTGGGTGTGGCGGTAGGACATGGCCGGCAGCGCATTTGCGGGATAACAGGCGGGATCGTATTCCGGACCGGATTGGCCGTAGACATTCACCAGCGAAGAGATACAGCCGTCCCTGGGGTTGAGTGCATTGCCATCGGCATCGACAAAGAAAATCTGTCCCCGCTGGACACCCCCGTATACGGTAGGAGCGCCGAGGAACTCGGACTCCCCGGCACTGCCGTCATCCATAATATCCACCAGATAGGGCGGCACCCAGTCGCCGCGCCCTTTATTGCGGTGATAGTAAATACCGGACTGCAGGTTCAGGCTGTCGGTCAGATCAAAATCAAATTGGACGTAGCCGAGCAGGTTCTTGCGCAGTGTCGACCAACCGCGGCGGTACAGCTGGTCGATGTACGGAATGCCGGCCCATTCATCCCGCAGAAAATCGTCTTCAGGGAAGGCCTCGAACTGAGCCGCAGAATAAATACGCTGGTAATTGTCCTCGTGGACATCATCGTAGGCGACATAGGCTTTGACAGTAGCGGCGTCCAAAGTGGTCACCAGTTTCGCCGCCAATTGCTCGCGTTCGTTTTCCGCACTCTCATTGATCCAGTCGGAAGCTGTTTGGTTGGAGTAGGAAATCCACGCCTTGCTGTTGCCGGCGAATGTACCTGAATCGAAGCGAAGATAGAATCGCCGGGCATCGAATTCCCCCGCGGACGCTTCCATTCGGCTGCGCCGCGCATCCGTCGGGTCGTCCGTGCGATAGTCGATGGTGCCGCCCAGGGCTTCATGTGAGCGGGAAGCGATATCCGCAGTGCCCTGGGAAACCTCCACCGAACCGATATTGGCCGGATCCACAAAGCGGTTGGCTTTGGAGCCACCACCGTAATTGGAGCCGCCATTGGGAATACCATCAATTGTGGTGCCTATCTGCTGCTCGTCCTGACTGATGGTAAAACCCCGCACACTGATGTTGGTGGACCAGTCATCGAAGCCGTAAGTATCCCCTTCGTTGACGGAAACACCGGGCAGGTTGTCAATTAGCGCATTCACGCTGGTAATGGTGGACTGCTGCCTGCGCATTGCCTCGGACACTTCGCTACGGTTGAAAGTGGCACCCTTGGCCAGCACCACCACCTCCTCCAGCTGTTCATCGCCCGCCTGCTCGGCGTGCGACGGGTTGGCAGCCATCAAAGTGGCGAGGGACACGGCTGCAGCCAGTGGTTTTTTTCTGATGTTCATCGGGGCACCCCTTGTTGTAGTGATTGAACAGACCCGGACTGCAGCAGCCATGCTCCAGTCCGGTTGCCCGCGTACATTGAGGGGTGAAGGTGAAATATTTTTTACGGATAAATTAAACTCTGTTGACCGGCCTGTGAATGCAGGTGAACAGAGTAATCTGGAGTATAAAAGGGATAGGGTTTAGCGGTCATTGACGAGGACCCATGACCGCAAGGCGAGAGTTAGAACTTGCACCAGGACTAAGTGGCACAATCGCAGGAGACAGTTAATCAGAACAGAAAAAGGAGCGGACGGTGGACATTGCTTTGTTTGTCAACCTTAAAAACCTGTGCAATTACGCTGAATCACTTGCTTTTCACTTGAAAATAGCAGGTCGCTGAGAATGCCCTTCTCTGCTAATAGTGCGGCGGCTTATCATCCGCCGCGCCACCGTCACCAAACACCTGCAGTGCAATATCCTGGTATCTGGCCAGCACTTCCTCAAACTGCGCTTTCAGGGCACGAATCTCGGCATCCTGCTGTGCAATCACATCATTCAGCTGTGCCATTGTGTCCTCGTGAAAAGCGAGCCGGGTCTCCAGCTCATCCACCCGACGGGTCAATTCGATATTCTGTTCCATTACAACAACCGGTATAAGTGTTCCACCAGGTGCACCGAGCGCCTGTCCATAAAAAGGCTCTGCCCCAGGCGCGCGGTCACATAGCCGCAGCCGATCTCCCGCTCCGGATCGGCAAAACCGACGCTGCCCCCTGCACCCGGATGCCCAAAGCCCCAGTCCCCGCCAAAACGCAGGTCCGCCCCGCGGCCGCTGAGAACAAAGCCGCAGCCGAAGGCAACGTCCGCCTGCAATACGGCATCGCGCTCCCGGCTCTGTTCCCTGCGGGCCTCCGCCACCGTGTGCGGATCCAGAATCGTCCCTTTGGCCAGTGCTAGGTCGCCGTAGATGCCCGCCAGATCCCGGGCACTGAAGTGCCCGTTTGCCGCCGGTATCAGCGCCCCCCTCCAGGCGGAGCCGTTACTGCCGGTCAGCAGACTGACAGGGTTGGAGAAGGCCTTCGCAACCGGCCCCTGGCGATCCTCTTTCATGGCGTGTGCCACCGCATTTTCCCGCAGCTCCGGCAGCGGCTTTTTGAGCGGGCCCACGTCCGCGATGCGGGTGGACCTGTGGCCCAGGGCACCAAAGCCGCCATCCAGCTGCAGCGGGTCTGCCAGCACCTCGCGATAGAGTTCGGGCAGTGTGCGGGACGAGACCCTCTCCAGCAACCCGCCCAGGCTCCAGCCATAGAGAAAAGCCGCATAGCCCTGCCGCGATCCCGGCGGCCACCAGGGTTCCTCGGCCGCCACCCGCGCGCAGCTTCCGTCCCAGTCGTAGATCAAGTCGTCCGTCACCCGCTCGCGGAAGGCCACCAGGCCGGAGCGATGGCACAGCAACTGACGGGGCGTAATGGCGGCCTTGCCCGCCGCGGCAAATTCCGGCCAGTAGTCCGCCACCGGCCGGTCCAGGTCCAGCCGACCGGCAGCCACTTGCTGCATCGCCAACACCGCGAGTACCCCCTTGGAGCAGGAAAATACATTGGCGATGGTGTCCTCCGTATAGGGAACCTGTCCCTCCCGGTCGCAGCGCCCCGCCCACAGCGACACTATCAGCTCATTGGACCGGCGGACGGCAAAAGCCGCACCGGTTTCACCGCTCTGGCGAAAATTGGCGGCAAAGGTATCCAAGAGCGGCTCGAAACCGGGGGCACAGTGGCCGTATATCTCCATCGCAAGTGTCCAGCAGTGGGAAAAGGAGGCGCAAGATTAATTTCTTCCCCTGTCCTGCGCAAATCGTTAGCATGGCCGCAAAATTTTTCACAGAGGGACAACCATGACTGAGCCGGTGGCAATTCAGGATCAAATTCCCGCGAACCACTGCTTCGGTTGCGGCCCGGAAAATGACCGGGGTCTGCAAATCAAAAGCTTTTGGGTCGGCGACGACGAAACCCACTGCCAGTTCACCCCTGCCCCGGAGCACTGCGCCGGACCCAACCACTACCTCAATGGCGGCATCATCGCCACCATCATCGACTGTCACACCATTTGTACGGCGATCGCCGACGGCTACCGGCAGGCCGGGCGCCAAACCGGCACCGGGAATAAAATCTGGTACGCCACCGGCAGGCTGGATGTCCAGTATAAGGCGCCGGCGGCGATGGATGCCCCCGTAACACTGCGGGCCAAAATCACTGGTCGCAGCGGCAGGAAAACCACCCTGCACTGCACCCTCACCAGTGGAGACCGCATCTGCGCCTCGGCGGAGGTGGTGGCGGTGCGCGTGCCGGACAACTGGTAGCGGCTACCGGCTGGCGACTCAGCCCAGATCCCGGTCCGCTGTGTCCAGTTCTTCCAGCCTGTAGCCGCAGTGGCGACAGTAGTCGGCATCCCGGTCGTGGCCGGCGCGGCTGCAATTGTCACAGCGTTGCACGCTGCGTTCTCTGCCAATCTCACTGGCCAGCTCGGCAGTTACTATCCCGGTTGGCACAGCGATAATGGAATAGCCCACCAACATAGTCAGGGAGGCAATCGCCTGCCCCAGGGGCGTGTGCGGGGTGATATCGCCGTACCCCACCGTTGTCAGGGTGACAATCGCCCAGTAGACACTCTTGGGAATACTGGTGAAGCCGCTATGGGGCCCCTCCACCATAAACATCAGCGCACCGAAAATGATGCACATCACCAGTACGCTGGCGTAAAACACCATAATTTTTCTGCGCGCCTGCCACAGGGACCGCATGAGCAGGTTTGCATCACGCAGATAGCGCACCAGCTTGAGCACGCGAAAAATGCGCAGCACCCGCAGCAGGCGCACCACCAGCAGATAACTGGCCCCGGTAAAGGCCAGCGCCACATAGCTGGGCAATATCGCCAGAAAGTCCACCACGCCGTAAAAGCTGAAAATATACCTGCGGCGGTCCACCGCACAGTAGATACGCAGAATATACTCGACCGTAAACAGCCCGGTAAAAAACCATTCCAGCCAAAAGAACAGCCGCCCGTACCGCCCGGCGATACCCTCCACGGAGACCAGCAGCACCAGACCCACGCTGAGGAGAATGGCCCAGATCAAAAATACATCAAAGCCTTTTCCCGCCGGCGTGTCAGTGCCGAAAATTACCTCATTAAGCCATTTGCGCCTGCCGGTTAGTGCCATATATCCTCCTGCCGGCACAGACTATAGCGCCGGAAGGTCCCGCCCGCCACAGGCGCACCGCAATTCCGGTCGGCAAAGCCCGACTCTTGTTAGAGCACTGCGCTACAACAGCGCACTTTTTCGCTAACATATAACACCAGAGAGGTCTCGGGGGTCGCTGCCGGCGGCTAAGAGGCCGGATTTACCGGCGCACCTGCGGCAGAACTTTTCGCGCGGGGTTGCGTCGCATTGCAGGGCCGATCCCGCCAGCCGGGTTGGCTGGACAGCTGGGGGAAATCATGAGCAGGGAAAACCGTCTGGTTTACTCGACCGATCGCGGCCGGGTCAAAGAGGAACCGAGCCAAGAGTCCCGCCGCAGCGGCGACGGGATTGTTCGTATTCAAAGGGAAAGCAAAGGCCGCAAGGGCAAGGGCGTCACCTGCGTGCGGGGCCTCCCGGGCAGCGACGCCGATTTGAAGCTATTGCTGGCGGACATGAAAAAACGCTGCGGCTGTGGCGGCACTGTAAAAGACGGGGTGATTGAAATTCAGGGTGACAAGCGCAGCGAGATCAAGGCCCTGCTGGAAGCCCGCGACTTTAGGGTAAAGCTCGCCGGCGGCTGAGCGGACCGACGGGCGGGCAACCCCATGCAGCAGGTGCTCGGATCAGTCCCGGGCGCTGCCGAGCCAGCACTCGATGGTTTCCCGCAGCTGGTCCTTACCCAGGGGCTTGGTGAGAAAATCATCCATACCCGCCGCCAGGCAACGGCCTTCGAACTGCTCTTCCGTGGTGCTGGTCAGGGCGATGATCGGCAGCCGGTTCTCCGCTGCATGCTCCGACTCCCAATGGCGCAGGGTTTCGATAATTTGTGCACTGTGTTCGGTATTCTGCTGGCAATCCACCAGCAGCATATCGTAGTGCCCCTCCGACAGCAGCTCCAGCGCGTCCACCACCGACCGGGCCACTTCCACCCGGTATCCCAACGTGTGCAGCATTTCTTCGGTCACCCGCTGGTGTTGGCGCGACTCCTCGATCAACAGCAAGGTGTACTGGCGCGGGTGGGCACCACTGCTGGTGACAATGCGACGGCTGGTCTTTTTACCACCACAGAACAACAAACCGATCAGTGCATCGTGCAGTTCCTTCCGGGTCGCCGGGCGGCTCAGATACTGTGTGCAGGGCAGGCTTTTGATAAAGGGGGTAAATGCCTGCTTATGGCCATAGGCGCCCAGACACATCAGTGGGCAGTTTTTGGGCTCTACATCGCTGTGGTCGATAATCTCCTGGACTGCCGTCAGCAGGCTCGAATCGCCCATGGCCGGCACCAGCAACACCAGCTGACTGCGCACCAGTGCCTGCTGCACAGCCTCCTCCAGTGCCGGCCGGTGCGCCGATGAGGTGTATCTCAAACCCTGCACCTCCATTCCGAAGGAACTCAGAGCCTTTTCCAGGCCGCTGACAAACAGGCCCTTCTGGTGCAACAGCAGTATGTCCAAATCCTGCAAGCGGCGATCCGGCACCAGATAGAAGCGCTGGTTCGGTTCGGTGGCGAATCTCATCGCCACCTGATAGCGGTTGCCGTCGCGGCTGGAATGCAGCTGCAGATAGCCACCCATGGCTTCCGCCAGCCCCTTGGCAATTGAAAGTCCCAGCCCCGTAGCTACCTGGGCACTGTCTACCCGCGAGAAGGCGCCGAACAGTTCACTTTCGTCCGGCAGTATCTCACCCTGGCCATCGTCCATGAGGGCGATCGTCATCTGTCCCTCCGCGGTGCTGATAGGGGAAAAGTCCACCTGTCCCCAGATCTCGCCCTGCTGGGCTATTGCCGTAGCCGCCTCCACCAGGTTGCGTATCAGCTGCGAGGTCTTGCGATTGTCCCCGATCACCATGACCGGCAGCTTGTCGTCTATTTCGAAATTGAATTCAAGGCGCTGGCGATGGGAGGCCTTTGCGGCAAACTTAAACGACTTCTCGACGGTTTTTACCAGATTGAAAGGCCCCTGTCGCAGCCGGATACTCTTCCTTGCCACACGGGTAAAAAGACCGACATTATCCACCAGTTTCAGTTGCTGGCGACTGGCGTTTTTTGCCAGCCGCACCCACTCCCGCTGCCGCTCCGGCAATTGCTCCGCCTCCAGCAGCGCCAGCGCTCCCAGGGAGTCGGTGAGTTGGCTGCGAAACTCCTGGCCGATGTTTGCGACAAATTCATTGGTTAACTCGATAGCCGCATCGGATCTTTTACTGGCCACGGCGAGCTGGCTGGCGCGTTGCTGCAACTCCTGCATCGCGCCCATACGACCCCAGTAATTCTCGGACTCAAGTCGTGCCTGGCGGGAGATGAGCCAGACAAACGCCAGCGAAAGCACACCGTAGACAGTGCCGAGGATATCTCCCGATAGAAACGATGTAGCGGAAGCCGGCACCAGGGATACCACCAGGCACCAGGTGAGAAACCGGTAGTAGGGCGCGAATACGGTCACCACAATGGCACTGTACATCACGGTATAGAGCCACAAAAAGTGGGTCTCCGGCGCAAATCCCAGCAGCCACTCGTGGCACACCAGTATCAGACCCCACCAGCCAGCGAACAGAATTGCGGTGAAAAAATAGCGGCGGCGCCAGCGATGCGGACCGGAGGCATAGAGGCTGCCAAAGCGAAAAAGGTGATAGCCGTGCAACAGACTCAGCAGGATCAACCCTATAGCGAGCACCAGGGTCAATTGCGGTGCAACCAGGGGCAACTCACCCACCGTCACCGCAATGAAAAACACCATAATGGTAAAAAGCATCACGCGACGGCTGTACTTGGCCATACGCGCGTCTGTGAGTCGACAGACGCGACGGTCTTTTTGTACTTTGAGTTCCGGTCGATCAAACATTGGCATTTAGCCCTTTCACCACTGCCCTGGCGCTGGTGTATTCCATCTGCACAATATCGAACCCGAGTATCAGTTCAGCCGGACACCGAGGTTAAGGCGGGCCGGGCGCGGCCAGCTTCTAGCCGATCCCCAACACTTCAACGAGCACTGTTTTGATCACAAAGCCCAGCAGGCCGAGGCCCAGGGCCAGAAACAAAACAAAGGTACCGAATCGCCCCGCCTTGGATTCCTTGGCCAGGCTCCAGACGATAAACACCATAAACAGAATCAGCCCACCGACCCCCAGCCAGAGTGAATACTGCTCGAATTGCTCAAAAGACATACAACTTCATGCCCTGAATGATTCACTACCACTGGCGGCCGGCTAAGGGGCAATAGCCCTGATGGCCGACTTCCGCCCGGCACGCCGGGCAGGTAAAAAATTTGGCGCGTATTGTAATGGACACTTGGGCTTATAACCACGGCTACAGGCTCCTCCAGTGGACCGGAGCCAGGGAACCTCTGCAGCGGATTCAGGCGCCCTGATAATAGTCCTCATCCTCCGCCCTGGTGCCGCAGCGCATACGGCTGACCTCCCTGTCCCGGTAGCGGCTGTCGTGCCAGCAGCGAGGCAGTGCCTCACCGGACAGGAAACACAACTGGGTCTTGTCAAAGACCTCGGGATCCTGGACCTCTTCACCCCAGAGGTAGCGGCCGACGACGGTGAGTTCGTAGGGGTTGGATAAGGTAACGATATCCGCTACCTCAACCAAGTGACTGGAAGACAACTCTTTGAACAGCATATTGGCACCAATTTCATCCTACTTCCCTCAGTATAGGGTTCGCGGATATATTGGGGCGTTCCGGGGGATAAAAATAGTGTTTACGGGGCACAAGCCAGCTCCAGGAACGGCACCCAATGCGGCCTTGCCCGGCACCTTTACGGCAATTCCGGCGGCTCCGTATGGACCCGATCGACGATGGCCATTCATGGCGCCCTGCGGGATTTGGGGCTGCTGAAAAAGACTTTGCCAGCAACCTGCTGTCCCGAGCAGGTTTGTTCGGGCCGTAAATAGGGCTCGCTCACTTAGTGTCAGCAGGCCTAGGAGTGATTGGGGACTGCCTCGACAGTATGCCGAGCGGTAATATCGGTCACCGTAGCAATAGATATTCAATCTATGGACTTGGAGCAAATAAACTCTTCGGTCACATCGGCTCCGAGCAGCAAATACCTGCGGCACTTCCCATAGCCGGCGGGCGCATCAAGACTGCAGACGACAACACCCTAACTCCGGGATACCCTCAGCCTTCCAGGGTCAGGCGGGCGGAAATCATCCCCTCTTCCGCCAGGGCATCCAGGTTTACCGTGCGGAGCACAAATCCCTGCTGGACCAGGGTATTTAGCCAGGGTTGAAGGTCCTGATAGCGGGCCTCATCGATCCACAGACGAATGCGCCCCTGGTCCTCGGGCTCGAAGCGCTTGATAGAAATGCCGTGTTGCTGGGCCGCCGCCGTCACCCTTTGCAGCAGGGTCCCGGAGGCCTGACCGCTGGAGGAAGGGGGCTTGAGGCGCTCCAGCACATTGCGCTGGGATTCTATCCACTGCACCAGCTCCTGCGATGCGTCGGCGCGGCCGTAGGCGTCGTCAAAAAAGTGCTTGGCGGGCGTAAACAGACCGTAAACGATAAAAAGTCCCCCCAGTACCAGGATCAGCGCTCCCAGCGCCCGCTGGTCATTGGGCGGCAGGGAACGCCATTTCTGCTGCAGTTCCTCGACAATTGCTTGTTTCATCACTCGGTTTTCTTGGCAGGTACAAATATCTGTTAATCCGGTAATCCAATCGAAGTCTGTTCGAATGGATTGCCGCCCTTAAAATCCTGTTCGAGTACCCGGAAGCGCCGGCCTTTGCCGACGGCAGGTCCACGGGCAGGATTCACCCCAGCGCCGACTGGCGGGCGGGTGAATCAATGTGATCACTGCAGCTTGACACGACCTGATGCGCCCTTTTCCAATTCACTGGCAGCCAGCAGTTCGGCCCGGTACTGGCCGTTGCTGAGGCTGCCGACAAATCGATCCAGCTCAGCGAGATCGGCGGCTTTCACCTGTAACACCAATTCGCCGCGCTGGCCGTCAAAACGCAGGGACTGCAGCTTCAACTGGCCGCTGCCCTGTTGGTTCCATACCTCGCTCAACAGCTGCATCTGGCCACTGAAACCATCGCCGCCGCCGGCGGCCTGCTTCAGATACCCCTCAATCTGGCGCCGCAGATCCCGGCCGGGCCGGGTTTCGGGAAACAATTCCGTAAACAGTGCTCGCGCCTGCTCTTCAGAACCGGAGGCACGCCAGTTGTAATAGGAACCCGCCACTACAAATAGCAGCAGTTGCACCGCAAAACAAATGGCCGCCACCTGTGCCGGCCTTATCCACCAGTTGGGCTCTTCCCTGTCAGTCGCCAGCGCAAAATCTCCAGTGAGAAGATTGGCCATGCGCGAAGGGCGAAAGCGCTCCAGCAGTTGCTCCTCCGCCGCGCCGGCGGAAGAGTGCAGACCGTCGCCGAACAGTGATTCCAGATTTGCCCGGGTCAACTGATCGTCGGGGTCTTCGCCGATCAGTTCCAGCTGCGGGGTTGCATCACCCTCCTGGCTATCTTCGCTGTGATTTTCCACCAGGGGTGCCAGAAGCTGCTGCAGGTAGCGGCGCTGTACCGAGAGGCCGTGACCGCTGCCGTACCAGAGGTGGGCGCGGTTCCCATCCAGCCACAGGGCGGTATCGGTATCCAGCAGATCCAGTAGCTGGTATTCGGGAACAGCGGCAATCAGCGGCCACTCCAGCCGCTGCAGCTGATCCCGCAGCACTTCCATCTTCTGGCGGGCGATAGCGTAAACACTGCACGCTTCTCCCGCGCGGGGCTGACATACAAAGTGCAGATCCTCAACGTCCTCGGCCAGCTGCTCTTCGACCATATAGCCAATGGCCTGACTCTGGCGACGGGCGGCTTTGGGAATGCTGTCCACCCCACTCCACACCCAGTGTCCGGGCAACAGCAGCAGCGCCCGCGTCTGTTCACCAAACTGCAATTCCAACGCGTCCGCGGGCTCCTCCTCGGTAGTAACGGGATCGTCCACACCAAACGCGCGCGCAAAATCATCGTCCATAGCGACGGTGCGCCAGCCGCAATCACTCCAGCATTCCACCCGGGGAATCTGGTTACTGCTATCCTCCACCAGCCGCAGTAACAACAATCGCTTCTCGGATCCCGAAGCGGTTTCGCCGCCAGTTACCTTTTTAATCATAACCATTTAAATTTAATTAGCATTATTGTCCGAATTGTCCGGGCCTTCAGCCTCGAAGCTCAGCAGCTCACGCATATAGGCAATGTCGAAATTCCGCCTGTGGCGCTGCATCACCTTGGCTTCGCCCTTGGCCTCGTCCAGATAAATCATGGACTCCCAATATTGCCGGTACTCTTCCCCTTCACCCAGCTGCACCGCGATTCTGGCGAGGAAATACTGGCTGTGAAATGCCAGCGCCTGGGTCTGCTGAAAACCAAAATCCTGCAACTGGGCCTGTTCATTGAATACGCCCTCAGAATCGCGAAAGCTCATTACATCCTCCACCCGCGCCTGGGGATCAACCGCTTCCAGCAGGGCCTCGGAGGCAAAATTTACATTGATCGCCGTACCCTCCGCCGGCAGTGCGCAAAGGTAGGGCCTCAAGGCCTGCCAGTCTTCACCCTCCATCCCCTGTACCGCAGCCAGTTCGGAAACATCGCTGATCAGTGTGTCCGGAGTGCGGTGCGCCATTTCCAGGCCCAGATAGCCGTCGTCCTCAGTCCCCGGCGCCAGCGGCGTATCGCCGGGATCGAGCCAGTCCAGTATCGCTTTGGCCAGCTCCGGCTTGCCGGTTACATTGACCACCAGGCGCTGAAAAATCTGCGCCTGATCCGCCTGTCCGGCGCCCGGGCCGGCGAGATTGTTTACATTAAAACAGGAATGCAAATCCTGGATGTTGATTCTGATCCTGCCGTTCTCCGGGTTGAAGGACAGCGCCGGCCCGGCCCAGCCTTCCTGCATCGAATCCGACGACGGTGACTGTTCCCGATCCTCCTCGTAATCCCGCTCCAGTGCCACCCTGGCCCAGGCTTCGGCGCCACCGACAAATTCAGCCAGCTGGGTATTGGCCAGCAGGGCCGCGGTGCGGGAAACGGCTATGCGGTTGCGCACAATGGCCTGGCTGACCGCGGCAACGGCAATCACCAACACCAGCAGTACGGTAATCAGCGCCACACCCCTCTGGTGTGATAGGCCAACACTACCCATCGCGCTTCCCACCGTTATCGCCTTCACCGTCCCCCGGTTTGGGCTGGGAGCCGTCATTATTGTCGGAGCCACCCCCACCACCGCCGCCGCCACCGCCACCGCCTCCTCCCCGATTGGAGCTAAGACTTACCGCGCCACTGGGTAGAACGAAGACCCGCCGCAGTTCACCGCTCGCCTGGGTGAGCAGGACAAACTCAACGGCCCGGGGCAACCGCAGGTCGACAGCTCCCGCATCAGTGGTGGAGGATGCCGGCGGCCACTGGGACAGCCAGGCTTCCGTCTCCCCATCGAAATAGCGCAGGCTCAGGCTGTCGATACCGGCCAGCAGGGGTTCCGAGACAGGCTCGCTGTCCGGTGCGCGGTCCAGGATTCGCCAGCGCCCCCTCAACAGCAGTGACTCTTGATCCCCGGAATCCGCGTCCGGATCTTCGGCAAAGCCCACGCGGTAACTGACACGCTGCAGCTCACCCCGGGGTTCCCCGGTAAAGTTGGACGCGCCCAGGCGGGTGAATTCCAGCTCGTCGGAATCCCCCCTCAGCGCCGGCTCGTAGCCACTGTAGGCATTTTTAACCGGCCTCGGCGTAACCTGGCGCAGATCGTCATCGATGCGGTACATGGCCATGGAAAAGCGACGCATCTCCTCGGCCCGCACTTGCAAGGCCTGATCCGTGTGGTTGAAAGTATCCAGCAGTGTGAAGGCACCCACACTGATAATCGACACCAGAACCAGCACCACCAGGATCTCGATCAGGGTGAAGCCCGGCGCCGGCCTCCCGTGCCGAAGCGGTATCCGCCGGACTCTGGGGTTAAATACCGGCTGCGGCTTCACTCTGCCACCCATGCGTCCAGGGTATAGCTGGGATTGTCCGCTTCCGGCTCGGCCACCTGGATAATGATGTGGCGCATTTTTTCTTCACTGGTGGCCTCGACCCTGGCCGTCACCTCCCACTCGCGAGCCCCGGCGGGAACCCGCTCTGTCTGTTCCCCTATGGGTGGCCAGGGACTCTGCAGGCGAATCTGCGCCAGCACCTGCTGTGCCGCCAGGTTGGCCGCCAGCCGCTGTTCCATGGCAGCCTGCGCCTGCACGCTGTCCTGCATGGTTTTTAGCAGGCTGGCGGCGATAACACCGAAGATCACCAGAGCCACCAAAACCTCCACCAGGGTAAAACCCATCTCCCGGCTCCGGACCTCAATAGTCATCGGTCTGCCACTGAAGCTGCAGCCCGTAGAGGCTCGAATAGGAGATACTGGCGGCACGGGACACTTCCCGGTCCTCCAGCAGCACAACGGCGAGTTCGGCCGGCAGGACTTCGCCGCTGGCCAGAGCAATAAACTGCGGCACCGGATCCTCAGTGTCCTCATCGCTTGCCGCCGAGGGCAGTTCCGCCTGCTGCAATACCTCCACCCGCATGTTTCCCGGCAGCTGGTGGACGGCAAACCGCTGCGCCATGGTGCTGGCGGTCTCAGCATCGGCTTCGGGGGACTGCCACTCCAGGCTGGTGGGGTCGTAGCGAACCACCGAATAGCCATCGCTATTGAATACCACCCCATAGTGAGAATTGTCGATCACAGCCCGGTCCACCACCAATTGCAAAACTCCGGCGAGGCGCTGTGTTTCACCTTTCCAGGCCCGGACATCGGAGCCCCCCAGGGAGAGCACGGCCATACCGGCCAGGGTGGCGATAATTACAATCACCACCAGCAATTCGATCAGGGTAAAGCCGGCGCTGCGACCGGGCCGCACAAACATGTGAATCGACTGTTTGCAGACTAAGGTTCAGACGCGAAGATATCCGCCGCCTCCCCCTCACCACCGGGCTTGCCGTCGGCACCCAGACTGAACAGATCGTAGGGGCCATTACTGCCCGGGCTGATGTACTGGTATTCATTGCCCCAGGGGTCCTTGGCCTCGCGCTTCAGGTAGGGCTGCGACCAGTTTTTTGGCTCTGGAAAGCCGCTCGGCTTGTTCACCAGCGCCTGCAGACCCTGATCCGTACTGGGGAACACAAAGTTGTCCATGCGGTACATATCCAGTGCGGTTTCCAGGGCGCGGAGATCCGTCACCGCCGCCTTCATCCGCGCCTCTCCGGTGCGGCCCAGGATATTCGGCACCACCAGAGCCCCCAGTACGCCGAGTATCACGATCACCACCATGATCTCGATCAGCGTAAAGCCCCCATTTCCACGCATGCTTTTCATTGCAATCACCTTTACCTGTCTCCACCTTGGTTCTATCCCGGTGGTTCCACTCAGCCGGCAGCTGAATTACACCACCATCTGATTCATACTCATGATGGGCATCATTATTGCCATCACGATAAACAACACTATCGCCGCCATCAGCAGCAGCATGACCGGCTCGAACAGACTGACGAACGCTGTTACTGCCCCCTGCAAATCCTGCTCCTGGGACTCTGCCGCCCGGCCCAGCATCGCGTCCAAACTACCCGAGGACTCCCCGCTGGCAATCATGTAGATCATCATCGGTGGAATATACCCAACATCCTCCAAAGCCCGGCGCAGGCTTCCACCCTCACGCACAGATTTTTGCGCTGCCTGCAACCGCTCCTTGAGAAAGTCGTTGGACATCACCCCACCCGCAATACCCATCGCCTGTACCAGTGGCACACTGCTTCCGGTCAGAATGGCCAGGGTTCCCACATAGCGGGCACTCTGGCCGCTGCGCACCAGCCAGCCCACAAGCGGCAATTCCAGCAAGCGGTGATGCACCCGGTAGCGCACTCCGGGGCGTTTCATCATAACAATGGCGACGACCACCAGGGCAATCAGCACCGGCGGCACCAGCCAGCCCCAGGCGGCGATAAAATCGCTGATGGCGACCAGTATCTGGGTGGGTAGCGGCAACAGCTGTCCACTGCCAGTAAACACCTCTATCACGTCGGGCACCACATACACCATCAGACCCGTTACCACCAGTACGCAGACCAGTACCAGCATCATGGGGTATATCAGGGCCAGCTGGACCTTCTGGCGAAACTTCTGCTGGTTTTCCGTGTAATCCCCCAGGCGCTCCAAAACCGCATCCAGGTGCCCGGAGTGCTCCCCGGCCTCCACTGTGGCCCGGTACAGATTGGGAAAGGCACGGGGAAAGTTGCCCAGCGCCTGGGCGAAACTGTGCCCTTCGAGCACCTTGCCGCGCACGGCGAGCACAATGCGGCGAATCTTTTGATTGCGCGTCTGGCTGGCAATGGCCCCCAGCGCCTCCTCCAGGGGAATACCGGCCCGGAGCAGAGTGGCGATCTGGCGCGTCAGCAGCGCCAGATGTTTGACACTGAGGCCGGGGCTGCCGGACAGAAAGCTGGCGTTGCCGGCTGCGGACGATTCCGTGGCCGGGGCCACCTCCAGTGGTACCATGCCCTTGGCACGCAGCTGCTGTCGCGCGGCCCGGGCGCTGTCCGCCTCCAGAGTGCCGCGGTTTTTGCGCCCGGAAGCGGTCAGCGCCGCGTATTGGAACGCCGCCACGTCAGGACTCCTGTGTCACGCGCACGACTTCCTCCAGCGAAGTGACTCCGGCCAGAATTTTGGCGATACCATCTTCACGGATACTGGGTGCGACTTTGCGCGCTTCGCCGACCAGGGCGCTTTCAGAGGCGCGGTCGTGGATCAGTTGACGCATGGTTTCGTTGACTGGCACCAGCTCATAGATACCCACCCGCCCGACGTAACCGCTTTGGCTACAGGACTCACAACCCACAGGCCGGTAAATGATGGTTTTCTCAGCCGCCCCCCTGCCCAGCAATTCACATTCACTGGCGTCTGCAGGGTGCGGCGCCCTGCACTCGGGACACAGCACCCGCACCAATCGCTGAGCCAAAACGCCGATCAGGCTCGAGGACAGTAAAAAGGGCTCGATCCCCATATCCACCAGGCGGGTTACGGCCCCCAGCGCTGTGTTGGTGTGCAGAGTGGAGAGCACCAGATGGCCGGTCAGACTGGCCTGAATGGCGATCTGCATGGTCTCCAGGTCGCGGATCTCACCCACCATTACCACGTCCGGGTCCTGGCGCAGGATCGCCCGCAGGCCGCGGGCAAATGTCATGTCAGCTTTGGTGTTGACCTGGGTCTGGCCAACGCCTTCGAGGTTGTATTCTACCGGATCCTCCACCGTGAGAATATTCTTCTCGCGGCTGTTGATACTGCCCAGGCCCGCGTAGAGCGTGGTGGTTTTACCGGAACCTGTGGGGCCTGTAACCAGCAATATGCCGTGGGGCCGCGCCAGCAGTTCGGTCATAGCACCGAGATCGCGGTCGCGCATGCCCAGCTGGCGCAGATCCATCTTGCCCGCCTGCTTGTCCAGCAGGCGCATCACCACCCGCTCGCCGGCACTGGAGGGCATGGTGGATACGCGCACGTCCACCTCCCGACCCGCCATCAGCAGTGAAATACGTCCGTCTTGGGGAATGCGCTTCTCGGCGATATCCAGTTTGGCCATGACCTTGATACGGGACACCAGCAGCGGCGCCAGTGCACGGCGCGGCTCGAGTACTTCGCGCAATACCCCATCGACGCGAAAGCGCACCACCAGGCGCTTTTCAAATGTCTCGATATGGATATCCGAGGCACCCTGTTTGAGGGATTCGGCAAAGATGGCGTTGATGAGTCTGACGATGGGCGCATCGTCCTCCTGCTCGAGCAAGTCCTCGGTTTCCGGCAGCGAGTCCACCACCGCCGCCAGGTCCAGCTCCTCACCCAGCCCCTCGACGTCGGAAAGGTTGCCCCCCTCGCGATTCTCGTACTGGCGCTGCAGCGCCATGTTGAAGTCGCCCTCGTCGACAGGCTCGATATCCACTTCCAGGCCGCTCAGCCGCTGCAGCTCCGCCAGCACACCGGCGTTGATCGGCGCCACATACTGGCACCAGGGACGCCCCTCGCGCTCCACCAGCAGCACCTTGTGGCGCTTGGCAAACGCATAGGGCAGGCGCTTTGGTGTCGCAGACACCTCGCCGCTGATCATTTTTCTACCTCGAGTACCTGGACCGGCGCATCTGAGGAGCCGGACTCGTCGTAAGTGCCGGAAGGCGGCAGCAGATCCGGCAAAACCTCACCCCGGTGCCAGTCCCAAAGCAGGCTGGTTTCCCCGCGCATTTCTATCTGCTTCCGCTGCAGGTCGAGATAGCGCTTGCGGGTTTCCTCGTAGCCCGCCACCTGGTCACTCAAAATGCGCGGGCGCAGGAATACCATCAGATTGGTTTTGCGCACTCTTTTCCTGCTGGAGCGAAACAGTCGGCCGATGCCGGGAATATCGCCCAACAACGGCACCTTTGACGATGTCTCGGTCACATTGTCCTCAATCAGGCCACCGAGCACCAGAATAGCGCCGTCGTCGATCAGCACCCGCGTGCTGATCTCTCGTTTGCTGGTGACGATGTCGGAAGCACCGGTGGCATCCTCCGCAGCGGGAACCACATTTTCCACCTTCTGCTCGATATCCAGGGTCACCGAATTATTGTTGTTCACCCGCGGGGTGACATTCAGTTCGGTACCTATGTCCTCCCGCTGTATCTGTGTGAAGGGGTCATTGTTGCTGCCGGACAAAAGCTGCTCACCGGTAACGAAGGGCACATTCTGACCCACCAGTATGCTGGCCTCTTCATTGTCCAGCGCGATAATGGTGGGCGTAGACAGGATATTGGCGTTGCTCTGGGTCGCCACCGCATTCACAACCGCACGCAGGTCGGTGCCGCTGAGATAACCCAGGTTCAGGCCCCTGCCGATCAGATTGAGGGGATTCAATGATAGCGGGTTGATATCGGATATCTGGTTACCCTCATCATCGACGATAGGAGTTGGTGCCGCGTCGTTATTGAACCCCGCCACCACATCGTCGCCCGCCCCGGCGATCCACTTGATGCCCAGGTCGCTGCCGTTGTCCGCCGTCACTTCCACGATCAGCGCCTCTATCAGCACCTGAGCACGACGCACATCCAGCTTGGCGATGACCCCTTTCATGGTTTCCAGCAATGACGGCGGCGCGGTCAGTACCAGCGAATTCAGCGCTTCGTTGACCTGAATACTGACTTCCACATCCGCCGCCTGCTGGTCTTTTTCCGTCTTCTGGATGCTGCCACTCATGCCCTCGAGAATCGGTTTCAGGTCCGCCGCATTGGCGTACTGGACATAGACCACCGCCGTATTGCCGTCCCCGGCCAGTGGCTGGTCCAGGCGCGCTATCACGTTCTTGATTTGTTGTCGGGTGACCGGGTCCCCGGTGAGCAACACCGAGTTGGAGCGTTCGTCGACGGCAATACGCAACGGCTGCACGTCGGTGCCGGGTTGCTTGCCGCCGGAAATCAGCAGGTCGTTGATAACCTGTTTGATCTCCTTGGCAGAGGCGAATTGCAGTGGCACCAGCTCAATATCGATGGCGCCCGCGTGGTCGAGCTGGTGAACCAATCGCACTATCTGCTCGATATTGGCCGCACGGTCCGCAATCAACAGTGTATTGGTCTCCGCATAGGCGGCCAGGTGACCGGTTTGGGGAATAAGAGGACGGAGCATGGCGATCAGCTGCGCCGCGGAAATATTCTTGACCCGCACTGTGCGCACTACCAGGGATTCGGCCGGCGCTTTGGTACCGTTGCCGACTACTGGTATCGCCTGCTGTTTCGCCAGCGCATCGGGGACCACCTTCCAGGCTCCGCCCTGCTCCACCAGGCTAAAGCCATTGACCTGAAGCACCGACATAAAAACGTTGAAGGCCTCTTCGTGGGTCATCGGGTCGCCGGCGATCACTGTGACCTTACCCTTGACGTTAGGGTGCACAATAATGTTCTTGCCGGTGAAGTCCGCGGCCCAGTTGATCAGGTCGCGGATATCGGCATTATCCAGTGAGAGTGTGACGCGCTCCGGGGGTGGGGCCTGTGGTTGAGCCTGTGGTTGGGCCAGCACCGGTGTGGACAACAGCAGTCCCAGAAAGCCGGCGACAAACAGCCGGCGATTGAACATCCTCATCATTATTATCAGGCTCTTAAACAAAACTCTGGTATTCGAAACATTTTATTGGCGTGCTTCGCGCCTTTCACGCGCAAGGCTGCGCAATTCTTTCAGGCGCTCACGAATGGACTGTTGCTTCTCCGCTCTCGCGGCGGCATTGGCCGCATTCACCTCTACTGCCCGGCCAGCGACATTCCTGCCGGTGTAGCGACTGAGCGGCACATTGGGCCGCCCGTCGTGATCGGGGTAAGTCAGTTTTTCCATTTTCCCGTTGCGGCGCAACACTATGTGATCGATCGCCACAGAAAACAGCTCCGCCCCACCCGGCAGGCGATCACCAACGTACAGGCGCTGGGCCGGTTTTCCCTTTTCCGCAATCAGTGCGCTGGCCTTGTCCTTGGTAGAGTTATCCAGCACGCCGGACAACACGAGATTCAACTGGGTAATCGGGATATTGGCCAGATCCACATCCGGCTCCGCCTCCTGCTTGACCTCGGCGCGGCCAAAAAAAGGCGTATCGGGAATGGTTGTGCTCTGCCCGGCACTGGGCAGATTGCCATCGCGCACCACTAGCAGGGAATCCTCCCCGGCGGGCGCCAGTATCGAAGCGTAGGCCAGCAGGTTAACGGACAGCCAGCCGGCGGCCACCACCACCGAGGCGAGCGCGCCGCGCGACAGTCTTCTGCCCGGTTGGGAAGGCGCAAAGACTGATCGGAGTGACCCTGTGACACGCTGGATTGCGGACATGAACTTACCCAAAAACCTAACCGGTGGTAGCTTTTCTGTATCTTATGGCGCCTATTGTCAATCGTCGCACCCAGAAAGGCAATCCACACCAATCGGCTAAAATTTAACCATTCGGCGCGACACCAAAGCCGCAAACCGCCGCAAAGACCCGCCCACTCTGGCTTTCCGTGAGGCGGCAACAAAAGGGCGGCTAACGCCGCCCTTTTTCCACCCTAGTATATTAACCCAACTTTACAATTTGCTTTCGAACTCCGGCACCGCATCGAACAAATCCGCCACCAGCCCGTAATCTGCGACGGAGAAGATCGGCGCTTCCTCATCTTTATTTATAGCAACGATCACCTTGGAGTCCTTCATACCCGCCAGATGCTGTATGGCACCGGAGATACCCACCGCTATGTAGAGGTCCGGTGCAACTATCTTGCCGGTCTGCCCCACCTGCATGTCGTTGGGCACAAAGCCTGCATCCACCGCCGCACGGGATGCCCCCACGGCGCCGCCCAGCTTGTCGGCCAGGCGATACAGCAGATTGAAGTTGTCGCCATTCTGCATACCCCGACCACCGGAGATCACCACCTTGGCAGCGGTCAGCTCAGGGCGGTCAGACTGTGCCAGCTCCTCGCCGACAAAAGACGATACCCCCGCATCATCGGCGATATCCACAGCTTCCACCACTGCGTTACCGCCCTCGGCGGACACTGGGTCGAAGGCGGTGCTGCGGACCGAGACTACCTTGATCGCATCGGAACTCTGCACTGTAGCGATCACATTACCCGCGTAAATAGGCCGCTTGAAGGTGTCCGCCGACTCCACTGCGATGATGTCCGAAATCGGCTGCACATCCAGCAGCGCCGCGGCCCGCGGCAACATATTTTTGCCGGTGGTGGTGGCCGGTGCAAGAATATGACTGTAATCCTTGCCCAGGTCCGCCACCAGCCGGGCGACGTTCTCCGCCAGCTGATGTCCATAGGCAGGGTTGTCAGCCACCAGAACCTTGGCAACACCGTCCATTTTCGCCGCTGCCTCACCCACAGCTGCGCAGCCGGAACCCGCAACCAGCAGATGCACTTCGCCGCCGATTTCCCCGGCTGCGGCAACGGTATTGAAGGTGGCCCCTTTCAGTTCAGCGTTGTCGTGTTCCGCAATAACCAAAATACTCATCAGATCACCTTCGCTTCGTTCTTCAGTTTCTCTACCAGCTCCGCCACATCCGCCACTTTGACTCCGGCCTGGCGTTCGGCCGGCGGCTCCACTTTCAGGGTTGTAGTGCGCGGTGCTATATCCACACCCAGCTCATCGGGAGTGGTTGTATCCAGAGGCTTTTTCTTGGCCTTCATAATATTCGGCAGGGAGGCGTAGCGCGGCTCGTTCAGGCGCAGGTCCGTAGTGACAATGGCCGGCAGTTTCAGCTCCACCGTTTGCAGGCCGCCATCGATTTCCCGGGTGACCTGCACCGAGTCGCCCTCGATTGCCACTCCCGACGCGAAGGTACCCTGCCCCATGCCGGTCAGGGCGCCGAGCATCTGGCCGGTCTGGTTGTTGTCACCGTCGATAGACTGTTTGCCCAGAATCACCAGTTGCGGTTCCTCCTTGTCCACCAGTGCCTTGAGGCACTTGGCAACAGCCAGGGGTTGCAGCTCCACATCCGTCTCCACCAGAATGCCGCGATCCGCACCCAGCGCCAGTGCGGTGCGGATCTGCTCCTGGCACTGCTTGGGCCCTATGGAAACAGCCACTATCTCGCTGACGACACCTTTCTCCTTCAAGCGCACCGCCTCTTCCACCGCAATTTCGCAGAAGGGGTTGATAGACATCTTTACATTGGCGATATCGACGTCGCTACCATCCGCCTTGGGGCGAACCTTGACGTTGTAGTCGACAACGCGTTTTACAGCTACAAGAACTTTCATGGAAATCCCGTCTCGGTAAACTTTTGGAGCCGCGACTGACAGGTCAAATCGCGAACGAATTTGATTTCAGAGTCAAACGAGTGTTTGAACGCGCGATATGGTGAGCCTTCTATAGCGCAAAATCAATAGCCGGATTGAGATGGGGAAAGACTATTCACCACATCAATTTCCCTCCATAGGGACGGCTTATAGGCGGGCGCGGAGCTGCGGCAAAACGGCCTATTTGCCAGGGAAAACGGCTGCTCCTGCAATTGGTAGGGCCACTTAAAGCCCGATATAATCGTGACCCAATCCAGGGCACAAGACCCGGAGAGATAGTGTATGCAACCAGCGGAGGAGAGCGCCGTGGAACGCGAATCAATGGAGTACGATGTGGTGATCGTGGGCGCCGGTCCCGCCGGGCTGGCCGCCGCATGTCGTATCCGGCAGCTAAATGACGAGATCTCCGTGTGCGTGGTGGAGAAGGGCTCTGAGGTCGGCGCCCACATTCTGTCCGGCGCAGTGTTTGAGCCCACCGCGCTGAACGAGCTGTTTCCGGACTGGAAAGAGCGTGGCGCCCCCCTGAATACCCAGGTCCAGAGCGACGATATCTATGTTCTGCGCAATGACGAGGCCGCCATCAGGGTTCCCAACCTGTTTGTGCCCAGCACCATGCACAATCAGGGCAACTATATTATCAGCCTCGGCAACCTGTGCCGCTGGCTGGCCGAGCAAGCGGAAAACTTGGGAGTGGAAATTTTCCCGGGCTTCGCCGCAACCGAAGTACTCTTCAACGACGATGGCTCCGTCACAGGCATTGCCACCGGCGATATGGGCGTCGGCGCGAATGGGGAGCACAAGGACTCCTATATGCCGGGGATGGAGCTGCACGCCAAGTACACCCTCTTCGCCGAGGGCTGTCGCGGCCATCTGGGCAAACAATTGATCGCAAAATACCGGCTCGATGCGGACCGGGACCCACAGCACTACGGTATCGGCATCAAGGAAATCTGGAAGGTGCCCGCAGACAGGCATCAGCAGGGCCTTGTGGTCCACACCGCCGGTTGGCCACTGAACCAAAGCGGTACGCCCGGCGGCGGTTTTCTGTATCACCTGGAAGACAATCAGGTAGTGGTCGGCCTGATCACCGACCTGGCCTACCGGAATCCCCATGTGAGCCCCTTCGACGAGTTCCAGCGCTACAAGCATCACCCGGTGATCAGCCAGTATCTAGAGGGTGGGCAACGTGTGGCCTACGGGGCACGCGCCATTGTGAAGGGGGGACTGCAGTCGCAGCCGAAGATGACTTTCCCCGGTGGCCTGCTGATCGGCGACAACGCCGGCACCCTGAATTTCGCCAAAATCAAGGGCAATCACACCGCGATGAAATCCGGCATGATCGCCGCCGAGACATTGGTGGAAGCCCTGGCGGCGGATCGCAGCGGCGACGAACTCGTGGACTATGCGCGCAGATACGCCGACAGCTGGGCCTGGAAGGAGCTGCACAAACAACGCAATTTCGGCCCCGCCCAGCACAAACTGGGCAATATCCTCGGATCGGCCTACGCGTTTGTCGATCTCAATATCTTTCGCGGCAAGCTGCCCTGGACCCTGCGCGATACCGCTGCGGATCACGCCCAGCTAAAACCGGCCGCCGACTGCAAGGCAATCGACTATCCCAAACCAGACGGTGTCCTGAGCTTTGACAAACTGTCCTCGGTGTTTATCTCCAACACCAATCACGAGGAGGACCAGCCCTGCCACCTGAAGCTAAAGGATGCCGAGATACCACTGAATCACAACCTGCCCATCTACGATGAGCCGGCACAAAGATACTGCCCCGCCGCTGTCTATGAGGTTGTAGAAGACGCCAACGGCAAGCGCTTTCAGATCAATGCGCAGAACTGCGTACACTGCAAAACCTGCGACATCAAGGATCCCACCCAGAATATCGTCTGGGTGGCACCCGAAGGAGGCGGCGGCCCCAACTATCCCAATATGTAAACCCTACCGGGGCGCTGGTTCAGCGCTCCCTGGCTTCACCCTCGCCATTCCTGTTCACGCCACCCACCACCGCTCAAGGGCTACACTGACACTATTGGCCCGGCATCTAAACAAGCGCCCGGCTGCGGGCCGCAAATCGAGCGCCCAGATGCTCAATTAGTAGTGGAGGCATTGCGGACCTGTGTTGCAAACCCGGGTTGAAAACAATACCGAAGAAGTTTTTCTCATGCTGCCGGGCGTATTGCCGGGGCGATAGTGTCCCTGGCCTCTACCCAGCCAATACATCCGCTCTGGGCATCAATCCGCTGGAGGGAACAATGAAACCGGCCCTGCTGTGTATCGACCTGCAAACCCTGTTAGCCACCCGCGGGCAGGGTATCTTTGCAGACGGAGGAAAACCCCACTGGAGCCAGGAGGAGCAAGACGAATTCTTCGCCCGCCTGGAAACTTTGGTTCTGCCCAATGTGCGCAGGCTGCAAGCCGTATTCCGTGACAAGGGACTGGAGGTGTTGCACATACGCACCAGAGCCAAAACCAGCGACGGACGCGACCGGACCTTCTGGCACAAACGGGCCGGGCTGCTGGCGACGCCGGGATCCCCGGAAGCCGAATTTCTCGCCTCCGTAGTCCCCCTGGGGGATGAACTGGTCATCAATAAAACTGGTATCGGGCCCTTTGGCAACAGTAACCTGCCCGAACTGCTGATCCAGCTCAACCTGTCCCAGCTCTACTGCTGCGGTGTGCACACAGACGGCAGTATCGAATCCACCATTCGCGCGGGTGCTGATTTCGGCTACTGCCCAATCCTGGTGGAAGATGCGTGCGCAGCCGCCGGGGAAATGCGCCACAGTCTATGCGTGGGCAGACTCCAGAACCTAAGCGGCGAAATGACCACCACCGACAAACTGGTGGAGGATCTGCAACAACATCTGCGTTCGGTCAGCTAGGGAGCTATTGAAAAAGTGTTTTTCAGCAACCCGCCGTTCCAGACAGGGAATTTAAGGAGGGGAGATTGCGAAATTGTTACTGAAAGCGGGATTGGCGGGAAAAGTAACGGTAAATTTCGAACGACTCTCGATTGTTTACATTTTTATTGCAATTAGGTTTCTACTAGGGCCTGTTTACACTAACCCGACAACAAATAAATTGTCAGGTTAATATGACACAAGGATGTATCGCCGCCGGGCGAAGGCCCGCGCAAGCCCCTGGAAAACAAGCGATTGCGCGTAACTGCGCAGCTTTTCAATGACCGCAATCCAGTGGTTGAGAGATCATCTATTGGATTGCGGGGTGAATGGTGAGTAAAGACGGCTGTCAATTTGTGATAAATATTTATTGCTGCACTGAAGTCGCTGATAGGGCCGTCAACAGTTACCCAGCAAAAAAGATTTTCCGGCACTGGCAAGCCACAATTGGCTAGTCTGCCCACCGCCATGGGATTGCTCCACAGCCCAGTCGATCAACTGGTAATAGGCATCTCGCGACACCCGGGCGAAAAGCTGGTCCCGCACCGCAATATAGGGTACTGGTTGGGGCGGTTGGCCATAGGGCCGCAACTGCCAGGCGTGCTCTCCGTCCAGAGGCACCACTTCACCGGTATTGGTGGTAAACAGAATGGGGGCCCGCTCACTGTCACTGCGGGCCACTTGAGTTGCGATAAATGGCGCATCTTCCACCTGGATACGCCACTTCTCCGCCGGCGTTACCAGAAAATAGTCGTCGCCCTCCCGCTTGAGGATACTGGCAAAAAGTCTGACCAACGGCTCGCGCCTGATCTCCTCTCCCTCATGAATCCAGCGGCCGTCAGCGCGGATCTGCAGATCCATATCACCGCAGAGATCGGGGTGCCACCGGTGCACCGGTGGAAGCCCCGGGAATTGCTCCTGCAATGCCTGCAGTTGCCGAAACAGCGGCTCAGCCAAAAGTGGGGCCCGCCGCCCCGCCCCCGCTTTCACTCTGCTCCGGGGAGCGTCGTCCGGAGACATCGCCGATGTGGACACCGACGTCCATGATGAACTCCATCAAACCCTCCCGGTCCTCGATAACTTCCGCAAAAGATCGGGAGTGGTACAGCTCCACCGCACCCTGAACCAGGGCCCAGTAAGTGGAGTAGTAAAAGTAAGCCGGCACCTTTTTCAGCATGCCCTGTTCCATGCGGCGCTCAAATACCCGGTTCAACGCAGAGGCGTTGGAGTTTCGGATAGCGTGCAGCTCGGCGATCATCTCCGGCGCCAGATTCAAGGCGATCACCTTTTCCTCGAGTCGCTGGAACAATCGGTCCTTGGCCGGATCGGCCATGCGCGACTCGAAGTAGGCCCGCGCCGGTGCGGTGATATCGCCCTGCTCCGCGGTCGCCACCGCGGACTTGAGGCGCTCCGTAAGGGCCTTTTCATAGTCGATCAACAGCCGCATATAGATCTCCGTTTTGGAGATAAAATGCTTGTAGATGGTACCCTTACCGATATCCACCCGTTCGGCGATCTGCTCGACAGTGACCTTTTCCTCACCGTGTTCCAACAACAGTTCCAGCGCGGCGTCCAGAATACGTTGCTCACGAGCGCGAAAGCGTTGAACCTTCTCTCTTGCCTTATCCATACTACCGACCTTGCCTGTCCGTGAAATTGGAGACTGAAATTGACCATTCATTCATGGATGATAGGCAATTCACGCTGATTGGAAAAGCCAATCATCACTCTTTTTAGCGTCTAAAGCGTATTTTTCAGCACAAAAGGCCCACTCCCCCGGCAACATTGAGGGCCGGGCGCCCATCTGGGCAGCGATGTGTGGGAAAGGGTATCATCCGACTCCTGCATCAGCTTGGAACCGGGAAAAATGAACATAAGAAGCCCCCTGGCGCTGTGTGCGCTTTTGCCCTTCGCCTTTGCAAGCGCCGCCGACAGTGAAGTCCGTGCGCCCGCTCAGATTATCGCGGAAGCACCTGACAACCACTGGCGGCCGGCGGATTTGAACAACACCCTGTACCTGGACACTGTCGAGGGCCGGGTCATCATCGAGCTGTCGCCTCTCTTTGCACCGGTCCACACCCGCAACATCAAAGCCCTGGCGCGGGAGGGTTTCTACGATGGACTGGCCGTATACCGTGTGGCGGAGGGATTTGTCGCCCAGGGTGGCGACCTGAGCGGGGAAAAGCCTATCGAAGGGGCCAAGCGCTCACTGGCGGCGGAACTCACCCTCACTGAACTCGCCCCGGAAGCTTTCACCGCCGTCGCCGGCCCCGATGGCTATGCCCCACAGACCGGTTTTGTACGGGGATTTCCCGCTGCCCGGGATCCAGACACGGACGAGGCCTGGCTGGCCCACTGCCAGGGCGCCTTCGCCATGGCCCGTGGTGCGGAGCTGGACAGCGGCGGCACCGAGTTCTATATCGTCATCGGCCAGGCGCAGCGGTACCTGGATCGCAACACCACCGTCTTTGGCCGGGTCCTGGAGGGCATGACAACGCTGCAGAAACTGAGCCGCGGGGAGGGCCCCATGGGAATGCTGCCGCAGCCGGAGCGCAATCGTATAGAGCGGATGTGCGTGGCGGCAGACCTGCCGGAAAAAGAGCGGGTGCCGCTACAGGTAATGAAAACCGACTCCGAAAGTTTTCGGGAACTGATCGCCGCGCGGCGCCACCGCCCCGAGGACTGGTTCGTCTATCGGCCGGACTATGCGGATGTCTGCGCCGTCGGCATACCTCTGCGGGCGGCACCGGAGCTGTCTGCGCAAGTCTCTGACAAGTGAGCCCAAGGGGCGGCCTATGCCCTCCTTCTCCAACCATCTCGATAAGTGTTTTGGCGCGATAGGTAAAGGCTCGGCGCCGGAACACTGCTATCATCGCCGCCGCTGGCGGAGCCAGGGTCCCTCCCCCATACTTTTTTCGCTCTTCACTGTTTAGCAGGCTGTTGTAGTTATGACGGAAAAGCTGAGTAATCTACTGGATGTCGAGAAACTGGACCAAAATCTGTTTCGCAGCCGTCAGCATGTGGAAAACTATCGCAAGGTGCTGTTCGGCGGCCAGGTGCTGGGCCAGGCCCTGATGGCCGCAACCCGCACCGTCGAGGATCGCCTGCCCCACTCATTGCACGCCTATTTTCTGCGCCCCGGCAGCAGCGAGCTGCCGGTGATCTACTATGTGGACCCCATTCGAGACGGCGGTAGCTTTACCACCCGCCGCGTAGTGGCCCGGCAGCGGGGCCGGGCCATCTTCAATATGTCCGCCTCGTTCCAGATTCAGGAGCCCGGCTTCGACCACCAGAGTGCAATGCCATCGGGCGCCATACCCGCACCGGAAACCCTGAAAAACACCCAGCAACTGGCCGAGGAGGCGGGTCTCAAAGACGCGGCGCGCAACCAGCGACGCTATATGATTGACTTCCGCCCCGTGGACCCGCAGGGCTATTTCGGCGCCGATGTTCGAGAACCCAGCTGTATGTTCTGGTTTCGTATGGAGGGTGAAATCTCCGACAACCCGGTAGAGCACCGCTGTGCCCTCTCCTACGCTTCTGACCTGGCACTGCTGGGCACCAGTATCCAGCCCCACCCCATCTCATTGTTCGACGCCAACCTGATGCCCGCCAGCCTGGACCACGCCATGTGGTTTCACCGGGATTTTCGCGTCGACGACTGGCTCCTTTACGTCACCGACAGCCCCTCGGCCAGTGGAGCACGCGGTTTTTGCCGCGGTCAGATCTACACCAGAGAGGGGGTTCTGGTGGCCTCCGTCTGCCAGGAAGGCCTTATCCGCCGCATCGACTGACCCGGCACCGTATCCGGCTATCGCAGGCAGGCCAGTGGTATCCTCTACCGGTTGTGCTGCCAACCCGCCAGTAGATACGACATGTAGGCTGAAATAACGGCAGGAAGCTGGGGCTATACACTGGTTGTGACCTGAAAGACCATTCGATTTTTTGAGCCACAAGGATCGAGCAACTAACAATCGCAGGAACTACAGTTCCGCTGAGGTCGATAGCTGTCAATATCGCTTCAGCGACAAAAAATTTATAAGGCGCTCGAAACAGACAAGAGCTAGTGGACACTGAATCAAGGCTTCACGCGACGCCCGACCCACTAGCACTGCAAGCCTTAGGCGCTAATCCACAAATGGTAAAAAACGCGCTATAGCAGAAAAGCACATCCAAGCTTCCGCCGAAGTTGTCATCAAAATTCTCACAAGGGGATAAAGGCTGCTTTCTTTTGCCGAGTTCAAATTGTACTATCGTACTGCCTCAAACAGTCCAATCCCGTAAGTAGTAGTGCAAATTTTGTGAAGACATCAGATTTAATATTTAAATCAAAGAATATTATTTTTAATGATCAAAAATTAGCAAGAAAGCAAAAATACTTGATATTTATGCACTCAAATAGTTGTTACAAGAGGAGCCGCCATCCAAGAATTTTCAACATTGCTATCTATGCTAAAAAATAGAAAAAAACATATCTATTTTCACTTACCTATTACCAAGGTGATCAACTTTCCACTAGCTGAAATAGATAGCAAATATTAAACAGGCATATAGGTATACGCTAGCTTTAGGTGGGACACTTGGAAGTATTTCAAAATCCCGGCATATGCACCTATAAAAAGGACAAATTCAATGAAAAAAATTCAAATTCAATTGATCTGCGCCCTGACCATAGTATTCTTTTTATCTGGATTATCCGCAAAAACTTTCGCTGATGGACTTCCAGGCAAGAATAATGAAAATCCAAACCAACCTACTGGTGGCACTGCCTTATTGATGGCAAACGGCATTTACGATCCCTTCGACTCAGATTTCATCCCGCCAACACCAGATGAGTTCGACACTATTATCATGGGTCGAGATGAAGCGGAGAAGCTTGAGCGCCGACAGCTGGCAATCGATTACTTTAAAGACCGCTTTGGCATAGATTTAACCAATGGATCTGCGGATTTTGGCAACATTGTACTGATGGAATCCGTTTTTGATCCAAGGAATAACTATCGCGCCTACCAGTTACCATCGAAAGCGAGAAAAAGGCAGAAATCCTCAAAGGTAGGCTGGATAGTTTATGATCGACAGTATGTTATGTTTGTGGGCGCACAAGGGCTAAGCTCTACCTTAACCGGATCCTGGGGAGGTAGTACTGGCATAGTTGTAGCGGCCGGTACAGTTGCTGTAGATGGTGATTACCTGGTTCAGGGAACCAATCACTTTCAGCTAAGCCACCCTAAAAACTTGTATTTAAGGTTTCAGAGTGTCGATCCAATTTTCAACGCGGCCTCGGGAGATATAAAATTCAATTGTGTTTTGCTAGATGAAGATGGAGAAATCATCGGCGCTGCTATCGGCCGACAGGAGTTTGTACCGCTGGGTGATGGCAACCTCTTTCAAATGGCCGTGCAAAATGTATGGCAGTTTCCTGCTCCACTATGGGCGCTTCCATAGTATCGCCTAAACTGCGCGTGACATTCGCTAGACACTAGTTTTCACAGCCTTAAACACTGAATTGGCAGTCGGTGATATGCTACTAATTTGAGCAAGCTTCTTCGGGATTGGTTACCACTATTTGAAATCCTGTACTGTTATGTGGATAGCCAATTCCATAAATAGGCAAATTTTATGAACCGCAAGATCTTCTATGCGGTTTTGCGGCGCCGTGAAAACCGTGTATTCGGGACGTCGCTATCTAAGCGGCAGGTAAAGGGTATCGAGGGGATTCTCGATGCCTTCGAGACCCATGGTGACGGCCGGCCAAAAACACTGGCCTACGCCTTGGCAACCGCCAGGCATGAAACAGCCGGGCGCATGGTACCGGTGCGCGAAACCCTGGCCAAGGATGACGCCACCGCCCGCCGCAGGCTGCGCAAAGCCAGATACGCGCAGCCGGAGCCCCCCTATGGACACAGCTATTACGGCCGGGGGCAGGTACAACTGACCTGGAAACGGAACTATGAGCGTTCCAGTGCCGATGCCGGGGTCGATTTGGTCAAGTTCCCCGATAAGGCACTGGAACCCGAGATAGGCGCACGCATTCTGATCTGCGGCCTTTTGGACGGCCGCTGGAACAGCAGTGGACACGGTATCGCCCACTATCTGCCAAGCTTCGGCAAGGACGATCTAAAAAACGCCAGACGCACTGTAAATATCACCAATAAATGGCAGCTGATCGCCGGGTATTACCGCGCCTTCCTAAAGGCTATCAATGAGGCTGGCGGCTTGGAAACCCAGGAAACAATGCTCATCCAGACAGCCGCCAGGGAAATCAATCACCCTACTTTCAAGCCAAAGCCAAAATCCTAGAAAATACAAACCCTTCCGGTTCAAGCCATGGCCTTCACTTCAGCCACGGCCGTATCAATCTCTGCCGGAGCGTTGAGCAGGCTCGGTGCGAAGCGGGCATAGGATTTGCGGTAGGGCGTAGCACTGGCAATGATCCCCCTATCGTGCAGGCGCTTAACAACATCCACCTGGGGTACACCATCGACGTCGAAGCATACCAGACCGGATGAAAGCTCCGGTGACATCGGCGTGTAGAGCTTGACGTGGTCCAGTTCGGCAAGTCCCTGCTTGGCCTGCAAATTCAAAGCATGAATGCGCTCTTGCACCCGCGCCTTGCCCAGGGATAGATGCAGATCGAAGGCTGCGGGCAGGGCCCAGCGATACTCAAAAGAATGAAAGCCGCCCGGAGTCATGTGCTGGCCTACCGGCACCTTATCCGGCGTCGTCAGGCCCAACCAAACATTATAGCTTTCGCTAAAGCTGGGAATGACAGGACGGGTCATAGACCAGGCGCGCTCGTTGCCCCAGATGACACCAGTGCCGCGCGGGCCGAAGATCCACTTGTGGGTGCCGGCCATAAAAAAGTCACAACCCAGTTGGCTGATGTCCTGATCTTCGACACCGAATCCATGCACGCCATCCACACAAAACAGAATCTGGTCGCGCTTATCACGCTTAAAGTTAGCCTCGTCGATGACGTTAGACATGGCTTTGATCGGCAGCTTGACACCGGTAGAGGAGTGCACCCATGTACAAGCGAAGACCCGGGTCTCGGATTTAAGGGCATCGCGCAACCGGCTGCAGACAC
The DNA here is from genome assembly GCF_040932045.1 of Microbulbifer sp. TYP-18. NCBI lineage: Bacteria > Pseudomonadati > Pseudomonadota > Gammaproteobacteria > Cellvibrionales > Microbulbiferaceae > Microbulbifer > Microbulbifer sp. TYP-18. The sequence continues at coordinate 128,290 of NZ_JBFRBC010000007.1, forward strand.
CATCTACCGACACTTGGGCTGGATCGTCGTACAACGAAACCTGGCGAACGCTGGCCCCAGTGCGCTTGGCGCGTAGCTGCAGCGATAAGTCGGTGGAATAATGGTCGTGAGTGGTTTGCAGCACCTCCGTACCGGGGGCGAGTTGCAAGCCACTGTAGACCATGGCCAAGCTCATGGTGGTGCTGTCGGTTAGCGCGATTTGACTGCCGGTGCCGCCCATGTAGCGTGCTGCGCTGTCGGTGATTTTGCCATCAATGGTCTTGAAATGGCGGTGCCAGTAATCGGCTGGATTTTCGTCAAAGGCCCTTCGATGCATTTCGATGGCCTCCGCAACCGGGCGCGGATGCGAAGCCAGTAGAAACGTCGCCAACTGTATGTAGTCGCGGGTCAGTGGAAATAGGTCGCGGAATGCGTCCCAACTTGTCGCGGCGCGGCCAATGCTCGCCGGAGCAGCCTGTGCTACGCCAGCGCCGTTCAATGTAACGGTGCCGATTACCAGCCCCGCTCTCTGCAGAAACTCCCTTCTCTTCATGATCGCCCCCCGGAGCGCTTTCCATAAGCTCCCACCATAGACTACAGAGACCACAATGCCAAGCGCTCAATAACAATTCTAATTAGATCTCTATTGCAGATAATTTTGGCTCAGGAAAAGTTATTTTTATGTAAAACCTGAACATAAGTAGGCCTTGCCATAGTCAAACCAGTAATCCACTGCTTTTCGAGGAGTTGTGTCAGATTAATCTAAACCAATCCATGTCAGGTCAAATGCGATAGCTCTGTCTCTGCTAAAATCCAGATAAAAAGATTACGATGCCAAAAAAAGCAAGTGATATGCTATCGAAGACAGTATCTGCAATGGTCAAGGAGTATCGCCCCAAAAAATTTTGGGCACCCGCTATTTCCATTCAATCGCAAGCCTCTCCACTAAGTGGACAATTCAAAACTACAACCTTCTGCCCGTTAATAAAGACCGGCTGGTGTGAGCCCGTAAGAAATTACCAGTTCAATATATCTCCCGGGAAATGGCTTCAACTATAACGACGGCAGGAAAACTCCTCCTCCCTGAAGTATTCGTTTTTGAACATGAAATCACGGTACCCATAAAGGCACTCTTTCCGGAACTTGCCATTAGAGGTTTCGATTTCACCTTCCTCGGGGGCGGTAGACATGACTAGAAACTGCATGGACTGGAAAATGGGGAGCAGATCGAGGGCTGGGAACCTTTTTGCGCTGTGAAATGCAGATAAAAGCTAAAATTAATAAAATCTGCCAATCTAATTGTTTTTTACAATGAAAAGATTGCACGAGTGTGCCGTAAGAACTGAGGTTTATCACAGTAGGAACGTGGTTGAAAAATCACAGCCCAGACGTCGGACCTTATGCCCGAACCATTCAACTATGGGGGAGTTCAGTGCAGATCCCAGCGAGGAAGCCTGGAAGAGTTTGGCTACTTCGTGACCTGCCTCCAGGCGACCTGGTCGGTGAAGAAACCAATAGTTCAGCCACTTTAGAAGGCCGAAAGGCGCAGCAATCGAGAGAGTGCTCTCTGCAGGCATGCGAAACAACTGGTAGATTCAGCACTTTAGTGTTCGCAGAAGCAAACTCGTGGGTGGCCCTAACAGCCTCGGAATCAAAACAGCGGAAGTTGGTCGGGGATAGAGGATTCGAACCTCCGACCTTACCGTCCCGAACGGTACGCGCTACCAGGCTGCGCTAATCCCCGATGAAGTCGGCGCGGATAGTAGCGGCGAGTTCGAATTTTGTAAAGAGGTGGCAATTACATCCCAAGTTACGCCTTCGGATATGTTACCTCTAATGCTCCGCACAAAAAGGACACAAACTTATGCTAAGTTATTGGTTTTTAAGTGTTTATTCACCCAAGGATACTTAGCTTTGGAGAAAAGGATTATAGGCCAAAATCCTGGCAAATCGGAAAATGAAGGCATAGAAATCTTTTTATTGCAATTTTTTAGTCGAAAATTTCAAAAAAGTCTTTTATTAAGAGCAAAAACTGTTCGGTGAACATAACGAATTCAATCTCCTCCCGAGCCAGCCTTGTCCAGGCTGGTCAACTAACAACGCAGAGGTGGTCCCCTGCCAATCAACAATTCTCTTTTTTGCTGACCCATCCATACTCCACAAGGATAATAATTAGACAGCCTACTAATCTCACTTGTACGTTTATCATCTGAGCAAGCGACCTCCTCATAAACTCCTTACCATTGGAATCAGATATTCCTCCATAAGTAATAACTAAAGGCTTGAAATTGGTAGCTTCACCGTACGCCGGTGCAAAGGATTCCCGAACCTTGATCTTCGAATAAAAATTATCCGAGATCCAAGTATCTCAGCATACTATTGCAATATAATTGACTCGGTTGTGAAACAAATAGGCGTAGGCGCGCAATTTTGCATGAACAGAAAGGGTTTTGATAAATTTCTGAACAACGCTCACTTGTGGAAATCTAAGCTAGCCCTGTCCGCTCCACGCTCACAATACAAAGTCATTTTTCCAACGCACATTTACAACGAACAAAACAGCCTTTTTCAAACCATCTAATAATTCCTTCCGCTTAGCTGGCCATATCGGCAAGGATCGCCCGATAGGCAACAAAGTCCCAAATTGGCACCGAAGCGCTTAGCTGCCAATTAACAAGCTATTTTTTCGTCGATCGACATAATTACGCCTATCACTTAAGATAAAAATTAAATCTTTGGCAGCCACAAAATAGGCTTTCAAATATTTGTATTAAATTTGGCGGAAATTTACTCATGAATTTGAGAGATTTCACATTATTTTCACAACAAAACTTAACACCTTGATGCTAAGATTGGCGGGATCGTAACTTTCCTAGTCGCGATAAAAAAGATTCAACATACAATAAGGTAAGGAATATGACTCCAAAAAATCTATTGATGGTATCAGTATTAGCACTAGGCCATTTTTCCTCATTACCTGTGCTATCTGCCGACATGACTTGTCATCTGAGTGTGAGCGGAGGCAACGTAGTTGGCAACGGCACCTCCTACTGTTTTGGTCAGGACTTTAGTTTCGGCGGCTCAACCTCAGGACGATGGAGTATTACAAACATTACAAAATCTATAGATAAAATTGACTGGAGAAAAGGCTGCAGCGCAGGCCTTTCATGCACTGTGACTGTTCATGCGTATACAATCAACAAGGGAGAGGCCTACATTCACTACGATGATGGCAGTATAGAATTTGTGGAAGCGACGATGGAGTATGAAACAGGATTCTAAGAACAGCGACAAATATCGCGCTCCGATCATAAATTTTCATAGCGGGAAAACCGCAATATATTTTTGTAGCTTTTACCGAGAGAGTGAATATTCTATTGCAGGAATTTACCAAAGTAGGTGGGCGGGGAAACGCAGTATTCCCCACCCTTTCTGTCCATATTAAACTTGGCCTTGAAAACAGTATCCAATGCGCACACTGCGAACAGTATTCTCTTTACAGAGAAATCGAAACTGACTAGCAATGAAAAAGTTGATTTTAGGGAAATCTTACTTCCCAGGCTTAGAATGATTGGAGGCAACCTTCAATATTTTTGAGCCTTCCAGCGTTCTTCTGGGCAGTGCTAACGCGTCGATACAAGCCTGATTTCCAACGCATAATCTCTAAATCAGACTACGGCTTCAACTGTTATAGATTATGCTTATTAGTAGACTCCAGATATTAAAGTCCATATCGCTGGTATTAGGAGTCCGCATCTTCGCTCTTACCATTCGGAATAATATGCACTGCCAGTGTCATGCCAGTCGCCGATGAAGTCGGCTCGAAGTTCTAAGGAGATTTTTGGCGTCAAGCCTCCGCCCCTGATATCCCCATTCATCTAATCTGTACCTTTAGAGGATATGTTGTGCCTCTGTCTCCAGGTTTCTGCCGTGCAGATCCAGCGAAACTGATCCGACCCACACCAGCACTTGCGGGTGAATTTCGACGCCTGCTACCGGAATATGGATATTCCGGCAAAATCGGTGACGCCTAAGTCGTTGATTTTGAGAGAAAATTGAAAATCACATTTTTCGCTTTTCATGTTTAGAAAAAGGCTGGGTGCCTTTTTCAACAACCTGCTAGAGGAGTAACCGGATGTCATACCGCGGATCCACAGCTACTGCCGGGAACACCGTCATCTACAGGGCTTTCACCATCTTCTTCACAACCTTCACTTTGATGATTTTCGCGCCTGTTTACTCCCAGCAGTTTGACGCCCCCTTTTACGCGCTGCAGAAACGACACCAGGATCAATGGCAGCAGGAGGATAAGCAGATAGAGCGGAAATTGGCTGCACTGGAAAAGCGGTTCAAAAAAAAGCCCAACATCATTTTCATACTGACCGACGATATCGGCTGGGGCGAGCTTGGGTGGCAGGGAGGTGGCAAACACCGCGGCACTCCGACACCGACCCTGGACCGGATGGCCTCTGAAGGCATGCGTTTCTGGGCCGCCTATGCCGAACCCTCCTGCACCCCCACCCGCATTGCCATCAATACCGGGCGCCACCCGGTCCGTACAGGGCTGCTGAGTGTACTTTGGCCGGGGCAACCCGAAGGCCTGAGCCCAAAGGAAGTCACCATTGCCGAACTGCTCTCCGACGCTGGATATCACACCGCAATGTGGGGCAAGTGGCACCTGGGTGACGCCCCCGAGCATGCGCCGGAAAACCAGGGCTTTGAGCAGTCCTACTATGGCCTTTTCAATGGCGCCCCGGATGCCTGGCAGGACTCACAGGCAATGTACGAGACCCCCATGCCGGTCAATGCCGCATTCCACGATTTTCCCGGGTACGAGGAATATGCTGAGCGGACAGGTATCGACCTTTCCGTCGCCGGCTATATCGGTGCTAAGGGCAAACCGCGCAAGCCCATTCCAGGCCCAGCGGGCAAACTGGGTTTCGGTCGGCAGGAGGCCTTCGAGAACGAATCCAATCGCCAGATGCTGGACTATATTCGCGACAAGGCGGGATCAGACAGGCCCTTCTTCATCTACTGGGCCAGCTATGCACTCCAGATTACCGGAGCCAGGGCCCACCAGCAGGATGCCGGTGTCGACAAAGTGAATGCCCAGGCCTCGATGATGGTCCTGCACAACAAGCATGTCGATAATTTGCTCAAGACGCTGGAGGCCGAGGGGATTGACGAGAATACCCTTGTGGTCTGGTGGAGCGACAATGGGCCCATGTACGCCTACTATCCCACCTCCGGGTATACACTGCTGCGCGGTGCCAAGGGCGATACCCTGGAGGGGGGCGTCAGGGTGCCAGCCATGGCCTGGTGGCCGGGCATGATCGAGCCGAACCAGGATCCGGTGGATATCATCCATGTCACCGACCTCTTCACCACCGCCGCCTACCTGGCCGGAGTCAAGGAAAAAATCCCCGGAGATCGGGTGACGGACGGTATCGACCAGACAGCCCTCCTGTTGCTGGGCGAAGGGCATGGTCGCCGCAACTATATGATGCATTACAGTGGGCCCAAACTCGCTGCGGTGCGCTACGAGGACTTCAAAGTCCACCTGACTCAGCCCAAAGGCGGACTTCCCGGCATGGAGTTTTACAACGTCAAGCGGGACCCCGGAGAGAGGTATGGCAAGCTCTATCCGGGCCTGTTTGCGGTTGCACCTATCCAGAAATTCATCGGCAGCCACGAAGCGCTGATCGAAAAGTTTCCAAACCGGGATCCAGCGGAGTCGCGGGCCAAACAGCACGATTAACCGGCCTTTAGCCCCCTATCGATTGGGTTACCCTCTTTACAACCCCACTCGATTCGCCGGAACCGCCTGTTCTTCAGTGGCTTGAGCCCGGCAGCAGGCTAAACTCGTCCATCGGCCAACTCCTAATCCTCCGGCCGCCACAGGAGCCCGCAGGAACAGCGAACCAGTGAACGGATGGGCCCTTTTCATAGCACCCAACAGCTTCATAGCGCAAATTGTCGACCTGCCCTGCCAATTGCCATCCCAAGCCCCGCACCGGGATAGAGCCATCCAGTCGGCCATTTTGGTACCCGGACAATTGTCTGGGGTCCATGGCACCGGTACCCTAGTTTCCTGTCCAACCCTGCAAGTCTTAAAATTTAAAGGGCCCCAATGTTCCGCCACTACCCGATTCTGTTCCTTGTTGTTGCCGCAAGCTGGCTTTTCACAACGGCGGCCCATGCCGCCAGCAGCGAGGGGTTTGAACTGCTTTACCAGGTGGAGATTTCGCCGGAAACCGGAATGGCGGAAGTTGCCATTCAACTCCAGGGCAAACGGCTGCCCAAACAACTGGTTGTCCACTTCAGGGGAGAGAGATACAGCGATATTGAGAGCCAGGACCCAATCCAGGTGGACGGGGAGAAGGTCAGGTGGACACCGCGAGGCAACCGGGCCCGCCTCAGTTATCGCTTTGCCATCGACCATCAGCGCTCCTCCGGTGGCTACGACTCCCGCATCACCGATGACTGGACCATTTTGCGCAGCGACCGGCTGATCCCCCCTATCTCCGCCACCATGGAACCGGGCCTAAGCGCCCGCGCGTCCCTGCAGCTCGCCCTGCCGGACGAGTGGACATCCGCGCTGCCCTATGAAAAGCTGGACGACAATGTCTACCGGATCAAGGATCCGGAGCGCCGCATCAAGCGCCCCAAAGGATGGATGATCGCCGGCCGTATTGGCAGCCGCCAGGACATGATCGCCGGTACCAATACCAAGGTATCCGCCCCCCTCGGCGAAAATATTCACCGCCAGGACACTCTGGCCTTCCTCAACTGGAATCTGCCTTATATCCGGCAGGTTTTCCCCGATTTTCCCGACCACCTGCTGGTGGTGACTGCCGCGGATCCCATGTGGCGAGGCGGCCTGTCCGGCACCCGCTCCCTGTTCATGCACTCCGAGCGGCCCCTGATCAGCGGCAATCGCACCAGCAGCATGATTCACGAACTGATACATGTGGCCACCGGTATACGAGGTGACCGTGAAAGTGACTGGATTGTGGAAGGCCTGGCGGAATTCTACTCACTGGAAATACTGCGGCGCTCCGGCGGCATCAGCCAGTTGCGTTACGATGAGGCCATGGCCAGGCTGGCGGAATGGGGCCAACAGGCACCCAGCCTCCTGGTGCCAAGCTCCTCCGGCGCAGTTACAGCCAGGGCGGCAACCCTGATATATGCCCTGGATAAGGAGATCCGCGCGGTGAGCCATGGCGCGGCCAGTATCGACGACGTCGCCCGCAAGCTGGCGGAGACCCGTGGAGAAGTCAGTCTTGCGGGATTTCGCCAGTTGGCGGAGCAGGTCGCGGGCGGGCCACTGAAAACCCTCGACAGAGACCGCCTGGGCGGAGAAGGCAAAAATACCGACAGGTAAATTAAGCACAAAAAAAGCCCTGACGACGGGGGGGGGAGAGCGTCAGGGCCAAGACCATTAGGAGTGAAACTTGGAGGATTTCATCCTTACTACGCAGCGGGCAGCAGCTCCTCAGAGTTGCCCTACCGGCATTACTAAACACTTTGGGGGGAGCATGTGCTAGCCAGTTATCAAGAATTATCGAACAAGGCCAGGGAAATGCCAGTCGAAGTCCCCCAACACACTAGAATAAATGGGAATAGCCATAGCTTAATCTATTCGAATTCCTATTAACCAAAGTGAATAATCGAACTAAGCAACCTCTCGTCCAGCCCGGTCCCCGTCATGCCCCGGGAAACGTCCATCGCGGGCGCCTGTGGCCGTTTCTCTTGACTATTCCTGCGCAGCACCTAGAATAGCGCCTTCTTACGCCCCTAGAGGCGCGTAAGTATAGGAAAATGCTGGGATTTTTTCGGTCTACCGGTAGAATCTGGAGCTTTTTCCACCTCACTTTTTAGTGGGGTTTAAGGCTAGGTGGCAGAGTGGTCATGCAGCGGACTGCAACTCCGTGTACGCCGGTTCGATTCCGACCCTAGCCTCCATCCCCTTCCCGGCTATTGTCTGCCAGGCTCATTCAGATGCCAGACATGCCCAGCTCAGCCAGTGAAACCCGCTGGTGAACGGGATAGGAGGAGCATGGATTAGAACCCAGCGTGCCGTCGCTACAGATAAGGTGGCGTATCCCGCGCCTATGGCGTTCTAAATCGACAATGCGGACGTGGTGGAATTGGTAGACACAAGAGACTTAAACCAACTTTGAGTGCCCTGAGGGAAACGTCAGGAGTAGAACTGCTCAAATTCGGGGAAAGCTAACGGCTGCGCAGTGAGCCCACGCCAATCCCGAGCCAAGCCGACCCCGGAATGCTCCGGTGTCGGAAGGTGTAGAGACTAGACGGGCAGCGCCTAAAGCCGTTGTAACGGCCATGGCGAAGGGATAGTCCAGGCCACAAACGACGCCTGTCGTCGGCGGCGAAAGCCGTAGAGGGTATGAAAATCTCTCGATCTTACGATCGTGCGGGTTCAAGTCCCGCCGTCCGCACCACCTTTTTTATACAGCGCCATCATCGCGGCCCCCAATCCAACCTACCCAGCGCTTGCCCCTGTATGACCACCGGGCAGCTCGGACAGGCCGCTGAGTAACCCCACCCCCGCCTTTCTCAGTTCAGCCTTGCATACCCCCTGGAACATTCGCACCAGTTTTACCGCAAAGGCGAAATCATTGCATAATCTGCGACACAACCATGGCCCATAGCGAACCGGCAGTTGTTTTTCACCCGGTGACCGGGGAGATTTTAGGACCAATCCCCACTGGGGCCGGACCTGTCTCAATAGGATACCCATATGAACAAGCATGAAAAAATCAACTATGTGGAATTCCCCTCGACAGATTTATTAGTCACAAAGGAATTTTTTGCGGGAGTCTTCGGCTGGACCTTTGAGGACTTTGGTCCGGATTACACCGCGATTCAAAATGCCGGGCTGGATGGCGGCTTCTTCAAATCAGAACAAGCTGTCTCGACGGAAAATGGCAGCGCGCTCGTTGTGATCTACAGTAATGCGCTGGAGGCCACACAAGCAAAAATTGAAGCCTTTGGCGGAAAAACAATCAAACCCATATTCTCTTTTCCCGGCGGCCGCCGTTTTCATTTTAGCGATCCCAATGGCAATGAATATGCCGTTTGGTCCGATATCAGTGCATAGCCGCAGGAATCAGTCTGCAACAGCAAACTGATACAGCTTCCCATTCGGCATCGGGGCCTGCTTCTGGACGACCTTTCCTCACCGACGCAAGCCGGGCAGCAAAGCCTCGCAGGCTGTTAAAATTAGAAAAATTTTGACGCCTGCTACCGGAATATGGATGTTCCGGCAAAATCAACGACGCCTAAGTCGTTGGTTTTAGGAGAAAAGTGAAAATTACATTTTTCGCTTTTCGTGTTTTGAAACAGGCAGGATGCCTTTTTCAACATCCTGGTAGTGCCCAGTGCTTCCGCACAGACATGGCATCGCAGCAGGCTGAGTAGATTCCAAAGGCCCAGCCCCAAACATTAGGGGCTGTTCACACTAACTGTGTTGGCCCTAGCTATTTAGTGTGTATTGAAATATGTATCATGCTTAGCCTGGGCCGCCCTGTCCTGCTCACCTTGATAAAACCGGACAAACTTCCTATCAGACGAACTCAAATAGACCCACCCTTCTTTCACCCTAAACCAGCAGTCTCCGGATTTTGAATAAACTTTCGGAAAACTTCCCCACCCACTTTCGGAAACAGAAAATTCTGAGAAACTATCAATCGCATGTTTTTCCGCATCGAAATCCGGGGCATCGTAAATTAGAATCGGGGAGTTTCTCAGGAATGACTTGTCCGCTTCCTTATACTTATAGCAGCTTATGGAATCAAGGGAACGATCAAACCATAAATATTTTTCCGCCCCCTCAAAATTGTATACTGTGCAGTCGTTAAACTGTATTGCCCAGAGCTTCCCCTTATCAAAACCGATATACCCAATGGCTTTAGTTGCAGAGCCCTCGCCCAATTGCGAACCCATCAAAGCCAAAACAAGAAACAAAATCACCAATCGCATAATTTAATCAATCGATCCCTTTAACCCTTGTATAGAACACCACATAATTCCCATTTAAGCCAATCTCCCGGGCGGATCGGCCCTCAACGGCTCCAGGAAAGGATACCCGCCAGGCTTCCACCAATTGGCTAACCGGCCTGCTCCCTCAGTTCTTTTCTCATAGGAACAAATTTGATTGACAGCTTAGAACCCAAAGGGTACTCGATGGCCTCACCTGGCTCAAACCCATGACGGGCATAAAGCCTCTGACCTGGAAGCGTTGCCATTAGTTCCAAACTTGAAAAACCCTTCTCTCTCGCGGCTCTCTCACACCTTTCCATTATCATGGACCCGATGCCCTGGCGTGCATAAGAGGGCTTTACAAAAAATGCCCGAATCTTTGCCGGATCAACTTGTGGATTCAATAGTTTTGAATCCCTATTGCTTTCGCTATCATTTCCAAAAAGAGTGGCGCGATAGCTCCAGCCACCACAGCCGATCAAATCCGCTTCATTTTCCACGACGAAATAGCTTTTATCACAAATCAGCTGTGTATCTACCCCCCAAGCCGATAATAGCGCCCCCTTGATTTGCTCCTGCGAATAGTCATCGGCCGCCAGGATTCGCACAGATTCCTCTATCAACGGCCGGATTGCAGGGATATCAGATTCCTCTGCCTCGCGAATAGTATATTTCATAAAAGAATGCACCACTCTTCATGCAGACGCCATCGCCGCGATGATATCGGCTGTTGACTTACATCGAAAATCGCAACTTAGGCCCTTTTATTACCTGTCCTGACCTTTTTCACGTTCAAAAATGACCATCATAGAACTCGACTCACCAAATCCTACCGCAGGCAGCACAACCTGATGCAATCTCCACCCCTGCTCCCCCTCGGCATTTAATAAACTCTCTACGTCCGGAGTGCCAGTCTTAAAAAGCCCTGTCTTGAAGGGCAGCTCTATGGTCTTGTATTCGTACTTTTTCATAAAAGAAGACGCCTCGTGGTCCAGATCACCCCTTCAATTGCAAATGTCGCCGCTAGTACCCTCCCGGTCTCAAGAGAAGCTGTAGCCTCCTTTCAGGTTGCAGTATACGGGGGAATTGGCACAGATCAACGCTCCATCCACCCACATCCCGGAGAGAAACGACCTCCCTTTAGATCTCTGCCCGCTGCCGGCAGCTTGGTGCAAAGCCTGTACGCTATAAGCTACAAACTGATTCGTTCAGATTCCACATAGGCTCTGAAGTTGTCCAGGATCGCCTGCCAGCCGTTGCGCTGTACATCAATGGAGTTCTGCGCTTCGGCATCGAAGACTGTTGTGACTTTAGTACCACTGCCCGCTGGCTCGAATGTTATTCTGACCCTGCGTCCGTCGGTCATAACAAACTCAAGCACTTGATGAGGCTGCAGCTCGCCATAAGTCCTCTCAAAATCAAAGCCGTCGCTGCCACCCTTGGCCTCCATCCGTGCCTTATAGGCACTCGCTACCTTCAAGTCGGCTTCGGCGCTGGGGCAGCCACAAATCATCGGATGCAAAGTTCCAATGTGTAATATGCACGGGCTTTGTATAGGTCTCCCACACGGTTTCGACGACAGCTTCGATGGTAGTGTCTATGGAAATTTGTGGATTGTTCATATTCCCATCTCCACTCTATTTGACAGCCGCCTGACAGGGCCGAGGCCTGTCAGCCGATTCCTACTTCGGCGAGTTTGTACGGGCGACTCCGGAAAAAGAGAACGTCCGTCAGGACCAGGCGAAAGTCCATCCCCACCCCACTATTGCCTTAGCAGCTTGTTGAAAAAGCCCTCCCTGGCTTTCCTCGACCCGGGTTTGCGGCGCATGTCCGCAAACCCTCCACGACAAATCAAGCAGTTACATGCTTGATTTGCGGCCCGAACATCCCTGTCCGGGACAGCAGACTGTTGACACTAACTGAGTTGGCCCTGTTGTGACAGAGACGGTGCCAATCGAGGCAAGAGAAGCGCGGTTTGGTTCTTCCAAATGAGCGACGAGCAACTAAGAGTGGCGCATTTTCCGGCACAACCCGAAGGGCAGTCTCAGTTAGTATCAACAGGCCCTAGTTCAACGATCGGCGCAAAGCCCCCATAGATCAGGCGCTGGCCATCGAAGGGGGCCGGATTCTTCTCGGGATGCATCCGCGGGTCGGCCTTTTCTGGGTCCTCTATCCACTCGTTCATCTTTTTCATGCCGGCGTCGCGGGTTTGCTTGTCCGGCCACTCAATCCAGGAAAAGACAACTGTCTCGTCATCCTTCGCCTGTACCGCCTTGCGAAAATCCGTGACCTTGCCGTCGTGCACATCGTCTCCCCAACACTCGATCACTCGCGTTGCCCCAAGATCGGTAAAAATACTGTCGCCCAGCTGGGCATGTTCAATAAACTGCTGTTTTTTTGCCGAGGGTACGGCGATTACAAAGCCGTCTATATAAGACATGAACTCCTCTCCTTTAAGTTAATTTTTTCTTTATCTGTGAAGATACGTCAAAGATCCATTCCCTTGCGATCTTTGGCGCCGATTACAGCTATTCGTTCCCCGCCGGGATTACCCCGGTAACGCTTTTCTATGGACTCAACTCAACCCCGCCGCCGCTTCGAGACCGGCGATGTCGATCTTCTTCATGGTCATCATCGACTCCATCGCTCGCCTGGCCTGAGCGCGGTCGGAACTGGTGATTAGTTCCATCAGCCGCCTTGGAGTGACCTGCCACGAGTACCCCCAGCGATCCCTGCACCAGCCACAGTCATTTTCAGCCCCACCATTGCCAACGATTGCGTGCCAATAGCGGTCTGTCTCTTCCTGGTCGTCGGTCAATAGCATAAAACTTACCGCCTCGTTGGGCTTAAACGCCGGGCCGCCGTTCAACCCGAGAAAGGGCCGGCCAAGAAGGGTAAATTCGACCGTCAGCTCACTCCCTTCCGCGCCGCCTGGGAAGTCGGATGGAGCAGGGTTCACTCGATCGACACTGCTGTCGGGAAAGGTAGCTGCGTAAAATTCCGCCGCCCTCATTGCCTCGCCATGGTCGAACCACAGGCAGGTTACAAGATCCGTCACGCCGGCGATCCCCCTTGAGCTTTGCCGCCCTCGTAGTTAAGCATCCAGGGCGTGCCGTATTTATCGGTGAACATGGCAAAGCGTTCGGCCCAAAATGTCTCCTCCGGTGGCATTTCTATCGATTCCGCTTCCCTCGCCAAAGCCGTGTGTAAACGGTCGAACTCCTCCCGTGATGTCGGTGCAATCGAGACGTAGAAGCCCCGGGGCTTTTGGTACATATCGTCGGTATTGTCGGAAGCCAAGACTAAGGTATCACCCAATGACATGGCCATATTCATCACCATATCGTCACTTCCAGGTATTCGGTACTGGGGATCGGGAACATCCGCATTTCGAAATACATCCTTGATCTCGCCACCCAGAATCTCCGCGTAGTGCGTCATTGCCTCCAGGCAATTGCCTTTAAAGAACAGGTAGATTGTCGGTTCCATCTCTTGTTGTCTCCTCTGCGACTAAACTGCGGTTTTGAAAAAGTTTAAGCACCATAGACCTGCTGTGTCAGGATATCGACAAGGCAGGGGCCTCCGCCAGGCCGCCCTCAATAACCCCCTTGTGAAAGTCCACATAGCCCGGCAGCCGCTCAAGTGAACCATCCTATTATTGATAGGCTCTATTGGCAAAAGCAATAGTGATGGTATCGGCCCCGCAACCGGCGACAATGGCGTCCAAATTATCCTTAATGTTGGACTGGCGTATGGCGAGTCTGGGCACAAAGTATAAATACCTTAATTGCGGTATTTAGGAAACCTCTGAAGCTTATTAACCCGGTAACCCAATCGACAACCACTCTTCGATTGGATTGCCAATTTTGAAAACCTGTACCACTAGCAGGCTGTTGAAATTCGAAGAATTTCGACACCTGCTACCGGAATATGGAGGTTTCGGCAAAATCGGCGACACCTAAGCCGTTGATTTTGGGAGAAAAGTGAAAATCACATTTTTTCTTTTGGTGTTTTGAAACAGGCGGGATGCCTGTTTCAACAACCTGCTAAGCAGAATCGTTTACTTCTCGCAGGCTTGCGTCGGCCTCAGTCCGGGGATGGCATACTCTTGTACCATTTTGCGCGGCAACTTATTGAGTGGTCGGACTAATAAATAGACTCCCCGAAGCCACCACTGCCCTCCCCGACCTACACTCCGATATACCTCTTGGTGGAGCCATTCCTGACCCGGTACTCCAGGCAGCCAAAAGCGAGTTAATCATCAATGGCTTGGAAAAAGACTTTCCCAGACTAATCAATTGACGCAACCTGTTATTGCCGAAGTGGTTTCTACTACAACAGAGACAGCGCATTTATTTGTGAAAAGAATCTTTCTTAAAAAAATATATCGGAAATAAAAAAGCCCGCATTGAGCGGGCTGGGGAACCATAGGAACTGTAGATCCATCTCCAAAAAGTTGCCGATAAAATCCTTCAGCCGATAAAAATAACTGACAGAATAAATTGTCCGATCCAGAGAAATTCAAATGCTCTATAAAACCAGAAATCTGCTCCAGATTATTCTTTACAAAACAGTCAAGTAATTAAAGTTGATTAACTACAGTACCAGAGGACTTAGTTCCCTTAGTGCACTTCGATATCATAGTTACCTTGCAGTGATGTTTGAAATGGCCGCCTCTGGTTTCTCTTTTTGTGCAGCTTTTCTCCGTCACTTCTACCGTTTTTTCTATCACCGTTGCATGATTTTTATAACCGCAGAGCATTATCAGCCTTGTATGCGCATTGGTTTTTGCACTGTCCAGGGCGGCCTTGTGACTGTAGTCTCCAATTTGGGTAGAGCCTCCCGCCGAAACCCAGGATTTGTTCTGCGCCATTGCAGTCGATGAAACTGCCACAAGTAAGAATAAAAATAGTTTCATATTTTCGCCTTTTACAATTTTACGTCTAATAAATTAAAGTTTACATCACCCGCAAGAAAAGATTTACATTAGTAGCGAGGGCTCTTTTAGCCAGTAAATTATGCTTAACTAAAATTCAGGTTGTGCCTCATATTTAAGTTTTCTTACGACCTCACAGGGGCCTTTCATATCTGCTTCAACCTCAAAACCACTATCTACAAAAACAAAGCGCAGTGTACCTGAAGTCCGGTCGAGCGTATATGTAAGAGTATTTATACTACGCTGCTTTAACTCGATAATTTCATTGGACCAGGACCCCACAGTATTAGTGGTCTCCAAATTCATATAGGCCGCAAAAGTGATGGCTTTATTTGCCTTATAAGTACTATAACGCATGCATGGATAATGTGTGCAAGCTCTTTTTTCATTTTCATTAAACGTAATTTGATATTCTTGCGTATTTTCGCGACCAAAATACTTCCCGCTGATAGTACATACCAGTTTGATATCATTAGCCAGGGCAGGCGTTGAAAACAAAAACAAGAATACTGCTGCAAATCTCATTACCTTCCCCAGATATTAGAATTGAAATATTTTATTCAGCAACCAACCACTAAACTGTTTGCAACTCATCTCTTCGCCTGTTTATACAAAATAATTAAACCTATACCCAAGCCAAGAATTCTCTATTAAAATTTAAGTTCTTTTTCATTTTGAAATTTCTTTACTACCTTACAGGGGCCTTCCATATTTGTCTTAACTTCAAAATTCCTACCTCTGAAAACATAACGCAATATTCCTGAAGTCCTGTCGAGCGTATATGTATGAGTAGCTTTACTACGCGACTTAAACTCGATAATTTCCTTGGACCAGGACTCCACGGTATTAGTGGTCGGCCTATTCTTATAGCCCTCATAAGTAATCGATTCACCCGCTTTATAAGTGTCAGAACGCCTGCATGGATAATTCGTGCATACTCTTTTTTCTTTTTCATTAAACGTAATTTGATACTCTTCCGTCTCATCAACACCAAAAGATTTACCACTGATAGTGCATGCCAGCTTGATATCATTAGCTAAGGCAACGGCCGAAAACAAAAACAAGAATACTGCTATAAATCTCATTACCTTCCCCCGATATTAAAATTGAAATATTTTATTCAGTAATCAACCACTGAACTATTTGCAACTCATCACTTCGCCTGTCTATACTAACTAAATAAACCGATACCCAAGCAGAAAATTATTTATTAAAATTTACGTTCTGTTTCATTTTCAAATTTCCTTACCACCTTACAGGGGCCTTTCATATCTATTTCAATCTTCGAATCTCTGTCTTCAAAAATATGGCGCAGCGTCCCTGAAGTCCGGTCTAAAGTGCGACGTATAGTAACTTGCCCATCATAGTTTCTTAATTCAATAATATCTTTAGACCAGGTAGTGACCGTATTGGCATTCTCTCTATTCCCATAACCCACATAAGAAATTGTTTCACTTGCCTTATAAGTGTTGGAACGCTTGCATGGATAACCTGTGCAAATCCTCTCTTCGCTATCATTAAATATAAATTTATACTCTTGTGTCTTTTTCCCGTCGAAGTACTTCCCGCTAACATTACATACCAGCTTGACATCACCAGCCAAGGCAGCGGTGGAAAACAAAAACAAAAAAACTGCTAAAAATCTCATTCATTTACCCTATTTATTGACTTGCAATATTTATTTTCGACAATCTACACATTTTTTAAATCGACATCTGCACCAGGAATTCGCTATTAAAACTTAGCCGGTTTTTCATTCTCAAACTTCTTAACAACCTTACAGGGGCCTTCCATATTTATACGAACTTCAAAACCACTATTCTCAAAAACATAGCGCAGCCTCCCAGAAATCCGATCGAGAGTCCAAGTTTTGGTATTTTTATTACGCTGATTTAACTCAATTATCTCTTTGGACCAGGTCTCCACAGTATTAGTGGTTTCCCAGTTCTCATAGCCTGGAAAAGTAATCGCTTCATTGGCCTTGTAGGTTTTGGAACGCTTGCATGGATAATCGGTACAAGCTCTTTTTTCACTATCATCAAATATGATCTTATACTCCGTTGTATCTTCCCGACTGAAATACTTGCCGCTGATAGTACATACCAACTTAACTTCACTAGCCAAGGCAGCAGTTGAAAACAAAAACAAAAAAACTGCTAAAAATCTCATTCAATTACCCCATTTGTTGATCTATAATATCTATTTTGGCAACCTACACATTTTTTTAAAGCAACATCTACACCAGGAATTCTCTATTAAAACTTAGGCGGTTTTTCATTATCGAATTTCTCGACAACCTTACAGGGACCTTTCATATTTACCCTAACTTCAAAATTCCTATTTATAAAAACATAATGCAGCACTCCCGAAGTCCGGTTGAGAGTCTGCTTTACAGAAACTTCTCCATCGTAGTTTCTGATTTCGATGAGTTCTTTGGACCAGGAAGTAACCGTATTAGTGTTCTCCCTACCCCCATAACCTACGTAAGAAACCGTTTCATTCGCCTTATAAATATCCGAACCACTACATGGATAACCTGTACAAATTATTTTTTTACTGTCGTCAAATATAATCTTATGGTTTTCTGCAGTGTTCTTCCCGAAATTCTTCCCGCTAATCGTACATACCAACTTAACTTCACTAGCCAAGGCAGCGGTGGAAAACAAAAACAAAAAAACTGCTAAAAATCTCATTCACTTACCCCATTTGTTGATTTGCAATATCCCAATTCAATAGTCATTGCCTTTTCCGACGCCACACCTATTCCAGGCAGCCTCTATTAGAATTTAGACGCTTTTTCATTATCGAATTTCTTGATGACCTCACAGGGGCCTTTCAAATTTACCCTAACTTCAAAATCCCTATTCATGAAAACATAACTCAGAGTTCCTGAAGTTCGATCCAGAGTGAAGTTTCCAGTAGTGCCTCCCTCGCGGAATCCAAATTCGATGATATCTTTTGACCAGGTCTGTACGGTGTTACTAGCTTTCGCATTTTTATAACCTGCGTATGAAATTGTTTCATTTATTTTATAAGTATCAGCACGCTTGCATGGATAACCTTTGCAAATCCTCTCTTCGCTATCATTAAATGTAAATTTATACTCTTGTGTCTTTTTGCCGTCGAAGTATTTCCCGCTAACATTACATACCAACTTGACATCACCTGCCGAGGCAGTGGTGGAGAACAAAAACAAAAAAACTGCTAAGAATTTCATTCACTCACCCTATTTGTTGATTTGCAACATCTCTATTCAGTAGTTTACTTCTTACCCGAAAGCGACAAGTGGCTAACCATCGGGCCCAGCATTTAGAATCTAGGTTGTGCTTCATTCTTGAATTTCTTTACAACCTTGCAGGGACCTTTCATATTTACATCTGTATCAAAGCGATATTTCAGCACTCCGGAAACACGGTCAAGTGTGTACCTAGCAGTCCATCTACTGCGACGTTTTAACTCGATGATTTCCTTGGACCAGGAAACCACAGTATTATTGACTTCCCAATTCTTATAGCCTTCATAAGAGATTGTTTCATTTAGCTTATAGGTTCCTGAAAGCTGGCACGGATAGCCAACGCAAATTTTCTTTTCGCTATCGTTCAATGTAACCTGTTTTTCTACTGTTTTTTCTTCGTCGAAATCTTTTCCGCTGATAGTACATACCAACTTGACATCACTAGCCAAGGCAGCAGTTGAAAACAAAAATAAAAATACTGCTATAAATCTCATTCATTCCCCCCATTTTTTTCAATAAAATCCCCACCAAACAACGTGAGCCTTATCTTTTGGAGACAAAAAAGCATCATTAAGTCCGGTACTCCCAGCAGCGCCTTGCGTCGTATTACGCCCCCGCCGTCACTTTACAGGGTACCATAGCAATGGCGCTAATTACCACGGTTCTTGCACCTCCGAAAGGGAGGAATTGGTGTTTTAACAGATGGTGAATTCAAGGAGTGATTCATCCGCAAATGCTTCCACAAGCTTACAGGAATCCTTCCTGGATTAGTAACTTGAATGGATAGGTCCCACTACCTGAATCCGCTCAAGGGTCCTGCGATCCGTGTATGAATCACACCTGAATATAGTTGTATTTATGGGATACTATTAACCCGGCACGCTTATAGTTCTTTACGCCGCATATTCAATAGCGGGATGCCTGAAGTAGGACGCTACCCGGGCTGGCATCTTCTGTAGTTTCCTCATATGCGATAATGCTTTTCCCTTTAGCTGTTCTTTTGACCGTGCCGGTTTTCCGCTATGCA
>NZ_JBFRBC010000070.1:0-6814 GCF_040932045.1 Microbulbifer sp. TYP-18
GGTCGTGTCGTGCCTGATCTCCCCCCCGAGCGCTGTACTCAGCTCCATCCTGTGGGTGGATTGCTTGGTGCCGGTCTTTCCCGGCTGTCAGCGGTCTTTCCCGCCGTCCGCCTGAGGTGATCGATACAGCAAAAACAATGCTCCCCCCTTCTACCTATGCTGACTTGTAAGAAAGCCTTAACCAGGAATCAGTGGGAACAACAGGCTTTACCCCAAAGATCAGGATATTCATCAGATAGGTTCACTTGCCCGCCACTTGCCGCAGCAATACGCCGCGCAAGCCGTGGGCTTGGTAGAGGGTCATGGCCGCCGCCAATGCGTCGCAAATACACAGGCTTTGTGCCGACTTCTTCGGCAAGCCTTTGAAGCGCAGACGGATCGCTTTTCAATTGAGCAAGAAATGTTCTAAGCCTCATGCCAAGAAAATTTAGCAATTTACTAATTAATTAGCAAGTTATGTTAGTATTTGTGGTAGAATTGTGCGCCAGTTCGTTAGTACTGCCTAATTCACTTGGCTAGGCTAGGTAAATACAATCGGCTGGATTGAACACCGAAACAAGGGTCCCACCTGACAAGATGACCATCAGAGACATTAGAGCCAAAAACGTAAGATTTCTACGCTCAAAGTACGGCCCCAAAAATAAAGATTTTGCTGAAGCACTTGGTATTTCTGAAAGCTATGCCAGTCAAATAAGCCAAGACCCACCGATTACAAACGTGGGGGACAATAAGGCTCGCGAAATTGAAAAACATTTAAACCTCGAGCCAGGATGGCTCGACCGTGGGCACGGAGACACTGCAAACGAAAATCAGCAATTAAAGTCCGGACAGATCGACGAGGTACTAGCAGCCAAGTGCGTAGCCGCTATGATGGAAGCTATTGAACAAGAGAACTTAAAAATGCCATCACCTCGTATTTTTGGCGCGGCTCTCATCACTCTCTATACAGCTAGCCAATCCAACAAGAGGGTCATTGACCCCCTTCCGATCCTTCGACTCGCTATCCTTGCTGGCACCGACGGTAGTTGATTCCTTGGCGCCCTCCTTTAAGCCCCTCTCTATCGTGCGTACCAGTCTTAGAATTTTAATATATTCAGGAACGTCCATTTACCCTACCCTCGCTGTGCTCTGGCTCCAGGCTTGAAGTCCTATCTAGCTAAGCTAGTGACGGCTTTGTCAACATCCCCAAAACTCCGTGTATTAGTCAAGTTTTGACAAATTAATTCCAAGTTACGGCCAAAAATGAAATTCATGAAACATGAGTTTCATGGACTTAAATGCACTCGCTATGTGAAACGACACGAAGCCTAAATTTCTCCTTTTCTACATACAAACGACAGGGGTAAGCGGCCTTAGTACGAAAGTACCCTTTACGCTTCTGTGACGTAGAGTTGATAGTACCGCCGACTCACAACCTCAAAAGGCCTACATAAGGACCCAAAAATCCAATACAAGCAACGCATCTAACTTGCCCAGCGAAATAATTGGCGTCATTTTACATTACTTTCGTTAGTAAATCACTTTACTAACCGTTAGTAATATACTAAATTCTTCTTGCCGACTCAAGGAGAATAGTCATGTACGCCACCTGCTCAACTAACCCTCCTTGGGACTCTATTAGACAGTTTGAGCGTCAAAAAGAGTCTCAAATAGGCTCATCTATATCCAGCGCCGTTCTGCGAAACGGTTGTATCCACCTCGATAGTATCTCTCGCCAGACTGAACCCGGCCTGAAGCAATCTCAGGGGGTGGCGCAATGATGAACTTCGCCACCAGCTCAGCCAGGCCAGTAG
This sequence comes from Microbulbifer sp. TYP-18, assembly GCF_040932045.1. Classification (NCBI taxonomy): domain Bacteria; kingdom Pseudomonadati; phylum Pseudomonadota; class Gammaproteobacteria; order Cellvibrionales; family Microbulbiferaceae; genus Microbulbifer; species Microbulbifer sp. TYP-18. The sequence goes on from NZ_JBFRBC010000070.1 coordinate 1,794, forward strand.
AGGACGCCCTGCCCGACTACGAGTGTCACCAGGACAGCCAGCGGGAAATCACCGAACAAGAAATCGAGACAGTCGCCGAATTCATTGAGTATCGCTTATTAAAAGAGCGCGGCATTTTGAGCAAAGCTGCCGTGCGCGCTCACGAATTGCTCGCCGATGAAATGGCAGACCAAATCGACAGCCTAGCCGGGAACTCCGATAGCACCGGCCCTGAATACATCGGCTGGTTATCACTTCAAGACGCAGCAAAGGCAGGAATCAAGCTCCAACAAGCCGCTCGCAAAGCCATAGCGCACATTGCCGAGGAGCACTTTGAGGAGTTCTCAACCGAGGCTCGCTGCTGGGGCTGGCTGGAATGAACGGTTCATTGAGTGCCCTTTTGGTAACCGCCAGCCGCCGTGCCAGCTACCTGTTTCCTGGCCTGAAAGTAACCGTGGTTCGCGCTTGTGACATGGAATGGTGGGAAGGGGTCTGCAAATCCATTCGCGAGCGCTGCCGCCAGTCCTATCAGCGCTGGGGCCACTGTGAAAACCCCTACCCGGTCGGCGATCTGAAGCGTTGGGAGTGGGTCGATGAAACCCAAGCCATTGTGCGGGAACGCCTGTCACTGGTGCTGCGTGACACCAGCTGGGCTGAAGAGGATGCCATCTGTGATCTGGGCGGGGCAAAACGCGGGGAAGTGATTCCCTTCCCTACCCCGCAACGACAAAGGAAACCGCAGCAGGAAGCGGCTAAACGCAAAGTCAACTGGGAATGCGAAGAAACATTCATTTAAGGGGATTGCAATGAACACGAAGAAAAGCTTGGTGGAGAAATTCTCAGACCGCTATGCAGTTGACGGGGCAAAGATGTTCGAGACTCTGAAGGCCACTGCATTTAAACAGCGCGACGGATCGGCCCCTAGCAATGAGCAAATGATGGCCCTGCTAGTGGTTGCCGACCAGTACAAGCTAAACCCGTTCACTCGGGAAATCTATGCCTTCCCCGACAAGCAAAACGGCATTGTGCCGGTTGTTGGTGTGGATGGCTGGAGCCGGATCATCAACAGCCACTGCGAATTCGACGGGATGGAATTCCGATATTCCGACGACACCGTAACCCCGCGCAGCTGCGACAAGCCTTGTCACGAATGGGTCGAGTGCGTCATGTACCGGAAAGACCGCAGCCGCCCTGTCGTTGTCCGTGAATACTTGGACGAAGTTTACCGGGAACCGTTCAAGCAAGGCATGAAAGGCCCCTGGCAGACCCACACGAAACGCTTTCTTCGCCACAAGGCCATGATCCAGTGTGCTCGCCTAGCGTTCGGATTCGTCGGAATTTACGACGATGACGAAGCCCAGCGGATCGGAGAGCAGACTGAGCGCGACATGGGTAAGGCGGAGATTGTGATCGAAGAGCCCGCCGTGCTGCCTCATTGCCCGCAGGAAACCGTCGAGAAGTACCTCCCCGTAGTTGAGTCCGGCAAGAAATCAGCCAGTGACGTTATCGCGTCGCTGGCCAGCAAATACACCCTCAGCGATGAGCAGGTCGCCAAACTGGAGAAGACCGCATGAAAACCATCAACGTCACCCAGGGTAGTCCCGAGTGGCGCTCTCTGCGCGCACAACATCACACCGCCAGCGAAGCCCCAGCCATGATGGGCAGGAGTAAGTACCAGTCCCGTTCCGCGCTGCTGGAGCAGAAGGCTACTGCTATCACCCCAGAAGTTAGCGCTGCCCAGCAGGCTATTTTCAACAAGGGTCACGCAGCAGAGGCTGCCGCCCGTGTGATCGCGGAGGAAATCATCGGCGACGAGCTATTCCCGGCCACTGCCCTTGATGACGATGAGAAGCTTCTGGCCAGCTTCGACGGTATCACGATGCTGGAGGACGTGATCTGGGAGCACAAGCTGATTAATGAAGAACTGCGTACCGCCACGATGGAAACCCTGGACGAACATTACAAGATCCAGATGGACCAGCAGCTGCTGGTATCTGGTGCCGAGAAATGCTTGTTCATGGCCAGCGACGGCACCCAGGCGAACTGCAACTGGTTTTGGTATACCAGCACCCAGGTACGATTGGCAGCTATTAGAGCTGGCTGGAACCAATTCGACGTGGACTTGGCCAGCCACCAGCCGCGAGATATTGCAGAGAACCCGGTGGCGGAAACCCCGAAAGACCTGCCGGCTGTATCCATCCAGGTGGCCGGCTCGCTGATCGTTACCGAGAACTTCGATCGCTTCGAGTCTGCCCTGCAACACTTTGTCAACGAAATGCTGATCCGTGATCCCCAGACCGACCAGGATTTCGCAGATCTCGAAGCCCAAGTGAAAGCGCTCAAGAAAGCGGAATCCGCCCTGGAACAAGCAGAAGCTCAGCTACTAGCCCAGGTCGAAGCCGTGGACAATGCCAAGCGTCGCAAGGACATGCTGCACCAGCTGGCCCGCGATAACCGCTTGATGGCCGAGAAGCTGGTAAAAGAGCAGAAGAAGGCTATCAAACTCCAAATTGCCCAGGATGGCCGCCAAGCGGTGGACACGCACATTGCAAAGCTGAACGAAGGGCTGTCCGGCGCTACCCTCCCGCAGATCATCACCGACTTCAATTCTGCCATGAAGGGCAAGCGCACTATTGCCACCCTCCGTGATGCCGCAGACAACGAGGTCGCCCGGGCAAAGATCGAGGCTACCGAAACAGCCGCGTTGATCCGGAGCAACCTTGAGACCTTGACCGAAGTTGGCTGTGACTTCCTGTTTGCAGACCGCCAGCAGTTGGTTCTGAAACAGCCTGAAGACCTGCAGGCCGTTATCAAGAACCGAATCACAGAGCACGAAGCGCAAGAGCGCACCCGCCTGGAGGAAGAGCGTCGGCGCATTTTTCACGAGGAACAGGCCAAGGCTCAAGCGAAACCGGAAGAAGCTAATCAAGTCGCCCTGAATTGCCCAGAGCAGTCGACAACCGCCCGTCATCCGTCAGTGGCAATAACTGAAACGTCCAACAGCGACTCGGCTAATCACGGACCCTTCGCGTTGAAGCATGAGCGCCCAACCGACAAAGAAATTATTGGGATAGTTGCCCAGCACTACCGCGCCCCTGAATCAGAAGTCATTGAGTGGCTTTTGGGTATGGATTTACAGAGGACCGGTGACGCCCTTGCAAGCAATTTTTAACCAACACCCTGGACATTGAAAAACGCAGTAACAGTAAGGGTAAGTAAACTCAGCTGTAATTAAAATTAAGGAGAGGGACATGTACGTTTATAAGAAAATGGAATCCGAACTTTGGACCGTTGGATTCTATACACCAGATGGTCAGTGGGAGCCGGAGTCGGATCACTCAAGCCAAGAAGATGCAGCCAATCGGGTTTTCCAGTTGAATGGCGGTTTTACTGAGAAACAAGACCAGCCCGAAACCAAACACTACTACTTGCAACTTGACGATAACCCATTGTTTGTTAGCGGGCCAGAAACAGCGATTATCATCACTGGCTATACCCCAACATATGAAGATAACAGCTTGCGCCTCATTTTGAAGGGGAACCATTACAAGGAATTAGCCAAGCGACAGGACAATGGCGGATTTGAAGCCTGCCTTGCATATTTTGAGGAACACATTGGCCAAGCCTCGCCCTACAGTGAACACCATATCCCTACCAACAGAAAAATAATCACCAGGGTCAAAGACGATTTTGGATCACGGTAGTGGTAATCCCTTTTATCCAGCGCCCCGGCGCAATCAGTCAGTAGTAACCGTTAGGGCCGCCAGTAAGGGGCCCATTTTTAACCGGAGGAAACCATGGAAGTACAACCGCTGAACACCGAAACCAAAACTGAAGCCGGAAGCATTCAGCTGGAATGGAGCGAAACGCTTCTCGACGGCCACGACGTTACCTACGAAGCCGCCGAACAGGCGATCGCAGAACTTGGCGAAGGCTGGCGCATGCCGACCCGCAAAGAGCTGGAATCGCTGGTGGACACCAGCCGCTACAACCCGGCCATCGACACCGAGAAATTTCCCGACACCAAATCCGACTTTTACTGGACCAGCACACCCTGCGCCTGGAATGACGCTGCTGTTTGGGTTGTCGCTTTCTACTGCGGCATTGTCGACGTCAACCGCCGCAGCCACTACGCGTGTGTTCGGGCGGTTCGCACCGGTCAGGGGAATGAAAAATGAGCGAGAAAGAGGCTGTGCAGAGAGTAACTGTGTACCTCCCTGTGCGTGAAGTTAGAGTGGGCCATTTTTCAAGGTATGAGAGTGACTACTTTGATGTGAAACCGGTTTTAATCAGCAGGGATTCATGCGGGAGAAGAGGGAAGGCGGCAAACCGTTATTTCTACACGGCCCATTTTGTCACACCAAACGGTGCTCTTCCTTATCTGCATGTCGGCGGGCTATCAAGTGCCGGAATTAACCGAAAGGCGAACCCCAACTGGAAGCCTCCGCGGGATGGCTGGCAAGACGATGTGCTGGACCTAAGGCAGTCGCAGCAGGATGCGGAATGATCGAATGAACAGAACAGATTGAGAGTTCATTTTTAACCGGAGGACATAATGCAAAACCTGAATGTCACAACCACCACAACCGAAAACGCCAACCTCGAATGGAGCGAAACGCTCCTCGATGGCGAATTCGTTACCCACGAGGAAGCAGTGGAAGCCGTGACTGAACTCGGCAACGGCTGGCGCCTGCCCAGTGTCGACGAGCTTGCAACCCTGGTAGACCGCTCCCGCCACGATCCGGCTATCGACACCGAAAAATTCCCGGACACCAAGAACCATTGGTACTGGACCAGCACCCCCTTCGCCAGGACTGACGCTGCTGTTTGGGCGGTCCACTTCCGCTACGGCGATGTCGGCAACGACTTTCGCTACAACCTCGCCTGTGTTCGCGCGGTTCGCACCGGTCAGGGAAATGAAAAATGAGCGACGTAAACGCAATAAAACTGCCGGCCTGCCTGCTTCGAGCAGCTGCGATATTCAGGGCAAAAGATGACGCCCGGTATTACTTAAACGGGATACATATAAACCCAGCGGGTTT
>NZ_JBFRBC010000071.1:0-2125 GCF_040932045.1 Microbulbifer sp. TYP-18
GCGGTTGTAAAGGCCGGTCTGCGAGTAGAAGACGGAGGTATAACTGTCGCCATCGGAAGACGTATTGCGGCTATAGGTGTTCGTCTTGACGCTTTTGGTAACCGCGTTGGTGATATTGCTCACCGTGCCGCCACTGGCATTATTGAAATTGCCCCTGGCACGGTTCAATACCGTACCACTTTGGCTGTTGCCGCTGTAGGCCCACAACTCAAACGCCAGGCTGGTGGCGCTATTGTTCATCGACGAGGTATCGACATAGACCCAGCTCTGCCCGGTGGGCACGTCTACATTTTTGGTTTTACCATCGGCAACAAATTTAATCGATTCTGTACCGGGGGGAAGATCATAAACTTTGATCCGTTCTGGAGAGGTTTTGGTAGCACCTCCACTGCCGGTATAGGCACCCCAGGTTTGGCCGTTAGTGGTCATAGAGACGGTGATATCCCGATTCGGATATGTAGTCCCTCGATAGTGGTCCCATGGGCCGTCGACGGTATAGGTACCATTAGCAGTAACAGTGACAGATTTAGAGCTTATACCATTAATGTTAATATTTATTTTTGCACCAGTAGCGTCTCTCAAACCCGAAACCGTAAATGTCACTTTTGCTACGGCGTCAAAGTAATATTCGCCACCACCCGCCAAAGGCTCACTCCCTACTATTTGCATGCGAACACTGGAGTAAGTAACCGTTACATCCCCATAAGCCTCCACTTTCCCTGGATAGCTCGCAGACTCGGTGCCCTCGGTAGCATAAGTAGTCTCATCGATTCTGGCTGAGTCATTGTAAGCCAGGCTCATACTACTCGAACTGCCCTGCCTGGAGGATTGATAGCCCGCAGACAGCCAGAACTTGTTTACCTCCGGTAAATGCTCCAGGCCTACCCCCTCACCCGGCAGACCCACGCTACCACTCTGGTGAGAGGCCGCACTGCTATACAGATCCACCGCGTGCAACACCAGCCCGTCGGGATCAACAAACGTCAGGGAAACAGCGGCGGCACTGGGATCCAACGCAATCGCCATGCCGCCACTCCAGTTGTACTGGGTGTTGTTCATCACCACAGTGCCACTGTCATTCCTCGCCAGCACCTTGACTTTGGCGGTGGCCCCAAACACGCTGGCTACGTCGCTGCTATCGAGGGTAAGCGTGTTGTTGTCCACGGCCCAATCAAGACTTGGCATCAACGCCAATGGGTTGTTCTGTGCATCTTCGAGCGCACTGTCCGCGGCGCTGTCATCCGCCTGCAGGAAGTCACTGGTGACATCGTAATTGTAGGTGTTGGTGGTAACTACCACTTCCTCCCATCCGTACTCGGTATCACCTACGGTTTTGGGCATAATAATATGCACCTGCTCCACCACTTCGATGCGGTTGGTAAACACGGTGATAGTGCGACCGCTATCGAGTGTGACCTGGCGGCTGGTATAGTGGTGCAAGGTGTCCCGTTCGATATAGCCTTTCGGTTTGGGCAGTAACTCACCGGGATCAATGTCTGGCGGGTCGATGCCTGGGTCGGTGCTTGAGCCGCTACTCGAACCGGTGCTCGAATCGATGCTAAGTGCAATGCGCGGCATCAACTCGAGGAGGTCGGATTTCTGCTGCTCGGTGAGGCCCAGTCCCTCGAATTTGAGACGCGGGTCATCGGCAGCCAGATGCGTCAGCTCGTCGGTATTGTCCACCCACGACAGGCTGGCGTTGACGGCATTGGCACCTCCGGGGTTGCTGGCAAAACCCTTGCCCTCGTCGTCCACGTAGTTGATGTTGTTGTCACGGATGGTGCTTTGCGCGCGCTCGGCGGGTATACCGTATTTGTTCTCCACATAGGTATCGGCAGTGTTGGGCATACCGCTGCTGTTGAGATCGATCCAGACCGTGGAAGGAGGAGACACACTGCTACCGGTTATCTCGGCATCGCCGATGCCAGTGATAGTGGGATCAGTACCCGCATCGCTGCCCACCACATTAGTCACTTCGGAGCCATCGTTGTTCACATCCCAACCCACATCCAGATCGGGGTTGTCAACGGGGGTATCCAACGGAGCATCCACCACCGTAATTAACTGATCCTCCTTATCGAACAGGCTGTATTTCCACTGGGTCTCACTTTGCGTGATTTCATTC
>NZ_JBFRBC010000072.1:0-2124 GCF_040932045.1 Microbulbifer sp. TYP-18
GCCGGAAGGCACCGAGATGGTGATGCCGGGTGACAATATCCAGATGAAAGTCACTCTGATCGCCCCCATCGCCATGGAAGACGGGCTGCGCTTCGCGATCCGCGAAGGTGGTCGTACCGTTGGCGCAGGTGTTGTTGCCAAGATCATCGAGTAATTGTAGTCTCGACTGATCTAGTCTAAAGGAAGACCGCAGTGGAAACACTGCGGTCTTTTTCTTTTCTGTGTTAGATCCACTTCTTAACAAATATTGATTTATATCAACTTGCAGCACCGCCGATGAGGTATCACGAAGTGTGAGGGCTTGAGAGTCCGTAGTCAGCTCAGCAGATAAGCATTCGAACAAAAAATCCTATAGCACCCACTAAAATGCTCTGAAGGTCAAACAATAGGCTTCGAATAAGAGCTGTGCCAACTTCAGAAAATCTATAAGGGCGCACCGGTAGAGATAAAATTCCTGCTGCAATATTTCGAATTTCTTTACATATCCCTATACGCTTTAGCAATACTTGATTTATTTCTATTCCCAATAAGATAAAAAATTATAGCAACTAAACATCCTGAAATATGACTGGTTTGCATCGGGATAAATAATTTACCACTGCCCGAAGGGAGAGGGGATGCATTGATGTATATCTCTACAGCTATTTTAATGGGAACAAAAAAGACTGCGAAGAGACATATGGTCTGCCAGGGGCGTGCCTCTTTGATACCCATTAATGCGCAATAGTATAGAATGCCATAAGCGATTCCAGACAAGCCCCCATAGTAATTCATGTGGGGCTTAAAGATTAGTAAACAGATGCTAATAATCATGGATAGACTAAAGTAGAATATATAAGGGTTTGGGTATTTTTTATTCTCCATCACATAGCCTAAAACCAAAAAGGCGAATAGATTAAAAGTCAGGTGTGTGGTGGAAAAGTGGACAAGATGGCCGGTTATAATACGCCAAATTTCACCATCGAAAATAGCATTGCGATCGAAAACGAGAGCGGAGGAAAAATTAGATGACAAGCTTGCTAGCAAGCTTGTCAGAGTAACTAAGGCTAAAAATATCAGTTGCCCCATTACTATGTTTTCTTGGTTCTTCTGGAGTAGAAGAAATATGCGCTAATAAGTGCTAAGAAGATTACAGTTGCGGCATCAAGGCTTCCGCCGCCTGTATATCCAGGGCTGTGCGCTATTTGGAAATCTTCTGGTAGCTCTTTCACTTTTTCTTTAAATAACTCCAGTTGAATCTCCAGATTTGTAACAAGATCTTTACTTGCCTCTTTGAAGCCGTCTATTTTGTCAGCTCTCAATTGCTCTGAAAGGTTGACTGGAGTGGCCTTGCTTTTTATATGACTGATGCCCGGAGCACGAAATAACATTTTACGGCTTTGGATATCGTAAACCGATGCATCCACCATTGTATTAGTATCATTTTTTTCACCAGGTATGACGTAGGCTCCCACTAGTGTCCAATAAGTTATTGAAGCTATGCCTTCGTCGGTGAATTGAGTTTGGTCATACGAAAGCAGAGCCACGACATCTATGTCATAGATAGTTCGAATTTGGTCTAAATTCGTGAAACCACCTTGTTTTTTTAAGTAAGCTGAAGGAATTAATTCTATTGATTTTACAAATGTAAATTTTTTGAAATTCTTGCTGACTTCATACATTAGATCTATTTTATCTTTTTCGGTAAGGGTTTGCTTCCCTCTGGTTCCCTCAGGAACAAAAGCAACTCCCACTTTCAATGGCAAGGTTAACTGCGGAATGCCTGGGCTTTCAATGCGCTCATCCTCATTCGGGTACAAATATTGAACGGCACTACTGCTGTAATGTTGGGATCTTACAAAGCCGCAATTTGATAACGCCACGCTGTTAACTAACAAGATTATTAAAAATAAATATTTTTTTGATGGTTTCATTAAGCGTCCTTTAGATTGTTACTTGATGAATTTAAAATTGGTTATATTACTTAAATAACTTATTATGAGAATTTTCGGCATGGTTGGCACTGGTTGAGGTGTTAGGGAACCTCTGAAAAACTGCTTCAGTCTGGCATAATTTACCCCATTTCCAACATACACAGATTCAATCATGAGCCAACTGACCTTCGCCGAAGCCGAATACACTATC
>NZ_JBFRBC010000073.1:0-2044 GCF_040932045.1 Microbulbifer sp. TYP-18
GCGGTTGTAAAGGCCGGTCTGCGAGTAGAAGACGGAGGTATAACTGTCGCCATCGGAAGACGTATTGCGGCTATAGGTGTTCGTCTTGACGCTTTTGGTAACCGCGTTGGTCAGGTTGTTAACCGTCGCCGGGGCAGTGTTATTGAAGTTGCCTTTGGCTTCGTTGATGACTGTACCGCTGCTGTCTTTCACTGTCATAGTGAATGCCAGATTGCTGCTACTGGCCATCGAGCTGGTATCCAGGTCGGCCAGGCCATTAGCAACAGATGAAGTTACCGTTTTACCATCAGCCGAGAACTCTACTGTCTTGGCAGAACTATCCAGCCCGAACACACGAACATAAGGTTCGGAAGAGTGTGTGCCCCCTGAAGCACCATGCGCGATTACCTTCTCCCCAAATTCAGTATTGAATAACTTTATCGAAACATCTGTAGGGCCTTGGTACCAATTCTGGTGATGGAATCGCTTGATCTGAAATCCGCTAGAAAGGCGATGCCTTCCATTTCCTGGAATTGTGACAGTCCTACCGTCAATTACCACGCTAGCACCTTGCGATGGGGGCAGCCCAGAGACATTTATTGTGACAAGTTGCTCATAAGTAATATCGTAAAATGAAAATCCTGGCTCAGAATAGGCAAGCTCACTACTTATTTGATTTGTTCCAGCGTTTTCGTAAGTAACAATAAGTTTTTGCGTATCAACTTGTCCCGGATTACTTATGGCTTTTTGTCCTCCTACTGCAGCATAGGTAGTCTCCTTGACCTTCACCGAGTCATTGTAGGCAAAGTGGGTGCTGGACCCACTGCCCTGCCTGGAGGATTGATAGCCAGCAGACAACCAGAACTTGTTTACCTCCGGTAAATGCTCCAGGCCTACCCCCTCACCCGGCAGACCCACGCTGCCACTCTGGTGAGAGGCCACACTGCTGTACAGATCCACCGCGTGCAACACCAGCCCGTCGGGATCAACAAACGTCAGGGAAACAGCGGCGGCACTGGGATCCAACGCAATCGCCATGCCGTCACTCCAGTTGTACTGGGTGTTGTTCATCACCACAGTGCCACTGTCATTCCTCGCCAGCACCTTGACTTTGGCGGTGGCCCCAAACACGCTGACTACGTCGCTGCTATCGAGGGTAAGCATGTTGTTGTCCACGGCCCAATCGAGACTTGGCATCAACGTCAACGGGTTGTTCTGTGCATCTTCGAGCACACTGTCCGCGGCGCTGTCATCCGCCTGCAGGAAGTCACTGGTGACATCGTAATTGTAGGTGTTGGTGGTAATCACCACTTCGCGCCAGCCATTTTCCGTGCCGCCGTGGGACAGGGGCACAAACACATGTAACTTTTCTTCCACTTCGATGCGGTTGGTAAACACGGTGATGGTACGACCGCTATCGAGTGTGACCTGGCGGCTGGTGTAGTAGTGCAGGGTATCCCGCTCGATATAGCCCCTGTGGCTGCCCTGGCCGGTGCCATCCAGCTGGTAGCTGGTGCTGCCGAGCAGCCCCGCCAGATCGCTCTGCAGCTGCGCGGTGAGATTCAGGTCTTCAAAGTTGAGGCGCGGGTCATTGGCAGCCAGATGCGTCAGCTCGTCGGTATTGTCCACCCACGACAGGCTGGCGTTGACGGCATTGACACCTCCGGGGTTGCTGGCAAAACCCTTGCCCTCGTCGTCCACGTAGTTGATGTTGTTGTCACGGGTGGTGCTTTGCGCGCGCTCGGCGGGCAGACTGAGGGCATTAGCCACCGCCTCGTCCGTTGCCGCGGGCATACTGCCACCATTCAGGTCCACCCAGACGGTGGAGGTGCTGGTACTGTTGGTGGTTTTGTTGCGACTGCCGGCAGTGGGCACACCACCCGTGCTACTGCTACTGCTGATATCGTTCTGTACCGTTTCCCCACTATTTACAACCTCCCAATTCAGATCCAGGTCGGGGTTGTCAACGGGGGTATCCAACGGAGCATCCACCACCGTAATTAACTGATCCTCCTTATCGAACAGGCTGTATTTCCACTGGGTCTCACTTTGCGTGATTTCATTC
>NZ_JBFRBC010000074.1:0-1870 GCF_040932045.1 Microbulbifer sp. TYP-18
GCCGCGCTGTACTCACCGAGCAGCAGCGCCAGCGCATATTGAATATCGGTACTCAGGAGGCCGCGTAATGAAAATTCTCAATTTGACACAAGGTAGCGTGGAGTGGCACGCCGCACGCGTCAACTACTTCACCGCCAGCGAAGCACCAGCGATGATGGGAGAGAGTAAATACAAAACCCGCTCTCAACTCATCAAAGAAAAGGCGACAGGACTCAGTGAAGGAATAACTGACGCCCAATACCGGCTTTTCCAAAAAGGCCATGAAGCCGAAGCATCCATTCGGGGACATATCGAGCACGAACTCGGCGAAGAGCTGTTCCCGGCGACTGGAGTGAGTGACTGTGGAACCTATCTAGCATCGTTCGATGGCATAACCATGGATGAGTCACTGATCTGGGAGCACAAGCTATACAGTGCCGGGCTCGCTGACAGTGTACGCGAGGGCAATCTCGAACCGCATTATTACTGGCAACTAGAGCACCAACTCCTTGTCAGTGGCGCAGAGCGGGCGATATTCACAACTTCTGACGGCTCGCCGGACGCTTGCTACAGCATGGAATACGTTTCGGTACCTGAGCGCCGAGCCGCGTTGATCGCCGGATGGCAGCAGTTCGCGGAAGACCTTTCCAACTACAAGCCAGAGACTGAGCAGGTCGAAGCTACCGGTCAAACTCCTGAAACACTGCCGGCACTACGTATCGAAGTCACCGGCATGGTCACCGCCAGTAACCTCAAGCAGTTTCAAGACCATGCTCTAACCGTCTTTAAAGGCATTAATACCGAACTTAAAACAGACCAGCATTTCGCGGATGCAGAACAGACGGTCAAATGGTGCAAAGAGGTCGAACAGCGCCTGAGCGCCGCCAAGGATCACGCGCTCAGTCAAACCCAAAGCATCGACGAGCTGTTCCGTGCTATCGACGATATTAGTGAGCAGGCACGTAGCAAACGCCTAGAACTTGAGAAATTGGTCAAGGCACGCAAGAAGGAGATCCGCGAAGAAATCGCCATGGCTGCAGCTGATACGCTGATTACGCATATCGAACAGATCAACAAGACGCTGGGTGGCAAGATCCGTATGCCTGCCATCATCACCGATTTCCCTGGAGTCATGAAAAGCAAAAGGACAATCAGCAGTCTGCGTGATGCAGTAGATACTGAACTGGCCCGCGCGAAAATCGAGGCCAACCAGATCGCCGATAAGATCCGCCTGAACCTGGAAACCCTACGCAGTGATGCCGCCGGCTACGAGACACTGTTTGCAGATGCCCAGCAATTGGTACTGAAAGACAACGACGACCTGCGTGCAACGATCACGGCAAGGATTGCAGAGCATAAGGCCGCAGATCAAAAGCGCCAGCAGGCAGAGCAGGTGCAACAAAAAATCGAGCCGCAATCGGCAGAGATCTCGGCGTCTCGCGAACTCGGCTCGATCAGGCAAACCACCGCCGAGAATTCCCGGCCTTCGGATCAGCAAATCATCGGCGTTCTCGCCAGGCATTATCGCGTTCACGAATCAAAAGTCCACGAGTGGCTTTTGGATATGGATCTACAGAGGGCCGGTGACGCCCTCGCAAGCAATTTTTAGCCAGCGCCCCGGCGCACTCAGTCAGCAGTGACCGCTAGGGCCGCCAGTACGGGGCCCTGTTTTCAGAATGTATAAGTGATCGAGATATGAGATAGGGCAGCGTATGCAGCGGTATCGAAGCGGCCATAGGACTGTGGTGAATCCAACACCCAAACAACCCTTACCGTGGTTAGTTGGAAGGTAGGCGCAGATTTAATCATGCCAGTGTTTACAGGATAGAACGATGAGCGAGATACTAACAGACGCCCAATTGTCCAGATTGACCGGTGTTACGTCCCCAGA
>NZ_JBFRBC010000075.1:0-2581 GCF_040932045.1 Microbulbifer sp. TYP-18
TTGTCAAACTCCTGTACAGTTAAGCAAGCCTCATTCGGCATTCTTCTAATCTTCAAGCTCATCCGGTATAGTTGGCGCGCTAATCGCCATAAATAACGGCCTAGTTTTATAGACATTTAACTTGTGCCGGCCATATACAATTTGCCGCACATAGTATTTTCGGCAGAAAAGAAATTTTAATTTCAATGGGATGAAGATGAAAAAATTACTTTCTATAGCTTTTTTACTGGCTTTAAGTTCCAACGCATTTGCGGCTCCTGCATATTACTCTGGAACCATTAATAGAATATGGGCACAGGACCAAGATGGAGGCTTTATCATTACCTATGAGGGAACTTCTAATAGCCTTAGTGACTGCAAGCACCAATATGCATATTTTGTCTCCTCTGTTCAAAGTCCAGAAATGCTGAAAAATTCTTTATCAATAGCATTATCTGCATTTCACGCAGGTGCAACAGTTGGTGTTGTAGTCGACAAGGACTTAAATGGTGAGTATTGCCATGCACTCAGCATAGACCTTAGAAAATAAGTATAAATGGTAGCCAAAAGCACCTGGATTTTGGCTACCAGATCCCCTCGTGCTCCCTCACATTTTTCATCACGGCCAACACTGAGTGGCCCACAACCTCTATTCATGGTTGTCAAGCTCCTCTATGGTCCCGCACATCTAGTGGGGGTAGCCGAGCAAACCTCATTCGGTATTCTTTTAGTCTTCAAGGCCATGCGGTATACTCGGCATGCTAATAACCACAAGCAACGGTCCACATTTCTGCACATTTAGCTTGTGGCCAACATACACAAAGGCCGTTTCCGACATAAAAGATTTCAATGGAATAATTATGAGAAAATTACTTTCTATAGCTTTTTTATTGGCTTTAAGTTCTAACGTATTAGCAGATCCTGCATGGTACATCGGTACGATTAAGAGAGTATGGGTGCACGACCCAGATGGAGGCTTCGTTATTACCTATGAGGGAACCTCTAGCATAAGCGACTGCCAATATGGTTATGCGTATTTCACCCCAATTAATCATGGCCCGGATAGGCTGAAAGCTTCTCTCTCGCTGGCTTTATCTGCATTTCATTCAGGCGCAACTGTTGGTATTATTATCGATAAGGACGCAAATGGAGTTCGCTGTGAGGCCACTGGCATAGACCTTAGAAAATAGTTATAGTTGGTAGCCAAAAGTATCTAACCTTTGGCTACCGCAACATCCTGTTTCAGTTCAAACTTTTCGCTGCACCCAGCACTGATCAGTCCATAACATCCACTCATGGTTAACGGCCCTCGCTAATCGCTTCTCTCAACCCGATGGCGCCCGCGCCGGACATGACCTGCTGCTGACGGTCCTGCACATGCATCCGGGTATTGTTTCTCGCTGCCAGCTTCGCGGCGGTTCCACTGGCTGCGTTGGAACGACTTTCGCTGGCCTGTTCCCGTGGACTCATCGACAGGCCAAAGCGACTGCGATCCCGCTGCAGACTTTCCTTTGAAGTGGCAAAGCTCTGATCCATCGCCTCACCCGCCCGGTCCACCGCCTCGGTCACTGCCTCCGGGTTGGTGGCGAAGTCGATGGCCTTGTCCTCGTAAGGGGCAAAGCGTTTTAGATAATCCTGCCACTCGGCGCGGTAAATCCTGGCCAGCGTGTTCTCCGCACTTCCATCAAAATACACACCTCCCCGCCCGGAGTTAGCCCCATACGCCTGATCGCGCCTCTGATCCATTGCGTTATCGAATGCACCCATACTGAATTACCCCACTATCTGGCCGTAGTTGAGTCCAATATCGGCCGTCTGGTTTTCTGGAAGCGCCTCGGTCTCCAGTGCATAACCGGGCTTCATCGATTGCTTTCTATCGAGCCCATAGCTCGCCGCCGCGCCCGCAAGGGTGCCAACCGCTTGCTGAGTCAGGGCCGATTCATTAAACGCCTGGGCGGCATCGTCGGCCGCTTTATCGGCCGCAGCGTCAGCCAAACCACCCATGCCCGCTGTGGCTGTAGCCGACTTGCCCTGCCCCATGTTGACGATNTGTTCCCGTGGACTCATCGACAGGCCAAAGCGACTGCGATCCCGCTGCAGGCTTTCCTTTGAAGTGGCAAAGCTCTGATCCATCGCCTCACCCGCCCGGTCCACCGCCTCGGTCACTGCCTCGGGGTTGGTGGCGAAGTCGATGGCCTTGTCCTCATAAGGGGCAAAGCGTTTTAGATAATCCTGCCACTCGGCGCGGTAAATCCTGGCTAGCGTGTTCTCCGCACTTCCATCAAAATACACACCTCCCCGCCCGGAGTTAGCCCCATACGCTTGATCGCGCCTCTGATCCATTGCGTTATCGAATGCACCCATACTGAATTACCCCACTATCTGGCCGTAGTTGAGTCCAATATCGGCCGTCTGGTTTTCTGGAAGCGCCTCGGTCTCCAGTGCATAACCGGGCTTCATCGATTGCTTTCTATCGAGCCCATAGCCAGTCGCCGCCCCCGCAAGGGTGCCAACCGTTTGCTGAGTCAGGGCCGATTCATTAAACGCCTGGGCGGCATCGTCGGCCGCTTTATCGGCCGCAGCGTCAGCCAAACCACCCATG
>NZ_JBFRBC010000076.1:0-1805 GCF_040932045.1 Microbulbifer sp. TYP-18
TGGCTGGTGTTAAAGCGGTGACGGACAAAGTCCTCGGAGAGATTGAGATTGCCGTTATAGGTATAATTAGTGGGGTTTTCCGTTTTAAGCCAGGCCAGGTAATCCGCGGGAAAAGAGGAAGCAGTGGAAACCACCTCCCCAGTCAATTTATCGCGGACCGTAACTTCGACTCGCGATGTTGTGCCAGCCAAAGCTTCGCTAAAATATCCAGATATCCGCGAAGAGGCGCCCACCTCAACATATTTAGTGGAGGAAAAACTAAAGTTCGCAGTAGAAGAACTGCTGTCGGTGGCATTACCAGTTTTATTGACCACAAAAATTCCAGTAGCGGATTTAACCACCTGGTTGCCGTTGACATATTCTATCAAATACTCATAGTCACCGCTCTCCAGCACCTCTAGTGTTGCCTGGTGATTGGCGCCATTCTGTACCGGCGAAGCGTCAATCCAGTTATCACTGCCTGAGCTGCGATATTTAAACACAACCGAAGCACCATCAGGCTGGACAGCAACAGGCCAAGTCACCACGGTTGCATCATAAAAATACTGGGTCCCTTCCTCGTACACGAAGGTGTCGGAAGACGTGCTTCCATCGCTCTTGGTAATAGATAATGCAACGTCATACTTACCATTGGGTAGCTTGCTCCCAATACGCAAATTGATTTTGCCATTCCACGCAAAGCCGTCCCCAGAAATATCCTGTGGATAAGTCCAGGTGGTATAGGACTGCCCGGTAGCTTGATTCGTGGCAACTGCTTTAATGGAGGTTATGTTAGTAGCGGTTGAATAATTATTTACAGCCGATGATCCAGACACAGACTTGACCTGTGCCTTAAACAGGGTACTTTTACTCTGATTGGAAGTCGCAATGGTTGTGTAGCTATTCTCTCCACGCAGCATAACCTCAGTACCGGAAAGATAATCCACACGAAAGCTATAAGTCCCGCTGGCGGGGTTATCAAAGCTCGCTGTATTCCAGTGGCCACTTGCCGAAAAACTTTTTGCAACCCAGGATCCGCTACCACTCCTGTAATAGAACTTGGTAATTTTATTCTTACCCGTAGAGGGATCGTACCACTTGATCCGGGTCCCTACATTACGCGTCCTACTTTGAGAATACGTATATTTGATAAATGTACCGTCCGGAATCCATGCCCATACTTCACCACCGGGCTCTCCAGGATTAAGGTTGACATAAAGAAACTTTTCCCGCTTCTCAGAAGCAACCACATCCACCTTATAAGAACCCGCTGGCAGGTTATCGCCAAAATATCTCGTCAGATCTACGCTTCCGTCCCAGGTTCTGCTGCCTACAGAATAAGAAAAAGTTCCGTCGTACCCGGAAGGCAAGCTAGCATCTGTTCGAGAAACCGTGATAGAAATAACCCAACTATGAAACTTCTCATTCGTATAATCTGTACTAGCAGTTCTCGCAGTAAAGGTCCCTGCCTTTAACTTGGTACTGGTACTGGTCGAATCGACATTGGTGTGTTCACGATAAATGGTCACCGTTTCACTTTCTGATCGCGCGCCACCAATATTCTGGAGCGCAGTAGACGAGAAAGTGAGCCCTCCCTCTAACTGGGCAGGCCGGCTATTTATCGAACTAGTTGCGGTCAGGGCTTGTGTCTCCGAATCCGTAAACTGCTCCGCAATAATGGCCGTGTTCGCATAGGTGTACGGTTGTACAGGTGGACGGGTAAACGAATTCGTAATGGCACTGCCACTCACACTTTCCGTTTGCGTATTTTCTACACGCTGATTGGTAGTGGAGGCGAGTGCATACGCATTTTGCGCCGGTCGGGT
>NZ_JBFRBC010000077.1:0-1654 GCF_040932045.1 Microbulbifer sp. TYP-18
TCTGGGGACGTAACACCGGTCAATCTGGACAATTGGGCGTCTGTTAGTATCTCGCTCATCGTTCTATCCTGTAAACACTGGCATGATTAAATCTGCGCCTACCTTCCAACTGGCCACGGTAAGGGTTGCTTGGGTGTTGGATTTACCATTGGAATAACCTTACCGTAAGGCGTTGCAGGAACTGCTCCACACCTCCTGCAGGACGGGGTGGGTGGATGTATACCTAGCCAGATTGCCGGCACGGTTACAGGGCCACCACACTGGCTACAGGTTCCTTTCACTATGTCGGTCATTGCTTAGCCTCCACTCGCTTAAATTTAACAACCCATACCCAGGGGTTGGCATCCGAACTGCCGGCGCCGTTGATGGAATCCCATAGGGTAAAGAAGGCGAGAACAGGGTGTGAAAACGGACCCATCTCCCCATTGCTCCAACCACACTTGTACGGAGTTATACCCTCCGCCTTGGCATCCTCCTCGCTGATGTCTTGCAGTCGCTCCACACGGATACCAGTAATCTCGTCCAGACCGCGACTCATCCATCGGCACATAAATCGGGCGTGTCGGTACCGGCCGAACTGCGGCGCTGGCGCTGGGCCGTCGGCCTCGTACCAGATTGGTGCGTCCTTCGGGATGTCGCGGGGAGGCAGGTGGTCGAGATCGGCAGTTGTGCGCCAGGCTTCGCGCGTCCAGAGTCGGTCGCCTGGTTGGCCGTAGGGGCAGCCGAACCTGGGCATCGCATCGCGCAACAGAACGTCGGCCGGACCTAAGTTCCAATCTCCATTGATACGCACGCGGCATTGACCGCCCTCGCGCATTTCCGGCTGCGGATTTATCATCCTCCGCGTATTCGTCTTCATGCCTGCCCGGAGAGCACGGATCATCTCCGCGCTGTATGGAATCGGGCGTTCTTTAACTTTCTTGCTCATGCCGCGTCATCCTCGCCAACAGTGACACCACCTCCGGTGTATGCTTTTTTTAGTTCGCCAGATTTGGAATAGTAGGATTGCTTGAACCTACGTCTTCCGACGATAAAAAGAGTCCACACGCTGCCCTCATGCGTCTTGGGCACAATTATTCGGTGAACATACTTCCGTGAGCGGAAAACAACAGCTCCAGGCTTCAGCCACTTATACTTCGTTGGCGTTTCCTCAATCAGGCAACCCTTGAGAACGATGGTGATGGACCATCTGGGGTGATCATGCAGGAGACCGTCATCGCTCTTGATCCAATTGTGAAGGAACACGTTGAACGGTAAATACCATGGGCGAGCGTTAACCAGCCCGTGCTCGTCACTCCAATATTCGTCGGGCCATAGGAAGTGATAGCGGTGAGTATTGGGCTCGTCGTTAGAGTTAATAAGCGTATTTTTTATAGCCAAACACCATCGCGCGATAACGCGGTCAATGATGTTAATCGCGAAACTCTTCATGCGCATTGCCTCCATTGTTTCAAAGTACTGTCAGTCCTATGGCTGCTTCGGTACCACTGCATACACTGCCGTACTTTGGGTCTGTGTAATCACTGTGCCGGGCCTTCATGGCCGCATCGTCGTCACCAGCACCTTGGCTGTGTGGCCCTTAGCTCGAATAGTGGCCGCCGCAGCCCCACGCTCTCCGGCAAGCTCAAAGATGGCCGATGAGTATGGAGACCCC
>NZ_JBFRBC010000078.1:0-2267 GCF_040932045.1 Microbulbifer sp. TYP-18
GACCTTGTACAGGCTGACCTGGAAGGAGCGAACTACACCAGCGGGGCGCTCGATTTATGCGCTGCGGGCGTCGGTGCTCCGAACATCCGGCAGCGCCTCTACTTCGTTGCTGAAGATCGGATGGGCAACGCCAGCCGCGCGGGATTGGAAAAGCGAGTCGGCCAGCGAGGAGTTCAACCAGAAAAGGTGGTCACAAACGCGAGGAAAGCCTCTCAGTGCACAAGCTACACTGGCCGGCTGGGGTACGCCAACTGCGAGCACTCCAGGAGGTACACCGGAAAGAGCTCTGGAGAGGAAAAAGGGAACATCTGCGGGGCAGTCTGTAACAGCTCTTGCGCACCAAGTGCAGCTAATATCCCCGGTCCGACTAACGGCTTCTGGCGAAACCCTGACTGGCTCGGCTGCAAAGATGGAAAGTTCAGGCCAGTTGAACCCGGCACATTCCCGCTGGCTAATGGGGCTCCCGCAAGAGTGGGACGATTGCGCGGTTATGGCAATGCAATCAATGCGAAGTTAGCTGCTGCATTTATTAGTACGTATATGGGTTATTGAATTTAAGCGAATGGAGGCAAAGCAATGACAGATATAGTGAAAGGAACCTGTAGCCGCTGCGATGGCCCTGTAACAGTGCCGGCAATCTGGCTAGGTATACATCCACCCACCCCGTCCTGCAGGAGGTGTGGAGCAGTTCCTGCAACGCCTTACGGTAAGGTTATTCCAATGGTAAATCCAACACCCAAACAACCCTTACCGTGGCCAGTTGGAAGGTAGGCGCAGATTTAATCATGCCAGTGTTTACAGGATAGAACGATGAGCGAGATACTAACCGACGCCCAATTGCGCAGATTGACCGGGGCCCGATCCCCGGAAGTACAAAAAAAAGTGCTGGAAGAAAACCAGATTCCCTATGTCCGGCGCAAGAACGGTACACCGGCTGTTACTTGGGATATGGTCAATCAGTCCAAATTGGCCTCACGGCCAAGACATAACAAATCCCCTCTTGGGTTCAACCTGGAGGCTATAAATTAATGGGAAGACGCCGAAATCCTGAAAACGCCTGGATGCCCCCTCATGTGGCACGGTATAAGAGGGGTTATCGGGTACGCAAATACGGAGAACCTACACAACATCTTGCCGGGCCAGACGCCAGTAAATCAGAAGTTTGGATCGCCTATGAACGCTGGCAGGCTGGGCAGGTACAAAAGGAGTTCACTGTAGCCGACCTCCTGGATCTGTATTTTGCCTCTCCTCAGTACACCAAGTATCTAAAACCCAGCACACAGAACGATTACCTGCGTTACGCGAAAAAAATTACGGCGGTGTTTGGTGAAATGCAGCCAGACGCTGTCAGCTCACCTTTGGTGCAGATGTTTATGGACTCCAGAGGTGCCAAGCACCCCGCTACAGCTAATCGCGAACGGACTTTTCTGGGAATCATTATGAAATGGGGCAAAGCCCGGGGCTTTGTGTCGATCGAAGACCCTACCAGGTCGGTACGCCCTTTTTCGGAATCACCTGGCGGCCGCTACGTGGAAGACGACGAATATAAGGCTTTTTGGAGCTGGTTAGGCGAGAGGGGGCATGTCATGCATCAATGTGCCATGGAAATCGCCTACCTGTGCGCTGCACGCCAACAAGATATTCTCGCCCTAACCCGGCATCACATTCAGGAAGACGGTCTGCTGATCATCCAGGCCAAAACCGGAAAACAACAGCTCAAGCTTTGGAATACAGCTTTGCGACGTGCAGTGGACCGCGCTCTTGCAGGGAACACTACAGCCAAAATTCAAACTGCACACATCATCAGAGGGCGCACTGGCCAAGGCTTTACCCGCACGGGTTTTAATGCAGTCTGGCAGCGCGAACAACGAGCAGCTTTGGCTGCCGGGGTTATCAAAGAGCGCTTCCGCTTCCACGACTTAAAGATCAAAGCAGCCAGTGATTTCGAGGGTGACGTAAAACGCTTTACTGGTCACAAAACGACATCGATGGCAGAGCGCTACAACCGCACACCAGACCGGGTAATACCGTTGAACAAGGGGTGTGACGATGAAAAAGACGAAGAAGAATAGGCTATGAAGACCTGTGATTTTATACAGCCCGAAGTCTGGGAAAAGCCGATGAGGGGTAAAATTCGTACACCGAATTCGTACACAAGCGCCCAAAACGAAAAAACCCGCACTGGGCAGGATTCGTAAGTCTTTGATTTAGATGGGGAATATTGGGGTGGCTGACGGGGAT
The DNA here is from genome assembly GCF_040932045.1 of Microbulbifer sp. TYP-18. Taxonomy (NCBI): domain Bacteria; kingdom Pseudomonadati; phylum Pseudomonadota; class Gammaproteobacteria; order Cellvibrionales; family Microbulbiferaceae; genus Microbulbifer; species Microbulbifer sp. TYP-18. Next base: position 2,242 of record NZ_JBFRBC010000078.1, read on the forward strand.
CGAACCCGCGACCTCAGGAGCCACAA
>NZ_JBFRBC010000079.1:0-1565 GCF_040932045.1 Microbulbifer sp. TYP-18
CGCCAACTGGAGAGCTACAACGCCCCGACTCAATTTTCCGAGCCGCCGGCTTTTGTTCACCAAAGAGTGCAGCACTGGGTAGAGCGAAGTCCCGATGCCATAGCGGTGACCGGGGCCGAGAGCAGTTTGACCTACGGTGAACTCAACCGCCGCGCCGATGCCCTGGCACAGAGGCTGCTGGCCCTGGGGGTAAGCTGCGATGACCCGGTAGCTTTATATCTGCCCCGCGGGGAACAGTTGGTGGTCGCCATCCTCGCGGTATTGAAGTGCGGTGCCGGTTATCTGCCGCTGAACAGCCGCTACCCGGTGGAAACCCTGGTGGATATGCTGGCGGGCATAGAAGCTAAATTCATTGTGTCGCAGCGGGGTCGCCTGGAACAGGAATCCCTATGGCCAACCTTAGCCGATCGTATGCCCGCACTCGCCAGAGTCCTGCTGGATGATCCGCAAGTGGAGTCGGCAGCGGAGCCCGTAGGGCAGGTTCAGCCGCATCCGGATAACCTGGCATTTTGCATCTTTACTTCGGGCAGTACCGGCAAGCCCAAGCCGGTGGCCGTGACACACCGCGGGTTTAGCCACCTGATGGAGTGGTATAGCACACTGACGGAAACCACTGCCGACAGCAATACGCTGCTGATCACTGCCACCAGCTTTGATTTGAGTCAGAAAAATATTTTCCTGCCCCTGATCAATGGCAACCAGTTGCACCTGGCCGACGATGACTTTGATCCGGACCGGCTGCTCGAACAGCTCCGCTCGGGTCTGATTGACCACAGCAATCTGACCCCCAGTGCCTGGTTTGCCCTGGCGGAGTTGGACAACAACCGCGAGGCGTTTTCGCGGCTCGATACCCTGGTATTGGCAGGGGAACCCATCGATGCCCGCCGATTGCAGAGCCTGTGGTCCAACTATCCGCAGCTGAAAGTGATCAACTACTACGGCCCGAGCGAATGCACAGACGCGTCGTTGGTACACCCCCTGCGCTCGACCCAGGGGAGCGCCGTGATCCCCGCCGGTAAAAGCCTGCCCTATTGTCGAAACTATATCGTCGACCAGGAAGGACAACTGATGCCGGAAGGCCTGGTCGGAGAGCTGTATATCGGTGGTATCGGTGTGGCGCGCGGCTACTATGGCCGGGCGGGATTGACCGCGGATCGCTTCTATCCGGATCCCTTCAGCGATGTTCCCGGTGCCCGCATGTACCGCACCGGAGACCTGGCCCGCTATGGGGACGCGGGTGACATTGTAATCCTGGGGCGGTGTGACCAGCAGATAAAGCTGCGGGGATTCCGTATTGAGCTTGGCGAAGTGGAGGCGCAATTAAGGCGCTGCACGGGGGTTGAGGAGGCGGTGGTGAGTCCCCGAACCACGCAGGGCGACACCAGGCTGGTGGCTTTCCTCAAGCTCGATACCGCGGATGCGGATACTGAAGAGCAGTTAACGGCATCACAACAGGCACGGGTAGATGCCATCGCCAGTGAGGCCCGGGACAAGCTGCCGGGCTATATGTTGCCGGCGTTTTATCAGCCGCTGGAGGCGTTGCCACTCAACGCCCACGGCAAAAT